>CALDEP010000021.1 GCA_937942475.1 uncultured Aureispira sp.
GTATATCCAAATTGCTTTTGCAATTGCTCAATGGCAATCTTACTTCGAATCCCTTTCGCACAAAGCACCACCACAGGTCTGTCTTTTGGGATTTTATCCTTCCAAAGCATCAAACGAGGCAAAGGAATATCAATCCCTTCCAAGGCTTTGTGACGAGGTTGTTCCCACGTTTCTCGAACATCTATTAGGATATATTTTTCTAAATTTTCAGCTAAAACCAGAGGACTTATTTCCGCAATTTCAAGGCTTTTTTCCAGCCCACAAAAAGCGTCATAATTCATTTCTTTGAAGGTAGTTTTTAGTGCTTTTGTTTCACTGATAACCGTTGGATTCGCCTTAATATTCAAAATTAAGCTCTCGGCATTTAAGGCATTATAAACCAACAATTTCTCAGACAAAACATTTCCTAAGCCCAATATTAGTTTCAATACTTCATTGGCTTGCATCGCTCCTATCACGCCAGGCAAGACGCCCAAAACTCCAACTTCCGAACAATTCGGCACCTCGCCAGGAGCAGGTGGATTGGGAAACAAACAACGATAACTGGGTCCATTTTGATAATTAAAAACCGCTACTTGTCCTTCAAATTTAAAGATAGAGCCATAAATCAAGGGTTTTTCTGTTATCACACAAGCATCATTCACCAAATAGCGAGTTGCAAAATTATCCGTCCCATCAACAATAAAATCATATTGCTCAAACAGCTCCAAAGCATTAGACGTATCCAAGGCATAAGGATAAGCAATCACCTCTATCAATGGATTGAGGGCTAACAATCGCTTTTGTGCTGCCAAGGCTTTGTTCGTTCCTACGTCTTCTACCGTATATAAAATTTGCCGCTGCAAATTACTTTCTTCCAAAACATCTAAGTCGATCACCCCAATGCGCCCCACTCCTGCTGCCGCTAAATATTGCAAAATGGGACAACCCAAACCTCCTGCACCAACCACCAACACACTGGATGCTTTTAGTTTTTCTTGCCCTTCTTGTCCTATTTCTGACAACAATAAATGACGACTGTATCTTGCCAAATCTTCTTTGCTTAAATTCATACTATGCCCTTCCTTTTTTTCGTTTAGATAACAAAGTTGAGTTTAGGACAAAATCATTCATTAATAACTGAGGCTCTAAATCTATTCAAAACCAGTATTTAGATCTAACAACACTTCGTGTAGAAATCATATTAGATTGATTATCAGCTAGATGACTTTCATGCAACCAAAGCACTAATAAGCTAATAATCAATCTAATGTAAGATGTGTTTTTATGTTTTTTATCAAAAAACTAAAAACTCCACGAAGTGTTAATCTAATAAATGTTAGACTAATAAACTGCTTTATTCAAAAAAGCTTTCATCCTTTACTTTAGCAACAAAGATAACATCTTATTGATTAATACCACCCTCAAAAAAGACAATATGAACCTTCGATATTTTATTTTAGTACTTTTAGCAGGATCTATAAGCCTACAAGCAGCTCCAGACAGCAATGTCAAAACCCTAAGTTTGCAAGATGCGATTGACCAAAAAATCATTGTCCTTTCTACTGTAAAATGTCCAGACTATCAGTCCTTGCAACTCTACTTAAAAAACGTACACAAACGAAAAGACATCAAAGTTCACTTTTCAACAGGACTTCAATTTGCCTCTAGAGATACTTCCGAACAAGATCAAATTATTCTACAAGAACGCACCTTGCTCGTCAAGGCAGGTAGAAGTATTAGCCCCAAATTTGTCAGCTATTGTACGCAATCCAATTATCGTAGCCCCAAGACAGAAAGTTTGTTTGATTTAAAAGAAAATGCCAATGGAAAATTACTAGAACTGGCGAGTTTTTTATCTAAGATCAAAGACAGCGAATATACGGCACAACATGCGGTTTGGACGGTTACAAACGATCATGACTTAAAAGGTTTACACCACGATGATTTAAAAACAGCTCTAAAGATTCAAAAATTTGTCGCTGACTTAACCAACAAACCACTTCCCAAGTATACCGTTCGGTACAAAGATGGTCGAGAAAGTCAAGTCGCCTTTACTGGTGAGGCGATTGTTATTTATGGGCACCACGAATATACCTTGACAGAAGACGCTGTGGTCACTTGTCAAATTTTTAACGAAGCGGGCGAAATGGTCCAGCAAGTCTTCAAAGACATGGCACAGAAAGGTGGCAAAATACGCTTCAATTTCAAATTAAAAGCACTGGACTTACCAAAAGGAAAATACGTTTCTAAGGTGTTTATTGATGATAAAACCTTTCAAGAAGAGTGGATTGAAGCTTAGGAAGCAAAAGAGCTTTTATCTTATAATTGCATGTTATGCATAACTCCAAGTATTCTTGTATAAACTTGTTCTGAATGTTGAAGGCTTAATTTTTAATGCTTTATAGTAGAATTAGCATTAAAAATTAAGCCTTCAACATTAAAAATTAAAATAAGGGTTCAAAAGCAAAGAGAGGTTTTAATTGCAATGGAAAAAGCTTTTTGCGTAACATCAGTAAATAACCAATTTAGTTTTTAAATTTGTACTAGAATTAATACATCACCTAAACAACACAAATTTTGAAAAAGCGATCCATGCTAGCACTCAACCGATTGTCGGTAGAGTCATACAAAGAGACCCCAAAAACACCCATCATTGTCATCCTTGACAACATCCGTTCGGCACACAATGTAGGATCTGCTTTTCGTACCAGCGACGCCTTTTTGGTTCAAGAAATTGCACTTTGTGGCATCACAGCACAACCGCCTCATCGAGAAATTCTAAAAACAGCGATTGGCGCAACCAAATCTGTTGCTTGGCAACACTTTGAGAACACCCAAGAAGCGGTAGCGCATTATCGAGCAGAGGGCTTTCAAATTGCCGCTATAGAGCAAGCAGAAGGAAGCATTGCGCTTCAAAATGTTTCTGTTCAGGCGCAAGATAAGGTGGCGGTTGTTTTTGGTAATGAGGTAAAGGGAGTCGATCAAGATATTATGAATACGGTAGATTTTTGTATTGAAATCCCTCAATTTGGAACCAAGCATTCCTTCAATATTTCTGTTTCTATGGGAATTGTTTTGTGGAGTTTAGCGCAGAAAATTCGCCCTGATTTAATTGCTCAAGAATAAAAAAATAGGGTATCAGGGCCTTCAAAAGTTCCTGATACCCTATTTATGCAAATCGAAAAAATCGATTTATTGCGAGAAGATAATCGTCAACATCGCAGATTTTGATTGATGTGTTTTGTTGATTTCACCAGAAACATCAGAGCCTTGAAACAATACTTTTTCATTGTATTGGAATGCCTTTGCGTCCGTTTTAATTGCTCCAGCCCACTGTTGTAGCAATCCCAATTCATTGGGTGCTTGTTGTGCTAAATTGTAGAAAATTTCAGCGA
>CALDEP010000022.1 GCA_937942475.1 uncultured Aureispira sp.
ACACTGTACAAAATAGACCAGATCGCTGTGCGAGTGTTAGTAAAAAACTCAGATAGCCCGCTATCTTCCTGTTTTACTGCCTTGATAGCCAAAAAAACTAGAACATTTTCATTGTACGCTTTCTTTTGCCCACCTACTTAAAATAAACCTACATAGGAAGATCTCCTTCTTCATATTTGATAAGTTTGCCCTTTGTTCCCATCTTACGAGTGGCAACATCTTGTCTTGAAGTAAGGGATAAAAAATCTTCTACAAAAGCTAGTGAAGCATTTATTTCTGGCGTTTCCATTTCGCTCAATTTAAGCTTTTGAAAATTAATCGGAAGTATAATTAAATCGTCAAAACCCATTTTCTTGATATATGGCTTTAAAAATCCTGTTTGAAATGGATCTGTTGTCAAGGCCACTTTATCAAAACCCTCTCTTTTAGCCATCTTGTACGAGTAATACAAATTTTCTGAACTATGTTCTGCCTCTTCTTCTGTGTAAATATTTGCAGCAGGTACTCCTAACTCCTGCGCATACAAAGACATTATTTTAGACTCTACATAAGGGGTGTAAACAGCGCTTCCAGAAAAAATGATATTCTTTGCAACGCCAGTATTGTACAAATAAGCCGCCCAATAAACTCTAAGTTTTATGATCATACTCCATCTACCATCTTCAAAAGGATAACCAGGAACAATGATAGCGTCAAGCGGCTCGCCTGCTATTGTTTTCTGAAACTTCTTCCCTGAACCATTCATCAAACAAGAAGACATTAAGATGACCATTGCTCCTATAATTGCAGCGTACTTGACTAATTTAAGTTGACTCTTCATTATTTTACTCTTTTAGTAGATCTTTATTTTTATAATAACACCCCTTACTCTGAAATCTTTAAGGCTAGAATTTCTAGTCCCTCTTTAGAAGAAAAAGTATTCTATTTATAAACTGGCGGCCACGCTTGTTTAATTTTGAAAACGCAGCTTTTGAGTTATTGTTTAACTTTTAATCAAAAAAAGTTAAACAAAAAACATTAAGGCATTATAACAAAGAACACAAAACAGCATTAAAACAGCCTTAGGGCGCCTCAAACAAGCTTTTTTGTTACTTAAACAGTATTTATTTTTTTTATAAACTGAAAAAAAACTTAAACAAAACCTTAACCAATCAGATCTATTTGGCTTTAGACTCACTTAAAACTTCCCTAAGAAAGTTATGGTTCAACAAGTTCTCTTTTCGTAAATCTCCCTATTTTTATCTATCTTTTGTTTGAAAACAAATTTCCAAGTACCTTAGAATCATATTTATGAGATCGAAGTTGTTTAAAATTAAAGATTTTTAATACTATTTTTTTAGGAGTAAATGCGACACACTTAAAAAGGGCATCGCCCTGACACCGTTTCTAAAAAAAACAAAAAAAAGATAAAAGGAGCATCGCTCCGACACCTTTTATCCGAAAAAAACATGCTAATACAAAATGAGGACGCCCTACTCTTCTTATCTTGATAAGGTGCAAATGGTGACGAAGCGATGCTTCTTATACAGTACTAAAAACAAAAAATGCACGAAGTATTATCACTAAAAAACCACAACACAATGAACTACAAAAATCTATTATTTATATTATTACTTCTGACAGCAATCGCCTGTAATTCCCCGAAAGAGGATAAAAAGACTCAAAGCAAGGTAGAGGAAAAAAAGTCAGCCCCTGTAGAGACAGATAAACTTGATAACAAAGTGGGGCTAGAAGACGCCTTGAAAGACCTAAAGGGAGATGATAAAGCCACAGCAAAGTGGTTATTTGAGAACTATAAAGGGCGAATAGATCAAGTCAAAGTGACGCAAGCCCTAAGTGAGATGGGAGTCCTCGCAACCAATTTTATTTATGGCGATCTAGACGAAACAGAAATAGACGGTTCTATCAACACTTATTGTGAGCAGTATAAGGATGAAATAGATGTCTCTCATTTCAAAGCAAAACACGCTTGTATGCATGGATTTAGTGGTGCAGATGAAACCAATCCTTATTTTTTAGAATTTGAATTTATCGGCAAAACCGAGAAAGGAGATTATGCTTTTAATTGCACGATTACAGCCGAAAACATTGAAGAAGGCAATGAAGAAAAAAAATATGTAGAGGTAAAAAAAGAAGATAATGGTTTTGCAATTTCTATGATTAGATGTAGAGCGTCCATTTAATCTAGAGTTTGCTCTCAGATAGGAATATAATACCATCTTTTAAGAAAAATATTCCATTCCTAAAACAAAAAAAAACACGCTACAGATTTACAAAATCCATAGCGTGTTTTTTAAAATTATCTTATTTTTTAAAGCCTATTAGTCCTTAATCACCTTTTTAGCGTAGGTCTTATCTCCTATTCGAAGCTTAACAAAATACATTCCAGCACTATACGCTTTCAAGTCAAACTCAAAACGCTCTGATACTATATTTGGCGTATTAATTTGTTGTAATAATTGTCCAGTGACACTGTATAACTCTAATTGAACTTCTTCCGATTCTTTTAGTGCTAAATCAATATAAACCATTCCATCCGTTGGATTTGGAAACACCTTAAATTCGTTGAATTTATTTAGAGTCGTTTGGTTATTAATAACATAAGGCAAACAGAAATAATGTACCGCACTATCGCCAAAATCACCATTTGGCGCTGTCATACGAACCAAGGCATTGCCCAGAACATCTGTCAACCAATAATCGCCTGAACGACCACAGAATCCATTCGTGCCATCCAAACCATCTCCATAAGAATCATAAATAGCATAACGATAACATCCATCTGCCAAACAAAGTTGATCCATCAAGGTATCTATGCTAGTAAAATTATTATTATAAGGACCACCACTATACAAGACAAGTCCTGTTGTAGAATCGCTAATGGTCCAAGAGATTTCACTTCCATAACAATCCATTGCCAAAGCATAATCAATCGCCTGTCCACCCAAGGTAATAAAGAAAGATACGCTGCGAGCATCGTTCACCAAATTAGAATCTAAAGATCCATTAGGTAAGATCGTTGTTGCATTAAAAGTATGTGCCCCAGCTCCTGCCGTAAGTGTTGGCAAGACAACTGTTGTAATCGTATTTGGAGCCAAGCTTCCCATCCAAGAATAAGTGGGGTAAGTTGTTCCATCTACATCGTATATAATATCTAGGGTAGTAATGGTATCATTTCCGTAGTTGCGAATCGAAAGCTCAGGCATAAACGAATCTACATTACAATAATTATCTTCTATTCCACCAATTTGAGCAACACCAGCATCCAATGCAACGCCAGGACCATTAGGGTTGTAGCCCGAATGCGTTAAAACATTTGTATTTCCTGGATCCAACCAATCGTTCAAACGCTCAGAAGCACTTGCACCATTCCAAGAAATATCTAATCGACCATAATTATCTTCCTGCCCATTGTCATTGGTACCAGAACATGCGGCACCACCACCAAATAACTGACCAATAATCAACTGATTTTGATTAAACAAAGGAGAACCCGAAGAACCTGGCTCCGTTACACCTTGATCCCAATCAGCCACTTCCCAAACATCTGCACCACTCATGGTAGACATGGTTGCTGGATCGTCATCACGACAAATTTTCTTAACATCGCCTCTAGGGTGATGAATTCCAGTTGTTTGAGTTGCAGGCGTTGAACTTCTATCCCAACCTGCATAATAAACATTTCCAGTTGGTATGCTATTCAATTCCATTAAAGCAACATCAGTGCCGCCATTGTTGGCACGCAAAGTAGCCCCATTTACTTCATTATAAGGTCCCCCTGGATCTTGACTAGTTCCATTCTGAGCACAAACAGGTACTGGGCTATCCCAGTTAAAACGAAAGACCCAAGCGCCCAAACCCGTTGTTCCACAGTGATTTGCAGTCAAAAAATAAGGCGTTCCATCATTTGAGGTATTATTAATAAGCGCTCCAGTACAACTACCACTTCCTCCTACTATAATAATCGCCACAGAATTAATCTGATCTTCCCAGCCTAAACCCAATGGGCAAGCGACATCGTGATTACAAGCTCCAGCATCGTTAAGTCCTTTAATGGCTTTTTCTCTAGGATAAGCTCCCAAAGAACGGTAGCCATGCACGACCATGCTAATATTTAAAGCACCATTTCCTTGTGCTGCTTTTGGCTCATAATATTCAACCACTATATTATCTCCTTGAACAAGCGTTGTCCCTAACATTCTGTCCGCACTATTATTTTTACTCGTATAAGCTCCTTGAACTTCTTTTGTTTTAGGATTGTATAAATAAAGTGTTGCGCCAGAAGGTAATTCATAATCATCAAACACTAAATTCATACTCAAAGCATCTTTTGACTCAAATTCGATTTGCCAAATGCGATCTCCATTCGACAATGTGGTCCAAGTTCCGCTGTTATTTAAGTTGAAATTGACATTGTGCTCATATCCAAACTGCCAAGGTTTCATCCCTGTTGCATCGTTCAATGCATCTACTTTTTTTTGTTTTTCTACATCAAATTTAGGCATCTGATAATAATCAATTGCTGTTCCCAAAGTCTTCTGACTCCAACTAGTTGGTTGTCCTTGATTTGTTGTTTGTGCAATACCTTGAGCAACAAACAAGCAGCTAATCAAAATAAAAATAAAAATTTTGTTCATAATACGTTTTGTTAGTTAAAATTTTGAATTAAGGCGGGGACAAGAACAAAAATAATATTTATTTAATAAAAGAATGTATTTTATTCGTCAAAAGCCAAACAGGAAGTCGAAAAAAAAAGGACTCTAGCAGTTTGCTAGAATCCTTTTTAATCTTTTTATAGTAATAATCAGTGGGTCAAAATTTGACTTTCTTATTCAAATTCCACCAATATTTGATTTTTCTCTACAGGAGTTCCTTTTGTTATTTCTATACTTTTCACAACAGCATCTCCTTCTGCTTTGATGACATTTTCCATCTTCATGGCTTCCAAAATCAAGACAGAATCTCCCTTTGCAACCACATCTCCTACTTTGACCAAGATATCCAAAACAAGCCCAGGCATTGGTGCCTTGATGTTATTTACCTTTTGAGTTGTCATATTGGAGAAGCCTAATTTTTCTACCAACAAATCAAATTTATCCTTTAGATTTACTTCGTAGACGTTTTTGTTAATTTTAATACGAAATGTCTTCGTCTCATAATTGGCTTCCAATACCGTAGCATCAAAAGATTGATTGTCTTGTAAAATATGAAATTTTCCGTCTTTAATTTCTAATAAATCCCAATTCAAATTAGTAGGATCTACCATCAATTTATAGTTATCGTTCACATTAGATTCGTACATGAATTTTTATGGTTTTGCTAACTTCGTTACAAAATAGACTTCGTATATGGTAAACACTAAGTAAACTAATAAAAATGGCAAAGCAAAGTGTCCTGTTTCAGGCTTCGTTAGCAACATATAAACAATCAATATCGTTGCACAAAAAAGCATTTTAAAAAAAATAGACAACAGAAAAATTTGCCCAAACAGATGTTTGTTTTCGCTATTCGCACTTTTAGAAGAGGCATAAAACAAGCCTACAGAAAATAAAATAAAGAATCCCCAACTAATCCACGATAGAAATAGATGAGAACCTATTAAATTAGACATGCCTAAAAGCACTAACAATAAAGCAACAAAAATTGATAAGATCGTAAGCTGTATATAAAATTTCTTGGGAGTCATTCTCCTTGTGTATTAAAAATCGTATTTCTAGTTTTAGTAGGCGCTTGCAAACGCTACAACTCACATTCAATTGATTAACAGTGCTTAGTAATTTACAATAAAAAACAATGCTGCTAATCAATTAAATGCTGTTTTCGAGCGAAATCATATTCCTCTAAAAATTACGACTCATTATCTGAAATTGCTTGCCTGATAAAATGGTACAATGATAAACCAACTCCCGAAAGAGAGCCAATTAAAACAAAAAGTACTTTCGTTTCTAACCAAGCATCTAGCTTTAATCCAATAAATATAAACAAACCAATAGTCACTCCCATTTGAGTAGCCATACTGGCATACTTTAGGAAATTAACTTGCTTTTTGGACGTTTTGTTTTGCTCTAGAGGCTTCTTCTTGTCCATTTTTTTTCTGTGTTAAAGTCGCTTTTTTCATTATAGAAGCTCCGTCAAATACAGCACCATCCTCAATAATTAACTTATTGGTTCTTATGTCTCCATATACAATGCCTGCACTTTGAATGTGCAAAACACCTTTGGCTGTAATATTACCTTCTATCTTTCCTTCAATTAAAATGCTTTGGCAAACAATGTTACCAAGAATTAAAGCATTTTTACCAACGACCACTTTAGCATCACTCTCTAAATTCCCCTCTAGTTTACCATCAATCCTTATATCTGTTTTTGACCTAAGGTTTCCAGTAATTACGGTACCAAATACGAGGCTGTTATGAGCAGATGAAGAAGCTCCTTTATGTAAATTATTCTCTTTTTTTGCTCCAAACATAAAATTATAATTATACTGATTTTTATCCATCTAATTTCCTAAAATATAGTTTCCAAGATAGAAAATATTTTCTAAATTTACATATAAAAAAGGACAATAGAATATATTTACCCTATCTTATTAGCAAGACAGGATTCAGGGAAAAAGATAAGAATCATTAAAAGGCTTTTTACCGAAGTTATACCTAATTGAATGTTAAGATTTGACCTTACCCATTTTCTTAGGAGCTAAGGTACAATGCATTCTTCTATCCTCCATCTTAGGCGGATAATCAGGAAAGCCAATACCTTCTAATTCTTTCAAGAATCTTCTTAAAAGATCTCTACCTCTATCCTTGAAGACAATCGTACGTCCTTTAAATTGAACATAAGCTTTTACTTTTGCTCCTTGTTCTAAGAACTTCTTAGCATGCTTCAATTTAAAATCAAAATCATGGTCATCTGTATTTGGACCAAATCTGATTTCTTTAACGACTACTTTTACCTGTTTAGATTTAAGCTCTTTCTCTTTTTTCTTCTTTTCGTACAAAAACTTTTTGTACGCAATAATTTTACAAACAGGAGGAGATGCTTTAGGAGAAATTTCTACTAAATCCATTTCCATTTTAGTAGCATATTCCAAGGCTTTTGCCGTTGGATAAACACCTGGTTCTAGGTCTTTACCTGCTACTTTACTGATGTCTTTAAAATTACTCCCAACCAATCGTACTTCAGTTGCTTTAATGAATGCATTAATTTTGTGTTCTGGTTGATTGCTCTTCCTATAGGTGTTTCTCCTATTAAATTTTTTAGCCAATATAATTTGTTTTATTATAAAATATAGGGAAATAGTCCCTTCTGTTTTCTTTACTCGAATAAAGTTAAAAAAACTTTAACTTTATCCAACAACATATTGAATTAAATATCGTCCTTTTTCTAAAAAAAGTCGCTTTCCTAGCTTTTACAAGGAAATTGAAGCCCAAGTTGGGCTACAAAACTCTTAAATAGAAACATAATAAAAGCCGAATTGTGAACACGCACAATTCGGCTTTTATTGCAATAATCTATTCTAAATATGTCTTCACTGTTTTTATAACAGCAAAACGTTTATTTAGGTTCAAAACCAAGAACAATATTAAAGGCACCATAATCGGTTACCTTGTTACTACCATTCAAATGTGGTTTATCAAATCCAATACCATAATCAAATCCAAGTGTTCCAAACATAGGCAAGAATACACGTACACCTGCTCCTACAGAACGTTTTAATTCAAATGGATTATAGTCGTCAAAATTCGACCAGGCATTTCCTGCTTCTGCAAAGGCTAATACCCAAATAGTAGCACTAGGGTTTGGAGAAATCAAGTAACGCAATTCCATGGTAATTTTATTGTAAATAGCTGCTCCTTGAGCATTTGCCGCAGAAACATCGGTTACAGGATCACGATAACCTCTCAAAGAGATAATGTCTTTTCCTTGCAAACCTTGGAAGTTTGAAATACCATCACCCCCCAATTCGTAACGCTCAAATGGAGACAATCCAACATTGGCGTTGTAGAATCCTAAGAATCCCATTTTAACACCAACTTTTACCACAAAGTTTTTCACAATCTTACCATACCATTCTGCCAAGAAATCCCACTTGTGGTATTCCAACAATTCAAACTTCTTAGCTGGATCCATCAAAGCATACTCTGATTCCGATTTATTACTAAACAAAGAGTATGGAAGTGTTAACTTCAAGGTTAAAGATATGTTTGATCCTTTTTGAGGAAAAATTGGATTATCAACAGAGTTTCTTGAAAGTGTTTGACTCAAACTTAAGTTATGGAATGATCCTGTTGGAATTTCAAAATCAAAACGACGCAACAAGTCCATGTTTTGATAGTTCAAACTAATTTGATACACAAAGAAATCATCTGGGAAACGCAATCTTGTTCCCAATCCAATAGATGCTCCTGTAATTTGCAGGCGTTGGAAAGCAGAACTTTCTTGGCTAAATCCATTGTTAAAGTTCGTGTGATAAGCCGAAAGCGTAAATGAATTTGGCTTTTTACCACCCAACCAAGGCTCTGTGAAAGAGAAGTTATACGATTGGTAGAAACGTCCATTTGTTTGTACACGCAAAGACAAACGTTGTCCATCTCCTTGTGGCAAAGGATTCCATGCTTCTGGTTTTAATAAATTTCTCAAAGAGAAGTTATTAAACGTAACCCCTAAGGTACCAATAACACCTCGACCAACACCACCCCAACCAGCAGATAATTCCAACTGATCTGAAGG
>CALDEP010000023.1 GCA_937942475.1 uncultured Aureispira sp.
CTAGTTTTTAATGAACTTTCGAACTGCGATCATTTTTTGTGCATCAAAAACAGTTATAAAATAAACGCCTTTGCTAAGATCTTCAATTCTAATATTATCGAGCGTTGAATTTATTTCTTTGCTGTATAAAACCTGCCCAGATAAGTTGGTGATTTTGACGCAATAATCATTGATTTGCTTTTGGGTTTTAAGATGGATGTTGAGCACATCTTGAGCTGGATTTGGGTAAATGTTTATAAGATCCAGAGAAGTTGCTACATTATCAATACTAGAAAATAAACCACAGCTTATCGTTGAATTTGCGTAAACCGCATTGACGCTAGTTTGATCGGTTAAGGAAGGATGACTGTGCGCCACGCCTGCAAAAAAATCGCCACGCCCTTCTGTGAACGTTAAGTTAGGACCACCAATAACACTTCCCATATGCGAGAAATGAATCCGTTTGTGTGGCACTTGATTAATTAATATGGTATCCCAATGGCTAACGGTGTCTACAATGGTCCCGTTTGTACTGCTAGGATCAAAGTCATAAGTAAAGGCAAAGGTATCTCCAGGATTTAATAAATAATCAATCGTCAAGACTTCTGGGTAAAAATCCGTCGTTACAAAATAGACCTGCTGTGCAATAGTATCTTCTCTCAAATAGCCTTTACATTGCTTGTTGTCGTTCCATAGTTTGTAATATTCATAACCATTCATTATGGTATCACAAGAAACATGGTAGGTAGGATAATTCATAACACCCATTCCTATGTGATGTACCAATTCCCAGGTTTTATTTTCTTCTAATGTTTTAATGTAATTTTGGCTCTTGGCAGCACTTGTTATTAGAATAAATAGCAAGCATACGTAATATTTCATATAAATAGATTTAGTAAAGTAATTCGTGGAATTGAAGAAAAAGAGAAAGCCTACCATTTGTAGACTTTCTCATATATAAAGGTGTTTCTAGTACCTAAATTCTTTGTAATAAGATGCTTTTTCGTAATAGATACTACTTAACTGCTGATAATGAGTATACTAATTTTAGTATTATTATCACTTTAAAGTTTTGACAGCAAGTACAGCTGCTTAAGTTCCGCAAAAAGAATTATAAAAGCAAGTCAAGCAAGTATTTTTAACTAAAAAAAAGTGAACCTAAACACTTAACTTACTTTAAGTTTTATTGTTTAATCAGCTTAGAACGCCAAATGACATGACCAAGTTCATTGCGCAAGTCAATCAAGTATATCCCCGCAGGAAAGTGCTGAACACTTAAACTTGTTTGAGCATTTTGGACAGATTGTGTATGTATTAGTTGACCATCTAAAGTATGTAGTTTGCATTGCAAGGGGGTCTTATAGTTGTCGATTGAAAGCGTTACCAAATTGGTACTGGGGTTGGGATGAATAAGAATTAAATTTTCTATCGTATTGCTTTGAATAGAAGGTTGATTGGTCAATCCAACAAGGATAGACATGGTATCTAAGTCACTCAAGCATTTATCGTTTATTACCTTTAACTTTACCAAATAAGTACCATTGGTCAATCCAGTAATACTTGGTGTAACCATATTGGAGGGGCTAAGGATTAAGTTTGTTTTTTTGATCACCAATGCGTTTAAATAGCCCTCAATAGCACCATTGCCTTTTGATACCTGAATTAAAATTTCTCCATTATCATCTGCTTCAATCCAATCCAAATTAGCGGTAATTGTATTATTTAAAGCAGCATCTAAACTAGCATTTTTTTCTCCAATAGAATAAATAGTTGTTCGATTACCACCACCATACTTACTGCCAAAGAATTCAAAGTTGTATAATTCGTTTGGATTTAATCCAAAGACACGCAATTGACGTGTGCCTGTTTGAAACCAGTAGGAAGCTTTAATGACAGGGTCAGGAAAGACACCACTATTGTTGCCCGTTACCATTCCACCTGCGTTAATTCCGTCCCAGTTGTCCAATAATTCTATACTAATAGTGGTGTTATTACCAAGAGAATCTATTAGGTTATTAATAATAGAACCCGAAGTAATTGTTCCATTATAGTTATTCCAAGGGCTATTTGCTTGGTGTGTGCTGTTGGTGAAATTGATAAACGTCTTGGTAAAAGGATGTTCATCGGCCCTAATTAGATGCCATTGATAACTAATAATCTGACCATTAGACGTTGAACTAGCGGAAGCATCTAAAGCGCTAGAAGTAAGCCCTGCCGATAATCCAATATCATTGCCTGCATTAGCAATAGGAGCTTGTGGTTCTTCCAAAATATGGAGTAATAAGGTATCTGTTCCTGTAAAACCACTAAGAGTTGTTGCGGTCAAAAGAAAGGTATAAGTACCTGGAAGCGGGTTCTGACAAGATAGATATGCAGTGTTTTGTCCAGAAAGCGTTAAGGTATTTCCTGCAATTTTTGTCCATTGATAAGTGTTAATAACATCGCTTGGATGATAGGCATTTCCTTCCAGTGTAATGGTATTTAGAGGGACAAATGCAGATTGATCAGCTCCTGCATCTACGACCAAATCGCTTGCTGCGCCTTCTAAACCAATATTTTTAGTGTAATAAAAACTACCAGGATCCAACCGAACATCATCTGGTGGCAAATAACTAATGTTCCCTTTGTTGTTCCAAGTGACCAATTCCCAATAAGCATTGCCCTCGGCAACAGGTTCTTGAAGGCTATGTGTTTGTAGGCATTTGTAAAACCGAGTCCGTCCATTGACGGGATATTGAACAACATCTCCGAGGGTATAAATAACCGCTTGCCCTTTGTTGGTGTTGTTGGCAGGAAAATTAGGTTCTTCACCAATGCGAGCAGTCCAACGCATCCATTTGAGATAATTAAAATCATCTGCTTCCGTCAAAAAGTATCTAAAAGATGGATTCTCTAGAGCCATTTGATAATTGTTAGAATCGGTCACTTGTACCGACCCACTTCCCCAAAGCGTCTGAAAATCATTCCGAGTACTGTCAAAATGATTATTGGTAACATGGGCACTAATACTCGAATTGTGCATTCCAATAAACAGAATATGAGGGTAATTAACAGCCGTAGTATAGACTCTGTCCCAATCAAAAAAGAACTTGCCTGCATAATTGTTCTTCCAAACCCAAGGCGTAATTCCATCACTAGGTCCCCCTTGATAAATGCCGACATTACCACGACTACACCAAATTAAATTATTTTCGAAGCTAATAGGCAATCCATTGGGAACAATACTAGGTTTGGGACGGTTAAAAGCATTAAAAGCATTGCCAGCAGCGCCCATCAAGATGTTATTTCGAATGGTAATGCCGCCATTTTTTGCCCCTAACTGGAACACATTATCTTGCCACTTGTTGAAGGGAGACAGCCAATCAAAAGCCCCCCAAATAACGTTGTGCTCTACCAAACAACCCCCACTTTGTTGTTCAAGCTGAATGGCTTCACCCCCCGTCCTTAATATGGCACAGTGATGAATATGTAGGTTGTTAAAAACATGCTGTGGATCAACTTGAGTAGAACCAATATACATACCTTCAGAACCAATGTCATGAATATATAGATGATGGAGATCTACATCATCCATACTATGAATGTCCATGTCATCGTATTTTAGCATCAATCCAGCAAAACCACCATCCGAAATTTCAGCATGATCAATTTCAAAACCAGTTGCAGTGCCAGATACTTTTAATAAGTTAGTGCCTTCATCAAGCCATTCTCTAGAAACCCATATACCATAATTTCCATTACTAAAACCAAAATCAACCGTAGCGTTATTTTGATGACAACCTTTGTAATAAGTAGAACCCAAACCTAAGCTTGGTTCATGAGCACCTGTTAAACGCCAAAAACTACCACCAGAAAAAGAGAGGTAACCAGAAACGTAAACTTGTCCTAAAAAGTTACTGATGGGAATTCGTTGGTTGATGTTGTTGCCATTAATTTGAGCAGAGTTAATGGTAATGGCTTGATAATGGTCTCCTCGAATGAGTACTTTATTGGGAAAACTGATGCTAGGAAAGCCATTACTCTGAGCATAAATAGCTTGATTACTCCCCACGCCATTAAAATAAATATAATCGCCCACATTTACTTGTGGATATTTGTTGGCTAGGTCAGCATCTGCAATGCCATTTTGATCGTACTTTCCAGTGATGTTTATGATGTAAATGCCTAAGGGTTTGATTAGGATGTTATTATCCGTATCTTTTGTTTTGATAAGAATGGTATAACTATTCTTTTTTTCAAAGTTGAAACTAAAGAAAGAGAATAAACTGTCTCCACGAATTCGAAAAAAGGCATTATCGTTTTCCTCTTTAATTAAATGAAAGTCATGCCCCGAAGTTTGATTAGCGTCTATAGCTGATAATGAACCTATAAAGGTGTATAATTCTTCATTTTCAGGGAAATTATGATTAGAAAGTAAGATATCAGTTGGTGCTTGTGCAAAGGACGTGTTCCCCCATAGGAGCATTAGGCAAAGGAGTGCCTTTGCTAAGTTAAATTTGGATAACATAGATGTTGTTTTGAGGTGATAATAATCTAAATTGTCTAGATGATTTACAGGGAATTAGACCTTGTTTAGATACAGGTAGGGGAAGCTTGTCTGAGGTGTTTGGGGAAGGTGATGGAATAAATGTCGTGGTCAATGTCTATAAAAAAAGCTGAAAAACAAATTATTAAGGCTTCTTATTCAAGAGAATAGCAAGAAATGACATAAAAAAAGTCCTCTAGGACGAATCAAGAGGACTATATCTTTTATAGAATTTAAGAGCAGTAATGATTTTATTACATTCTGGCTTTTCGAATCATCATCGTTAGGCGACTAACACAAACGATTTTGTTTTCTTCATTGGTAATGTCAATGTGCCAAACATGGGTTTTTCTCCCCAAATGGATTGGCGTAACTTTCGCACGAACGGTTCCTCCTTCAGGGACAGAACGCAAGTGATTGGCATTAATATCCAAGCCAACAGCTTGATTCGTCATCGGATCTTTTAGACAAAGGACAGAGGCAATACTACCAACTGTTTCTGCCAAGGCAACAGAAGCACCACCATGCAAAATACGCATAGGCTGTACATTTTTGTGCGTCACAGGCATTTCTGCTACTAAGTAATCGTCGCCATATTCTACAAATTTAATATCAAAATTTTCAACCAGAGTGTTCATAGACATATTGTCCAGACCCTCTAAGGTGAATTCTTGTTTCCAGATTTTCATAAATTTACTTGATAGAATTTTCATTACTTCGTGTAGAAATTATATCAATCTGATTATCAGCAGGATAGCTTTAAAATTCTAAAAGCATTAAATTACTGATAATCAAAATTATATAAAATGTTTTTTATGTTTTTTGGTAAAAAAACTAAAAATCCCACGAAGTATTAATTTTAAAACAGGGTAATTTAATCCTCTTCTATGACAAACTTATAACCAACACCACGAACAGAGTGGAAGAAGTTAGGAGATTTTGGATCTACTTCAAAATATTTTCGGAAAGATAAAATAAAATTATCAATAGTTCTAGTAGAAGGATAGACATCGTAACCCCAAACACTTTGCAAAATTTGCTGTCTAGAAACCACTTCGCCTCTACGCTCAATTAACAATTTAAGTAGCATAGCTTCTTTTTTTGTTAATTTAAACTCGCCTTGGTTGCCTGTTGCTTCGTAGGTTTTAAAGTTAGCTTTGTTGATACCAAACTCAAAACTCTCCAAGGATGTACTCGTTGTTCCTTGACTACGTTTGAGTAAAATTTGGATTCTGAGTAATAATTCTTCTAAATTAAAAGGCTTGACAATATAATCATCAGCACCTTTTTTAAGACCTGTTACTTTATCTGCGGTAGTGTCTTTTGCGGTTAAGAAAATGATTGGAATATCCATGTTGACCAATCTGATTTGCTCACAAAGTTCCAAACCACTTACTTCTGGAAGCATAATATCCAAGAGAACAAGATCAAAATGTTGTTCTTTGAACAGTTTTAGGACTTGTTTGCCATCCGCTGTCGTAACAACTTCATAACCTTCTAACTCTAAATTTAGTTTGAGCGCATCTCTGATGCTAATTTCATCTTCGACTAAAAAAATGCGTACTGCCATACTGTTTAACTTGTAATTCGTTAGGAATTATAATCATCTAACACACTGACTTTATAAATCGATAAGGGGGGATTTATAGTCGTTGAATTTAGTATGATCATTTTATTTAACCATTACTCCGTTGAAAAATCGTATTTGTTTGATTATCAGCAGGATGTGTTTTTGCTAGTTAAAACACTAAAAAGATGATAGTCAGACTAATGCAAGATGGTTTTTTATATTTTTCATAGAAAACTAAAAAATCAACGGAGTATTATTAGTAATAATCAAACAATAAAATACTCAAATGGTTATTTATTCTCTGACCTTACTTTTGTCGTGATTCCTTGAATAAGGAGCCTACCTTATTGGTTTTAACACAGGGTGCTTTTTTAATAAAAAAAGCGATGAAGTATTAAATAATGATAAACAGACTCTTTTGAAAAAGGAGTTTAGGCTCAAAGATAAACTAAAAGTAGAAATATAGTTTACGTTTTTTAGATAATACTTCGTGGATTTTTTGTTTTTTATTAAAAAAGCAAAAAAATACCTATGCATCTATTTGATTATCAGAATTTTAATACAAGAACTGTTTACGGTTTATTTTGTTGATAATCAAGTAGATGCGATTCTTGAACGAAGTGTTAATTATGCAAACCTATATTAAAATGTGGAATTAGCAAAACAAAAAGTAATTATATCTTTTTATAAGACTTGAAAAGTGTGTCTATCTTATCATGGAGCATATGTAACCCTATCTACAAACCACTTAAAAATGACCAAAATATTCACACTAGTCCTATTTGTTTGTTGTACTGTTCTTTGTTCTTGTGAGAGCATTGGACAAAAAAAAATAAAGGCTTATCACAAGAATTTTGCCCAACAATTATTAGACAAATCTATTCTTACCAAGCATCAACATCACCTTTTGTTAGAGAATATTCAAACAGGTAAAACCAATGCCGTCCTCGATTTTTTGCCCTACTGTAAACATGCCAAAATAATTGATTTAGTCAAAGCAAAATCAGAAACAGACAACGAAACAGATTATATTGCTGCTATTCTAGATCAAATTGCTTCTATTCATCCCGATATTAACTATTCCAACCTGGAGGGCAGTTTTATAATTCGAGGACCTTATGTTGATGAAGGCGGCATTAGAATTAGTCATAAGAATCTAGTTTATTACGATTTCCCTGAAACAGAAGATAAACTCCCACTTATTCTCAATAAAGTATTAAGAGCGGAACAATCGGAATACCAAATTCTAACAGTTTACAACGAAATTAATCCTGATGAAGCCACCGACACCCTAAGAGATTATAAAACCTTTGGTGTGATTGCCCTTCGTCGAGAAGAATTGGATGATTTAGTCTATTATTCACCTGAAACGAAATTGTTTTTTGGGGCATCTTATCCTTCTTATATTACCAAAGAACACCTTCAAAAAGGACTTGACTTTTATCAACAAATTGGACTCTTTGACGAACTTACTCCAGCAGAAATCAAAGCAGGAACAGACAAGGTATTAGAGCAATCTTTTACCAATTTTAATGCAGTTCTAAACTGTTTTCCCTCCTTGATATTCCACGAAGCAGCAGCTCCATCACAAACGAATGGAAAAACGTATCCATTATATACCAAAACTGAAGGTCAGCGAGCGGAGCAGCCTTCTACTTTTATACGATTAACAAGGAAGCAATACCAATCTCTAAAAGAAAAAAACTACCTGTATTTTAGCTTTGAAAGTGGTCTGGATGCTGCGTCTATAGCTAACTTTGAAAACAAAATGCGAGCGCAATGGAAATTGTTCTACAGCAATGAAAAAGAACAAAAAGTAAAGCCTCCTACATTGGATACTAAATTGTACTGTAGTAGCTTAAAAGAAGCCTTGAAAAATCCAGAAAATGTCAAATTACTAAACTTGTCTAATATAGGTTTGACGACATTTCCTATGGATATTCTAAAGCTAAGCAACCTAGAGGTTTTAAATCTTGGGGGGAATGAATTGACAAGTCTTCCTCCTGAAATTCGAGGCTTAAAAAAATTAAGGGAATTAAATTTAATTAAAAATAATTTTGATACCCTGCCTTCTGTTATAGGGGAATTAGCCAATATGGAGCGTTTAGAATTGGGTTATAATGGCTTATTATCGCTTCCACCTGAAATTGGGAAGCTAGAAAAGCTAGAAATTCTTCATCTGAATTTTAATAAATTAGAAACCTTGCCTTCAGAAATCGGGCAGCTAAAAGTTTTGAGGTACATCAATTTATCTGGTAATCGAGTCACTCATTTTCCAAAAGAACTTTGGCAAGTTATCACGCTAGAACAACTCATTTTAGACCGAAATAAATTGACCGAATTGCCCGCAGGTATTGGGCAATTAGCCATTTTAAATCAACTAACCTTGGATAAGAATAAGTTAGAGGCACTTCCTTCTGAATTTGGGAATTTATCCTCGTTAAACTATTTAAGTGTTAGCAAAAATTCATTAAAAGGTTTTCCTCCTGAAATGAAAGGCTTAACTCGATTAAGTTATTTTTTTTATCGAAACAATCCACTTGATAAGGTCGAAAAAGAAAGCATGGACGCTTGGCTTCTCAAACAAGAGCAGCGCTTGTTTTGGGGGAAACATTTGGTCAAGTAAAGCTGCTAACCTTCTAAGTAATCTATATATATAATTGGATAAAGTCTGGGGATATAGTGGGGTTTTTCGATTTATTGTATTAATTTAAAAGGCTCTGAAAAACAGGGTTCTATATTATAGCAAACAAATAATTAGGTTGATGAAAAATCAATATTCTTGTATAAACTTGTTCTTAATTCTTAATGTTAAATTTTTAATGTAGAATGCTTTATAGCGCAGCAAACATTAAAAATTTAGCATTAAGAATTCAACATTAAATCAGTGCTTAAATAAGCAAGGACGAATTTTAATAGCAACATAAAAAAAGTTATTCGCAGGCTCATGAGAGAGTTCTTGCGTAGCATCAGTTATTAATACCGTTTATTTAGATTCTGTCACCTCGTATTTAAATGTTTGTGAGAAGGTTTCAACTTCTCCTGTAAGCGGATTTGTTATACTTACTGCCGCACGATATTCTTTTTCACCAGGGGTGGTAGAAGTAACTTCATATTGCCCTTTTCCCTCTTTCATAACAAGTTTTTGACCATTAACAGAGATCGAGAACCCTGCTTGAGCACTAAACGTTGCTAATCCAATCTCTGCTCTATAGGTCTCTCCCGATCGAACAGAAGGCTTATCTGCTTGAACAGAAATGTCAAATCGATCATAGAATATGTTTAATCGCCCAATTTGTTCTGATAAAGATCTCATTAGATGATTGGTAGACAAATTGACTTGGTTTTGAATATTGGTTAAAGTGATAAAAACTTCCTCCATTGTTTTACCCTTAAAGTTTTCCTTGACCCATGTTTCTGAATCTGTGGCATTGGTAGAAGAGAGGTATAATAATTGGTCAGAGAACTTTTTAAGTAGATCGACTTTTTTTTGATCATGTATAAATATAGTACTATAAATTCCACTGCCTTGCCATAAATCATCAATATATTTAAGATGATCTTTGCTCAATTGAGTTAGTTTTTCAAACAGTTCAACGCCTTTTTTTTCTGTAATTAAGACTTTTTCAACCCCTGTTTTATGATCTCCTTCTTCAATTAACTCTTTGAGACGACTAATGTACGTGTTAAGTTTAGTGCTTAATTCTAGTATTTCTGAAGCGGCATTTTTTAGGGGCAGGTATTGGATTTTTGTTTCTGTAACCAGAGATATAGATTCAAGAACATCCTTGTTAGAGGCTTCAAGGTAAGTGTTCATGGTCTTCATATTTTGCATAGAAGCTATAAAAATAGTAGACTCATTATTAGACTGTCCATTTACCGTTTGTTTGGAGAAAAGAACGATAGATAAAATTAAGAGTGCAGGGAAGAATAAGTAGCGTTGTTGCATATGGGGAAATGTTAAATTGATTTGAATTTGTTTGAAAGTTAAGCCTTATTATTTGTTAGTAACAACGTAAGTTAGTGTTTAAGTTCCTGAAAGGAGATTGACAGGAAGCTCAAAAAATATTTATTGGATAAATTTATAAAAACTCATGTCTACTAAAATTTTAAGTTCATTTATTCTGACGACTTGTATTTTTTGCTCTTGTTATGCTCAGAAAGACCAATGGAAAGAAATTCCTCCTTTAGAAATAAAAATTATCCACGAATGGGAACAGTTAATAAATGAAACGTCTATCAAATCTTCAACAGTTGATATGCACACAAAAGAAGTCGATAGGAGGGTTTACAAGCAAAATAGAAACAGCTTTATACTACATTATAAAATTGCTACAGTAGTATGTAAAGTTATTCTTTTTGAAGATTCTGGCAAAATAAAAAATGAATTTAAAAGGTATAGCCTCCTGTATAACAAGAAGGGAAATTTGATAGAAACCGACGAGGGTTCTTATCGTGTTTTTTATTATTATAATAAAGAAGGAGTCGTAGACAGCACAGAAACGGAAGTTTACGCTATGGGAGGGGAAGTAGGGCGTGTAAGCTTTCCAGCAACAAAAGACATCAAAACATGGGATAAAGTAAAAGGAGAAATAAGATGGACTCGATTAATGGAGCGGAAATTGTATAGCTCGTCTTATCACAAAAGAAAAAAGACGAAATACTTATTTTTAGCCAAAATACAATACGCTTATCTCAACAGTGGACTGCTTACAGAAATAAAAACCTTAGATAAAAAAGGTAAGTTGAAGGTTCAAGAAAA
>CALDEP010000024.1 GCA_937942475.1 uncultured Aureispira sp.
CCTACTGTTATGAAAAAGAAAAAAAGTAGGCTGCGGCAAAAATTGTCAAAGAACCAAAATAATTATAGAATTACAAAGGCTTTGCGAGACCAACCATTTCCAATAAATGGCGACCATAATTGACTTTTTTGTACAACTCAGCATCTCTTTTGGCACGACGGCAAGCACTAACTTGATCTTGAAGGGGCTTTTCCAACTGTTTTAAATCATACTCCAAGCGCTCCAATTCTTGCAAACTAATACGCTGTTCTTCAATGGTAATTTTAATTTTTTCCTCTTCCTCTTTGCCGACTAATTGGTGATAACGCTCAATATCTGCCATTAAATCTTGATGACGTGCTTTGCAACGATAGATAATATCTTGCGTTTTTTCAAAATAATTGTGTTCCAATTCTGCCAACTCAATCTCTTGTTGTGCTAACAATTGCTCCAAAGCATACAAATCATTATCATAAGTCAATAGATACGATTCAGGAAGTATCCCAAGACGCTTTTTACGTTTTAGTACAATGATTTTTTGTCGCAAGGTTTGCGCAGCCATCTTAGGAAGGCTTGTTTTTGCTTCTATTTGTTGCTTATAATAACTATACAGTTCCTCGTAATGCGCTTTTTCTTCTTGTTTTAATTGATGTAACTTGTGTTTCTCTTTTTTTATCAAAATAGTGAAAGCCTGTACCTTTTCTTGTATCAGAAATCTACTGTCCATGCAGTTTTGAATATGCTCCTTTGGATTTTCTGCTTGAATGTTTGTGATCTTTTCTAGATAGCCAGCAATGCTTTTTTCATACTTTTCTGCCGATTGGATCAAATCGTTAAAATACTGCATTTGTTTGTTGAGAATACTTTTGATGGTATCCTTTTTGTCTGCATATTTTCGACTTCTATAGCTTAGATAATTAAAACCTAGATAGGCAGAAACACCTATTAATATAGCTAAAATCCAAGGCATCATAAGAGATAAAGAAGCTGAGACAACAACAATCAGTAGCAGAATAATGAAATTAAAGAACCGCTGTAATTGGACTTTTTTAGGGTCTTGACTTTCGGTCAGCATGGTGGCTTCTTGCAGCTCTTTTTTTTCTATTGGCTTACTAATTTGAAGCTTTGGAGCAGGGCTGATAAATCTTGTTGTAGGAACGACAAAGAGTTCTTCTAAATTAAGATGATCAGGAATTTGATGTAAAGCAATAGGAGGTATTTTAATTTGATCTTCAGGCAAGGTTCGATCTAAATTATAGGTTCTTAACACACGAACCCATTCTTCTGCACTCGGACGAGCAAAAGGCTGATGATGCCCGTCTATAAAACAACGTTCAAACAACTGCTGAATGGCTACAGGCAGTTTTTGATACCGTTCGTGTCGTTCAGGAACCGCCAATAATTTATGGCGTAGAGTAGGGTTGTGTACAAACAAACCATGCTCTATTTTTTGATACAAGCCTGTGTATTGGTCATAAGGTGGCTTGGCAGAAGCAGCATAAGGATGAATGCCCAATAGTAATTTATAAAAAATGACAGCCATACCAAAACGATCCCAAGGATCTTCTTGAGTCGGGTCTACTGTGTTGTCTTTTAGGTAATTATCTGGTGGCGTGTATTCGGGCGTAGCAACAGGCGCATCATAAAGCGTTTCCCCATTTTCAACGACTTCTACAGAATCTAAATCTACCAAAGCCACGTTTCCGTCAGGAGTGACCATGATATTATCTGGTTTCATGTCAATCAGAATATAACGTTCTGTATTGTGAATGTATTGAATGCTAGAAGCAATTTTATAACAGAGGTCTAAGCGCCTTTTTAATTTTAAGTCTACCTCAAAATCAAAATCATTCCAATCCAGGGCATGTTTTTTAGGAATATTGGGCAAGGATAGCAATTCCAGTTTTTCACCTGCAACCCAAGGCATCAAAAATCCAAGAAACTGATTGTCTTCGTCAAACAACAATTCCTGTGGCCAGACTAAAGTGATGGGGCTATTTGGTGCAAATTTTTTGGGTGGATGCTCGTGTAGGTAGAGTATTTTCTGATGTCTAAGAGCTGTTCTACGCTTGGGATGGTATATTTTGGCAACTAAATGTTGATAATTACTAGGCGTTTCGATGGCATACAAATTCCCTTCTCCTCCTCCTGCGAGCGGTGTTTCTTGGAGTTGAATAGGAGTAGAGCCATTATTTTGAATCCAAACTTTCATGCGTAAAACAGATTTTAATTGCTATTAATGGAACAGCTCTAAGTTAATGAATAAAGTTCTGAATTAATACGATTTAGGGCTTATCCAGCATCTAGTTTTATACAACACTTCGTGTTTGAATCATATTAGATTGATTATCAGTTAGATGCACTTTATGTGTTCAAAATGCTAATGAGTTGGTGTTCATTGTTTTGTATTCAGATGTTTTTTTTTCGGATAAAGGGTGTCGGAGCGATGCTCCTTTTATCTTTTTTTTCTTTATTTTTTAATAATAGTGTCAGGGCGATGCCCTTTGTAAAAAATGGGGTATATATTTCTAAGTAAAAACATATTATTAAAAATCGTTAATTCTAAACAGCTTCAATAAAAAAAGATCTTTAATCGAACTTTTTTAGAAAATATTGAGTTATGGTTATATATTTAGACAAATATCTAAATGTTTTTTTTGACATTCTGAAATTACTCCAATACGATTGATAACCAAAGTATAGGAAACATAAAATTATCAAGAACAATAAACATTATTAATACCAAACCAAATGAAATATCTAATAATAAGCAGCTTACTTTTATTAATGGGCACGAACCTTCAAGCTCAAAACGATTGGGCAGGAACCTGGGAAGGAAATTTGAAAGCAGGTCCTCAAGAACTTCGTGTTGTCTTTCATGTAAAAAAAGGCGACAACAATACTTGGACGGCACTCATGGACAGTCCTGATCAAATGGCTTATGACTTAAAAATGGACGAAGTTATCATCAAAGATGACAAAGAAATTAGCATGGTTTTGAAGGCAGCAAACGCAAAATTTGTGGGAGAATTAAGCGAAGATAAACAAACGATTAAAGGAAATTGGATACAAGGGATGGAATTGCCTTTGGAACTAAAGCGCAGTGAAGGAGCTAGTGGTTTTGCTCGACCACAAGAGCCCAAGGCACCTTTTCCTTATACAATAGAAGAGGTGACTTACGAAAATAAAAAAGCCAAGATTAACTTGGCAGGAACCTTAACGATACCAGAAGGAGCGGGGAAGCATCCTGTCGTCATTCTAATTTCAGGATCTGGACCTCAAGATCGAGATGAAAGTATTTTGAAGCACAAACCATTTTGGGTATTGGCGGATTATTGGACTAGAAATGGTTTTGCTGTCTTGCGATTTGACGATAGAGGCGTTGGAGCGTCTGAAGGTGATTTTGCAAGCGCAACTAGCGCAGATTTTGCAACAGATGTAGAAGCTGGTGTTAATTTTCTGAAGAAACATGATCGTATCAATGCAAAAAAAATAGGCTTGGCAGGGCACAGTGAAGGAGGAATGATTGCTCCTATTGTTGCTAGTAAAAATAAGAGCCTTGCTTTTATTGTTCTATTGGCAGGACCTGGTGTGCCTGGAAATGAACTGTTGTTGAAGCAAAGTTATGACATTATGAAACAGCAATATTTTGAAGCTTCGGAATTAGCGATGGCACAAAAAACGAGTGCAAAAATCTATGAGGCAATTATTAAAGATACAAAAGAGGAACTAGGGGTAGGAGATATTGTAAAATTGGTAAAAGCAGATGCCGAAGCATTGGACGAAGCAACAAGAAAATCTATTGGTTTAGATGAAGCAACACTTAGACAAAGCATTACTAGTTTGCAAACACCTTGGATGCGTTATTTTATTCGTTATCAACCTAAAGAATACCTCAAAAAAGTAAAATGCCCTGTTTTGGCAATCAATGGAGAAAAAGATTTGCAAGTTGCTGCTAAACCTAATTTGGAAGGCATTGAAGCGGCATTAAAATCAGCCAAAAACAAAAACGTAAAGATTGTTTCTTTACCTAATTTAAACCATTTGTTTCAAACCGCAGAAACGGGTGCGGTAGATGAATATATAAAGATTGAAGAAACCTTTTCACCAGAGGCGATGAAATTGGTTTTAGATTGGATGAAAACACAATAAGAGTAGGGATGAAAAAACAAAATGGCAAACACCTTAAACGTGTTTGCCATTTTTGTTTAAAGACTAGTTAGCTTTAAGGATTCCAATCAAAATAAGTTGGAGCAGAACTATTTTGAGTTAAAAAATCAATAGTATAGGTATTGGCTGTTCCCGTTGGAGGAGGTATCCCTACAGGTAAGTCTTGTAAGTATTTTCTAATCTGGTAAGGGTTAACAGCAACGCTACCTCTACTTAATTCAAAATAGTAATTTTCCCCATTGCCTAAGGTTGTATTTTGATTACCAATAGAATTAGCACTCCCACTATAATTATAAGCCTCTAGATTGTAAGCATTGTAGTTATTCTCACTTCCATTATTAATAAGACCTAAGGTGGCGTTATCAAGAGCTTCATTGTATTTTATCATGTGATAATAAGGATACGACTGATTGCTGTAAGAAGAAGAAGTAGGCGAATAGAAACCGTCATCTGTAGAGATATGTTTGTCAAAATTAGTTGAACTAAGATTAACACCAACACCATGATAGTATTTGCGTAAAGAAGAAGTAGGTGTAAATGGACGTTGATATCTATAGGTAAAGAAAATGTCTAAATTTTCATTAATATGTACGGCATCAACGGCTACAAACGTTACATCCGAAGGGAAAACGTAGTCAAATGGATTGCTAACAATGTTTAAAGAATTACCATAAAAATAGATGGTGTTATTCGACAAAATAACCAAGGTTGGACTACCATTGTTGTCATGCCAAAACAAATCTACTACATTGGTATATTGGCTCAGACGAGTTATTTGTATTCCCGATGTATCAATAATAACAGGTGTTTTATTAACATCCAAATACGCAATTTGATCGTGCTCAGGACTAAGAGCAATGTGCGTTTTTAGACTACTTGAACTATTGGTTAATCTTTTTCTTTCGGATAATATTTCGTTAACCAAGTAAATGTCATTGCGATGAATGTAAGCCAAATCTTTTTTCAATTCGATGGGATCTGTAGCCGAATGCCCTGCAACCCCATAGATTGGTTCATATTTGGTACAACTGCTGATTCCTAAAAATAAAAAAATAGCAAAGCAGCTTATATATATATATTTCATAGTAAAATAATTTTAGTTAGCGTCAAAGAACCTGTTTGATGGGTAAGTAATCTTAGGTTCTAATGCTCAAAAAATAATCCAATTTATACTTATTCCTTAGAAAAGTAAGGCTCCAATACTAACGTGTACCCCTAAAAAGTAACGATCTTGAAGATTGCGGATTGTTTGTAATTGATAATTGGATAATTCAGGACTGTTGCCACCTACATTAAGAGGATTGGGTAATGGACCAAGAGGACCTGCAACAAAAATGTATTGTGGAAAAATAGTCGTCTCTAAGCCTACACTAAAGGTAATGCGATCTGCAATGACCGTTCTATAGCCCCAAAGTGCGGTAAGCCCAAATAAGAAAGTAAAGGGATCCTCTGTTAATGGAGCAACTTGATCTGGATAAGGTCTGTTGTCTGCTCTATTATCGGCATATTCTACTCGTTGATCTCTCAAAACACCATTGACAAATATAAAACGAAGCCCCAAATCCCAATAAAAACCAAGTGGCGCTAGGTTTGCATTTGCTTTCCCGTAGACGTTAATTCCTAGATTAATATCATGAGCGTGCAATTGATAAAATAAATGGTGATAGTCTTGACTAGATTGAAATAAGCTAGGGGTAACAGCAGAGGTATTTAAGCCCGAAACTTGATAATTGTAGGCAATTTTAAAGGTGTTTTTACGACTAAAAACATAGTGAACTGCCAACTTGTAACGATCTGTTAGGGTAAAATGTCCTGTATGTTCGTCAAAAGGAAAGGATCTTGGTCCCTTATTTTGAGCGGTAGGAGAACCTAAGTTGAAGAAAAAAGAACCACCTAGCTCTATGAAAAAGCGCTTTCCTTGATAACCAGGAACTTGAGCTTGTGTTTGAGTACTGTTAACCAAAAATAAGGTGATGGTTACAAAAAATAAAAGATGTTTCATGGTTTGCAATTATATGATGATGCTCGAAGCAATATTTTTTGGTTGAATTTTTTAAATGTAGTTCAATACATTTAGCGATTCTTTTTTGGTCTTGACTTGATTTGGAATAAAGCATCAAACAAATGTGCATTTAATTGCGTTTTATTATCTTTCTTCTTGTAATAATCTTCTTTAATAACACTATATCGTCCAGTCGTTAGGTCAAAAACAACCGACCAGTAAAGCCAATGTGTTTTTCTGCGTTGAAGAGAAGCAACTCCAGTGAATAAGAGATATTTTACACCATACTTTTTGACAATAGCATCTATGTAGCTTTGGTTAAAACTCTTCATTAACAAACTTCCTCCAAAACGATTTTGTTGCGACATCCAATCAGACAAGACACGAAGTTCATTGAATGCTTCGGCATCTGCATCTGACAAATTACTATTACTTAATAGGGTAATATCTAATTTTGCAATTTTGGCATTTTTTACTAATAAGTCAGACAGCATTAATTGATTTTTCTCCGAAGTAAGGTGATCTACTTTTGTCTCTTTACCATCTATGATTTTGACATAATACGGAGAATAAACCAAGATAGAATCAATGCCTAAAGCAACTGAATTACGTTTTCTACGCTTACGAATTTCCGCTCTACCAGCACTACTATTATAGTATTCATTGCGGTTCGCACGTTCCTGTTTTTCAAGCTGTCCTTCAGAGAACAAATCTTTAAACTCCGCCTTATTCAAAATATCTCTAAAGGCATATTTTGAATATTCTTCTTCCTCGATTTCCTCTTCTGTGATAACCTCTTGTTCTTTTTTCTGTCTCTTAATCTTGTCGTATTTAGACAATTTATTAGAAGTCTTAGTCTCTGGACTAGCAACATTATCAATACTATCTTGTTCTTCTTGTGCTAATTGAGCCGCTTTAATTTCAACAATACTTTGATCCGAAAATTCAGAACGTTTATCATAATGATAAGCCAATTCTAAAAATAAATCTTTTTTCATGTCATTCAACTCTGCATTGTCTGTATACTCAGCAGTCAAATCCCAAAGATATCGAAGGGTGAAAACAGTTAATTCATTTGGTTTTAGCTGAGACAAAAAATAATAGACCTGTTGTGAAGGTCCTTCTATCTTTTTGTAAGCATTTTTACTCATATAATCTGAGTCAAGCCCTTCATCACTATAAGAAACCGAATATGTTTTTACGCCTTTAAGTTCGTTTTGAAATTTAGTGAAGCCATAAAGTGACTTTGCAACGATGGTTTTCAAAAACAAGCTGTTTGGGTATTTTTGCAATAAAATATAACTCGCATAAATAGCATCTTGATATCTAAATGCGTGCAAATAATAATAAGCCGACTCGAAGCGAGCAATATCTCTGATGTTCAGAAAAACTTCTTCAGTATTTACCAAAAAAGATTGGCGACCTTTAGAGCTTTTCTTTGCTATCGTTGCTGCACAAGCATCCCTTCTTTTATCAATACTAGGATGGGTACTTTTAGACTCATCTTCTTCATATTCGCCATTAATTTCATTCAACTCTTCCTCCAATAAAAAATAATCTTTGGGAAAAGCCATGAATTCATTTTCAAAAAACGTTCTATTGAAAGGTAGTATATCAAAAGGCAAATAAGAGTATTGAAGAACATCAAAAACACCATCTAAATCATTTAAGCTATACTTACTACTTAGATATAGGTCTAAGCCTTTTTCATCAGCTTCTGATTCTAGTTCTTTTGAATAATAATTGGTTGCCACCATTTTGTCATCAAAGGACGTGTTTTTCATTAAATCAGAACGGCTAGAATAGCGATTGATTTTTTGAGCCTCCATATACATATCTAAAGCATGTTTATGGCTAACATGAGAAATTTCATGGGCTAAAATAAACGCTAATTGCGCCTCATTTTCTAGCTGTGCTAATAATCCCACATTAACAAAAATAATCCCTTGATTGGTTGCAAACGCATTAACAGCAGAGGAGCGTACGGCATAGAATCGTACTTTTTTGCGCAATTCAGGATCATTTTTTAATAACTCGTCGGCTACTTGATTAATGTATTCTGTGATAGGATCATTAAACAACACCTTGGCACTTTGTAATAAATCATCAACAACAAAATTACTTTCTAAATAAAATTGTTTTTGATCTTTTTGATCTGCTTTTTTAGCTTCTTGATTAACGTTTTCTAATTCCTTTTTATACTTTTCGGAAGATGGCGTTAGAAATTCTTGTGGGATGGTGCCTGTACTTTTTAGTAACTCGTAATTATTAAAATCTTGAGCAAATAAGCAGGACCCCAAGTAGAAACTTAGAATAATGGAGAGATTAAATTTTAGCATGAATGTTTTAGTTCTAGTCATTTGAATTTTATATCTAAAATAAGTATCCAAAGATAGTATTTTGGAATATGAATAGCAAATGTTTATTATAGAGTATGAAGGTTGTTTTTGAATATAGCTAATTCTTATTTTATGAATTTAGCGTTGTTAAGAGCATCCAACAGAGTTTTTTTGTAAAACTTGAAGAATATTTTAATGTAAATGTTAGATTTGTGCTCTATTTTATTTTTTTTCTATAAAAAGATTACCTCTTTAGTTCAAGATAATTTAGCTTTTTTTTTGTGAAGGTATTCTTATTATGACAGTGTTTTTAGTGATGGTCAAGCTATTTCTGAATCACTTAAGCCCCTATTTTTTACACCTTGCATAGCGTTCTATTATGAAAAAATTGCTACTAGTTCTTTTAATACTTCCCCTTATTTTTTTCTTATTTAGTAGAGAAGATCGCAAACCCGTCGAAGAACCCAAAAAGCCAAATACTTTTTATTTAGGAGGGATTCAAATCAACGAAGCCACTAATGAAGGCTGGGTTAGTATGTTGCAACAGGCTAAAATGAATACAGTAGAGGTAACTGTTTATGCTAGACAGGGAGAGTGGGATAGTGATTCTTTGAGTTTTGCAGATGAAGATGCTGGTGTAATGGCTGAAATTAAGGCAGCAAAAGCTGCGGGACTACACGTGATTTTAATTTTAAGAGTTTCTTTAGATCATGGATTTACACGTAATAGGTTTAAGTGGCATGGAATGGTTTTGCCGAAAAACGATAGCTTATTAAACCGTTGGTTCAATCGCTATCAAGTTTTTACAAACAAATGGGCAACTATTGCTGCTGCTGAAAATGTAGATGTATTATCTATCGGTAGCGAAATGAATGCTTTAGTTTCTACTTTTGAGGTGAAGGAAATACCTTCTTTGTATGCTTATTATAATAATATTCCTGCTCAGAAAAAACATGAGTACCGAGCTTTAAAATATAAAAAGAAGCTAAAAGAGGAAGATTTGTGGCTTAGAGGATATGATAATTATAAAAGTTTAAAAGAATATATAAAAGATAGAATTAAATACAATCACGAGTGGGGACAACAGGCAACCTTTGCAGGGCAAGAAAATAGATTGCAATTGATGAATGACAGACGTGCTTATGGACTTGAACGTTGGAGAAAATTAATAAAAGAGGTTCGTGGTATTTATAAAGGGCAAGTGACTTATGCTGCCAATTTTGATAATTATCATGAAGTTGCTTTTTGGGAGGATTTAGATTTTATAGGTATCAATGCCTATTTTGCGCTTAGAGACCCAAATGAGACGATTACCGATCCTCAAAAAATGAAACAAACGTTAGAAGAAGGTTGGCTAAGTGTGTTTGAACAGATCAACTCCTTTCGTGCTGAAAATAAATTGGAAGATAAGCCTATGATTTTTACAGAGTTGGGCTATATCAATCGAAAAAAGGTAACGATTGAACCTTGGACAGGCTTTGGTTTTTCGGTCATAGGTTCCAATCAGAACGAGCGTTTGATTGTCTGGGATCGAGAGGAGGAAGATTGGGAAGAGCGCAAATTTGCGATTGACGCCTTGTACAAGGTTGTAAAAGAGCAGGAAATTAATTTGGAAGGAATTTTATATTGGAAATTAACCACACACGATTACCACTTGCCTTATGAACCATTTGCCTTACATTTAACCCCTAATGCAATCGATTCTTTGCAAACTAGTTTGGGACTATTTTCTACTTTGAATGATTAAGGAATACCCTAATAGTTGGAATTGAAGCTTGAAGTATAAAATCAATAGCTTTCAAAGGGTTTAACTTTAGACACAAGCTTAGTTCGCTTTCTATTGGATAGGCTATCCAATTTTTAGATAAAGAAGAACAGATATCATACAACAAAAAAGGCTTTCTACGATGTAGAAAGCCTTTTTTGTATGTTATACCTTATATTTTTCTTAGTTCTTTTTAAGAACGTCAGGATATTTTTTTGCTTGAGCGTTTGCGTTGATCCAAGGCGGGATTGTATGTCCAGAGCCACCTATATAAGCAACTTCGCCACCTTCACTTACCGTAAATTTCCATTCATGGAATTTTTGGCATTGATTGACACAGTTACCAAATTTGACATTGTAATCAATTTCCCAACCGTCACCAGTACGAACGATATTAATATCATTACCATCGCCATAAGGAAGAATTTCCTCGATAGATCCAACACCTTCACTAGTAAAGAATTTCATCATTAAAGCAGGCATATTCAGCGGCTCTCTTGATTGAAGGACTAGACCAGCACGTTCTTCATCTAAATAAACCATACGAGTCATTACTAAATTGTATTCTCGAATTAAGTTATTAATAGAGACACTTCCTGTTGTATCTTCTCGTTTTTTAAGCGGTTCTACCCAAGGGGCATCGTGCTCAAATACAAGAATAATACTCTCCACATTCGGAATAGGGAAGGAACGAACATTGTATTTGCTAGAAATCGTATCAATCGCACCATAATCCGAAGTACGTACAGCTACAAGCGCATTATAAATTGCTTGAACCAATTCTTCTGGAACACGAATTGTTTGTTTTGAAATACGTTGTTCTTTATTAATTAAACGCAAGGCTAGACGCGCAGCATCTTTTTTATAAATAACTTTCAAATATTTAGGTAATAAATTATCATTCACAAAAAACTCTGGTAAGTCTTTTAAGATAGTTAATTCTCCACCCTTACTTTTGCTACGTTTACCTCTTCTACCACGTTGCGCATCAGCGTCATCGGCAGAAAATAAAAGTACAAGGGCAATTAAAGCTAAACATTTGGTAAACCTGAGTATAGTTCTTACAACCATAAAATTTTAGTTTTTAGTCCAATTATAGAATTTGTAAGATAAGATAATGCTTTGTAAAAGTAGTTATTTGATTCTTACCATCAAAAGTAAATAACAAGCAAATGCAATCTAACCTTATTTCGTCAAAAAAAGAAGAAGTTTAGGACAAAATTAACAAGATTATACTTAATCTAACTTCTCTTAATCTTGGTAGAAAAAATAGGAAAGATAGTAAAAGATAACATAGTGTATATCTATTGTACGTAATTTTTGTCAATTTGTTGTTGCAACTTCAACGCTTTATTTTTGTGAGCAGCTGATGTTTGTGAACGCAAGATATTATTTAATCCTACTTTGGCTTGCTCTACGTTGTCTTCTTTAATCAAAGTTAATACCAAATACCATTCAGCATCTTGTTTTATACTTTTTTTACCTTCTTTAATTATGGACTCTAATACTTTTTTTGCTTCAGATGGCTTATTATCAGCTAGGTAGGCTTTAGCTAAATAAAATTCAACTTCAGTTTTATTTTTTATTTTTATACTAGAAGCTAGGTAAGATTGGAATAAGTTAATTGCTTCTGGGTATTTTTTTTCGTTATAAAAAATAACTGCTTTCGTTCGAATCGCTATCTGCTTGTTTATTTCAAGATCATTAGGTGTTGTTGTCTTTTTTTCTTCAAAACCACGTCGATTTTCGAAGTTAAGAATTTTTTCAGTTGTAAAATTAGCTGCAAAAATTTCTTCAGCACTCATCTTTTGACTTAGGAATTGATATCCTAAAGGTACTAAAGACAGAAGTACTATAGCAATAACAGCGTATTTAGAGAAATTAGTCATTTTGGAGTATTTCTATGGTGTATGAGTTAAAGTTGGAACCTGTTTAGATTTTAGTCTTTTACTTTTTCTTGAAACATTTCTGTTTCAAGTATTTTAAATCCCTATATAAATGTAAAATATACTTGCACCTCTTTTTTGTGTTACATCAAGACGAAATTTGTACTCTAATATTCTTAGGCTCATTTTTTGATAATAGACGTGAAGAACATTGATTAAAGAGTTAAATTTTATAAGGAGGTAACATTTTTATCAAAATTGAAATGAGTTTTATTTTAAATATATATTATATATATGAAAACTAGTTGATTGTTTGTTAAACTTGTAACCTATGTATGCACAAACAGATGGAATTGTTACCTCAATCTAAATGATATAAATAACTAATTATCATCTTATTGTTTTATAGCATAAAAGTACAAGGCAAATTATAAGCAAAATATATGGTTTTGAAACCCCAAAATGCTCAAAGAAAAATATGACTTTGATAGGTGCAGCATGAGAATAGGGACTTAATTTGCTGATTATCATAGGAAATAAAGACCATGAAGTAATAATATAATAAGTAAGTTGGGGGTATTTGTGTAGATTTATATCAGATGGAATTCTTTAAAAATTAAATTCCAAATTTAATGTCTTATGGCATAAATATAAACAACATATTACAAAGTTATGAAATTCTTTTTTGAACCAAGGTTTATTTGTGCCATAGAAGGGTTTATTTGTGCCAAAATATGAATTTTAACAAGATTTTAAAGGCATTAGAGCTGTTTTAGCTTAAAAGGAAGAATAAAATTATTATAAATCTAATGTAGCTATTTGAATCTCGAATTTTTCATTTCTTTTTATGCTGTAAATATAAAATCCTTTGTTACTTTTGGTGTCAGATGAAATAAGAAAAATTAGATCCTACTACTTTTGAATTAGAGATATCAAGCTTAAATAGATACAAACCAAAGAATAGGATTGTATCAAATATAGCCTGTTTTTATAATGTAACTGATGTTACGCAAGACACACAATTAGGTTGATAAAAAAGCAAAATTTAGGTATCAATTTGTTCTTAATGCTGAATGCTGAATTTTTAATGTTAAATGCTATATAGCAATAATGAACATTAAAAATTCAGCATTAAGAATTCAACATTAAAACAGTGCTTAAATAAGCAAGGATCAATTTTAGCAGCAACATAAAAAATTTATTCGCAGGCTCATGAGAGAGTTCTTGCGTAACATCAGATGTAAGTATTGATCAACTAAATGATTGGAAAATAATAATATTTATGTTTAAGAAAAAAGACATTCCCTTTATACATAGAGACATTAGTTGGCTTTCATTTAACTATAGAGTTCTTCAAGAGGCAAAAGATCCAGGGGTACCTTTATTTGAAAGAATTAAATTTTTAGGAATTTACTCTTCTAACTTGGACGAGTTTTTTCGAGTTCGAGTGGCGGCTATAAAAGCCTTGATTCGTTTGGGCAAAAAGACCAAAAGTCAAATGGATTTTTCTCCTGAATTGATTTTAAAACGAATTCGCCAAATTGTAACAGAGCAACAAGAGGAATTTGACCGTATTTACAAAGAAGAAATTTTGCCAGCATTAGGCAAGCAAAATATCTTCATCCTTCGCCCCCAAGATTTGAATTCTTACCATCATTTATTTTTAGATCGTTTGTTTGAAGAAAAACTCATTCAACATCTTCAACCTATCTTATTGGTTAAGAATAAAATTCGAACATTTTTGCCTAGTAATGCCATTTATCTAGCCGTTCGTTTAAAAACAGCAGGGCACATTAATCGTTATGCTGTTGTAAAAATTCCTTCCGATGAATTTCCTAGATTTGTAGAGCTTCCAAGTCGAGATTCGGAGCGCAAAGAAATCATGATTTTAGATGATGTTGTGCGCTATTGTTTGCCGCATTTATTTCCTGGTTATCACATTCGAGATGCTTTTTCGATTAAAATGACTAGAGATGCCGATATTTATATAGAGGACGAATATACCGGCAACCTAATTGAAAAAATTAGAAAAGGAATTGCAAAACGAAGAATAGGAAGAGGGACTCGATTTGTCTACGATCGTAGAATGACGAAGAGAACCTTAAATTTTTTGACAGGAGCGCTACAGGTAAAAGAAGGCGATTTGCAGGCTGAAGGAAGGTATCATAATAATTACGATTTCTTTAAGTTTCCTAATTTTGATATCAAGGAGTTACAAGATATTCCATTGCCTCCATTGAGTCATATTGATTTGCACAATCAGCCAAAGTTATTTCCTGTTATTGATAAAAAGGATCACTTATTGCACTTTCCTTATCAAAAATACGAATATGTTATTCGTTTGCTAGAACAAGCGGCATTAGATCCAGAGGTGACGGATATAAAGATTGCACAATATCGAGTTGCTAAAGATTCTCGTATTGTTGCTGCTTTGCGTTTTGCGATTCAAGAAGGTAAAAACGTAATGGTTTTTATGGAAGTAAAAGCTCGGTTTGATGAGGAAGCGAACTTGTATTGGGCAGAGCGTTTGGAAGCTTGGGGAGCTAAGGTGATGTATAGTTTGCCTGATTTAAAAGTACATGCTAAGCTGTTGTTAATTACCAGAAAATCTAAAAAGTATGCCTACATGGGTACTGGTAATTTTAATGAAGATACCTCTAAAATTTATAGCGATTTTGGATTTATGACGGCTGACAAGCGATTGACAAAAGAAGTGGAATTAATTTTTGACTTTTTAGAATATAAAAAACGTCCCGAAAAAACGTTTAAGCATCTTTTGGTTGGTCAATTTAGAATGCGTCGGAATATATACGGGCTTATTGAACAAGAAATAAAGCATGCCAAAGCGGGTAAAAAGGCTGAAATTACCTTGAAACTAAATAGTATTCAAGATTCTAGAATGATCGCTAGATTGTATGAGGCTAGTAATGCTGGAGTGAAAATCAAAATGATTATTAGAGGGATTTGTAGCGTAGTGCCCAATCAAAGTGGTTTTAGTGAGAATATAAAAATTATTAGTATTGTAGATCGCTTTTTAGAACATACTAGAATCTATCGTTTTTACAATGGCGGAGATGAGAAAATATACCTTTCCTCGGCAGATTGGATGACTCGAAATTTGTTTTATAGAATAGAGTGTGCTTTTCCTATTTATGCGAAAGATTTGAAACAAGAAATTAACGACTTTTTGAATATACAATTCAAAGACAATGTCAAGGCTAGAATCATTGATGGAAAACAAAAAAATGAGTACAAACACAATGATTCGTCTCCCAAAAGGTCACAACATCAAATGTATGAGTATTATCAAGACAAATTATTACGGAAATCAGATAAATAGAACCGTGTAATTTCCTAACTTGCGAGGTATTTTATGTATTGACAGTAGAATCCAATAATAACAAGATGGTATAGAGTCGTTAGAAGCCGTATTTTAAGGCTTATCTGTACCCAAAATATAAACAATCAGCATGTTAAAAAACGATTTATTTTTAAGAGCAGCAAGAGGAGAACAAACAGAACGAGCACCTGTATGGTTGATGCGCCAAGCAGGACGTATTTTGCCTCAATATAGAGCCTTACGAGCGAGTTTGTCTGGGTTTAAGGAATTGGTTGAAACGCCAGAGTTGGCTTGTGAAGTAACGATACAACCTGTAGATGAATTGGGCGTAGATGCTGCCATTATTTTTTCAGATATTCTAGTGATTCCAGAAGCAATGGGATTGCCTTATGAAATGATTCCAGGCAAAGGTCCTTTCTTTCCAAAAACAATTACTTCAGAAGCAGATATAAATGCCTTAATTGAGGGCGATGTAGCGGCCTCTTCTTTGGGCTATGTGTACGATGCATTAAAATTGACTAAAAAAGAACTCAATGGTCGAGTTCCTTTGATTGGTTTTGCTGGAGCGCCTTTTACCATTTTTTGTTATATGTTAGAAGGGCAGGGGAGTAAGACCTTTTCTAAGGCGAAAAAATTGATGTATCAGAACCCTGAATTAGCGCATCGTTTGTTGGATAAAATTACAACTTCTACGATTGCTTATTTGAGAGAGCAGGTTAAATCTGGAGCGGACTTAATTCAGGTATTTGACTCTTGGGCTGCTGTTTTGACACCAGATAGTTTTAGAACATTCTCTCTACCTTATCTAAAACGAATTGCAGAGGCGATTGAAATCGTTCCTGTAACCTTGTTTGCCAAAGGAGCTTGGCATTCTTTGTCTGATATTTCAAACGCAGGCTGTGATGTTGTTGGTTTGGGTTGGTTACAAACGCCAAAAGATGTTCGTGCTTTGCTAGGCAAGAAGCAGGTTGTTCAAGGAAATTTAGATCCTTGTGCTTTGTATGCGGATGGCAAAACCATTCAATCTATGACGCAGACAATGTTGCGCGCTTATGGACCGCATCACATTGCCAATTTGGGGCATGGTGTTTATCCTGATACGCCTTTGGACGGTGTCAAAATGTTTGTTGATACTGTTAAGTCATTTGACTATGCGTCTAATCTAGAATTAGAATTGGAGCTATAATAATACAATATTCCATGCCATTTTTTAGCTTTTTATTTAAGTACTAAAAAATCATTACTCCGTTGAAAAATCGTATTAGTTTGATTATCAGCAGGATATACTTTTGTTAATTGAAACACTAAAAAGCTGATAATCAAACTAATGCAAGATGCTTTTTTATGTTTTTCATAGAAAAACTAAAAAATCAACGGAGTATTAAAAAAATGGTATGGGCTACTAAATAGATCTATAGTAGAATGGGATTTTTTTTGAAAATGAAAGCATGGTTTTCACCTAAAGAACAGACACCACTTCCCAAAGAAGTGGTGCTAGAGGTGGTGGAGGAAAAGTCGTCTGTTGCAGCACTTGCTGTAGAAGAAAAAAAGCCCTTGTCAGAAGAAGAACAGCAGTTTGCCCAAATCAAACAATTAATTGCTAGTGACGATATGAGTAATCATGAATTAGCAGCCATGTTTATGTTGGGGTTGGGGGCTCAATGGGACGATGAGATGTATGGTTTGATTGGTCAGTCAGCAGAGAAGATGACTTTTTGGGCAGAAAAAGAGGATAATGAAGATTTTCTAACTCATTTTGATAAATTGGTGATTACACCAAGGTTTTTTGGGCAGTACAGCGAAATTGCCACCTTTGCAGCGGTCTTAACCAAGTTTAGAGGTATAGAAGAGTTGCAATGGAAAGCAAAACATTATTGGAATCAACATCCTGTATTGATTGCTGCTAGTGAGTTGCCGAATTTAAAACGACTATACGTTGAGGATTGTCGAATGAATTTTTTACCTGAAAGTTTGACCAAAGCCGCAAAATTAGAAGAGTTATACCTATCAAATAATAAATTAACGGAAATGCCTGCTGATTTGGGGCAGTTAGCGAACTTGCGTATCTTGGATTTAACCTCGAACGAATTGCAAAAATGCCCTCGCTCTGTTTGTGATATTAAGCGGTTGGAAGTTTTGAAATTACAACACAATCCAATGCTTGATATAGAACCTAGAATGTTGGGGCGATTGTATCGGCTAAGAGATTTGGAATTGCCGGAGGTGGTGGCGAAGTTTAATTTAGATAATTTGAAAGATTGGTTGCCAGATGTCGATTTTGATAAGCCTTATTGGAAGTTTGATGCTTAATCGAAGACCTTTGTTGATTTCTTAGTTTTTTGCAAGAAAAATAACGTAATATCTTATATTAGATGGATGTTTTTGACAATCAAATTAATACAGTCTGTAAACGAAGTGTTTTAATAATAATGTTATGATAGGATTCAGAGGGAGTGTATTGATTTTGATCGTTTGTTGTTCTTTTTTAGGGTGCAAAACACCTTCTAGTAATAATAATCGTACGACGACTAATAATACGACTAGAGTAGATAAAGGAGAACGGGAATTTCAAGAATACCTAGATCGAAAGAAGAATGAATATATTGGCAAAAAAATACCTGCTATTCTAGTAAAAACCTTAAAAGGCAAATCATATGATTTGTCAAAAATGGAAGGCAAGATTGTTTTATTAAATTTCTGGTTTGCCGCTTGTAAACCTTGTATCACAGAAATTTCTAGCTTCAACGAATTACAAGACAAATACAAATCAAAAAACTTCGTAATTCTTTCTGTTGGAACAGATAAGAAGGAAGTTGCTCAGAAAGTCGTTGACCAAAAAAAGATGCGTTATGCGATTGTGGCAGATCGAAAAGACATTGCTGAGAAAATGAAGGTATCTACTTATCCCACTTCTTTTTTGATTGATCAAAAAGGAATTATTCAACAAGTATTCATTGGCTCAAGTGATTTTGATGCTACACACGCTTATACAGAGATCAAGCCTCATATTGAAAAGTTGTTAAAAAAATAAATCAAGATTTATGCTCTATTCATTTAGATTGATATTTTTTTTCTTAATTTATAAGAGTACCTAAGAACTTAATAAAGCATAACAAAAGCATAAAATATACACTAGCTTATACGAATACTTGATTTTTTTAAGTTTTAACACTATCTTTAGCAAGCACTTCATAATCGTGCTAATCTATCCCATTATCATAAAAATGTACCAAGCTTATTGAGCATACCTCTACACTTTCAACTCGTTTACAAATACACAATACTAATACAGATATATCGATGGGATCGAGGTATTGGTATTTCACTTTTACAAATTCTTAAGCTAAATGGAGAATATCACAATACTGTGGGCAGATGATGAGATTAGATTGCTCAAGCCTCAAATCATGTTTTTAGAAAAAAAAGGATACAAAGTTATTACGGTTTCTAATGGTCATGATGCTATAGAGGAAGTGGAGGAGCATATGGGGAATATTGATGTCATTTTCTTGGATGAGAGTATGCCAGGGATTACAGGTTTGGAAACGTTGCCTAGAATCAAAGAAATTTTGCCGAATGTTCCTGTTGTTATGATTACCAAGAATGAAGAAGAAGGGGTGATGGAACAGGCAATTGGTTCTCAAATTAGTGATTATTTAATTAAGCCTGTTAATCCAGTGCAAATCTTGACTTCTCTCCGAAAACTAATTGATTCAGATCGTTTAGTACGGGAACAGACAGCAACCGATTATCAACAAGAGTTTCGCAAAATTTTTACGGAAATCAACAGTGGGTTGAACTTCCAAGAATGGGCGGAAATTTATAAAAAAATTATTCATTGGGAACTCAAATTGGACGATTCGAATACCACGAGTATGTCCGAAATTTTGGCGACTCAAAAAGAACAAGCCAATTCAGAGTTTTCTAAATATGTCGAGCGCAATTATTTGGATTGGGTGAACAATGACGACAAGGCTCCTGTGATGTCACATGATTTGTTGCGTTCTATGGTCTTTCCAGATATAAGTTCAGATCGTCCAACTTTCTTTTTGCTGTTGGATAATTTGCGTTACGATCAATGGAAAATTATTGAGCCGATTGTTTCAGAATATTACCGAGTAGAGGAAGAAGATTATTTTTATAGTATTTTACCAACAACGACACAATACAGTCGTAATTCTATTTTTGCAGGTTTAATGCCGAGTGATATTCAAGAATATTACCCAGAGTATTGGTTGAATGATAATGAAAAAGGTGGCAAAAACCTGTACGAAGAAAAATTGCTTGCCGAGCAAATTCGCCGTACGTTCCGTAAGCCTGTAAAACATGCTTATTATAAAATAACAACCGTTGAAAAAGGCAAGCAACTAGTAGACAACATTCAAAATTGCTTGAACAACGATTTTACAGCAATCGTCTATAACTTTATAGATATGTTGTCCCATGCTCGTACCGAAATGGAAATTTTGAAAGAGTTGGCTAGCGATGAAAAAGCATATCGCTCTTTAACTCGTTCTTGGTTTTCGCATTCTGCGATTTGGGAAGCGCTCAAAATTATTGCCGAGCATGATGTTCAGTTATTTATTGGAACAGACCACGGAAGTATTCGAGTGAACGAGCCTTCAAAGGTCGTTGGAGATAGAGAAACAACAACAAATTTGCGTTATAAAGTAGGTAAAAACTTACAGTACGATCGCAAAGATGTTTTGGATGTTCGTCGTCCAATTGATGCTAAATTACCGACTCCAAATGTTAGTTCAACATTTATTTTTGCTAAGAACAGTAAGTTTTTCTTATATCCAAACAACTACAATCATTACAATAAGTATTATCAAGATACTTTCCAACATGGTGGTATTTCTTTGGAAGAAGTCATTATTCCAATTATCAAATTGAGAAGTCGAAAGCTTTAAATAGCTTGTAGGTAGCATTAAATCAAGCTTTTAAACCATAAAACCATGCGAAAAAACATCAAAGTATTATTCTTTCCATTTGTTATTTTACTGTTCTTCTTTAACGCTTGTACAAAAGAAGATTCAAATACCAACACAAATGTAGCAGGGGATGCTACTGGAGATTGGACGTTGGTTTCTTGGATAGAAAATGGAACTCCAGAAGATGATATTGCACAGGCTGATATTTCTATCTCCTTTACCAATGTCGTTAATGGAACAGGTACAATGACTTTTAGTAGCACAGTAGTACCGTTTAATTATACAGGGAATTTTTCTATTGATGCAAACGATTTATTAACCGCTACATTGGACGAGACAACGGGTGAAATGGAAATCAATCAATGGATTTTGTCTATGGATGCAACGATCGGTGCAAATGATTTGAGGCTTGAAGGGAGCATATTGGAAAAATCTCCATTCTGGCCAGATAACACAGAAAGTACTGTTTTTGAAGCGACTCGTTAAGTCTGAAAGACGACTATATAACCTAAAGGACAAAGAGTGGCTATTTCGTTTAGAAATAGCCACTTTTTACGTTTATTTAGCATTACTTTTAATCGGATTAAGATAAGAAATTACAAAGTTTGATTTTTGAATGAAGATGTATTATATTGTTGATAAGCCAAATTTGTCTATTCTTCTTAACACAGACTATTTTATAGTTAAATAATATTGGAGTTGTTTATAATTAAAAATCTCCAATAAGGCTTGTTACTTAGAAATCAACAACAAAGCTTGGAGGTTGAAAATCTCCAATGAAACTTGGAGAGAGCAATACCTCATTGGAATAGGAGCGTTAGCTTCGGACCCATTGATAGAAAATAGAATGCCTCGCATACCGTATAAGAAGCATCGCTTCGTCACCATTCATACAAGATCAAGATAAGAAGAGTAGGGATTCATTATTTTATATTCAGATGTTTTTTTCAGATAAAGGGTGCCAGAGCGATGCCCTTTTATCTTTTTTAGAAATGGTGCCAGGGCGATGCCCTTTTTAGCATTTTATTTGTTTTTTTTTAATAATAGTGTCAGGGCTATGCCCTTTTTTAAATGCTGTATACATTTCTACGTAAAAAACATATTATTAAAAATCGTTAATTATAAACAACCTCATTACTACAGATCATTTGATATGCCTACCATAAAAAAAATATTATTTCCAACCAGTTGTAGCGAAAGCTCTAAAAAAGCGTTTGAATACACGCTTGCAATTGCGAAACGCTTTGGTGCTGAAATAGATGTCTTGCACATTTGTGAACCTAATATGGATATTTTGGTGCCTGGAATTCTGCGCCATCAATTGATGCAAGAGCAAAAACAAGCGGCTCAACGGATGCTTAAAAACTGGGTAAATGCTTTTGATGTTAAACAAGTGCCCATCAAACAAGAAGTTACTTTGGGCTATGCCAAAGAAATGATTGCTATTTATGCCAATAAACAAGCTAATTTGGACTTGATTATAATAGGAACAAAAGATAGCAGCAGTAGTTTTAAGAAGATTATTTGGGGAACAATTATTTCAAACACCATCGAAGGCGTAAGCAATGTGCCTGTCTTGGTCGTGCCTAAAGGAATTGTGTTCCAAGAAATTAAAAACATTGCTTACATTACTCCTATAGATGCTACTTGGAGACCCGTTTATCCGCAGGTGGAGCAAATCGCTGCGGATTTTAAAGCAGCGCTTCATGTAACACATTTGCCTCAGGCTAAGTATGAAAAATTGGAAAATGAAAACCATGTTGTTTTAGAAGATTATGGTTCTGCCTTGCACGCTTTTGCTTATAATAATAATTTGCATTTATTAGTAACCGTTGCTTCTGTACGTAGTACGTTCCAAAAAATAGTACAATATAGTAAAGCGCAAAAAATGGCTTTTGAGACGCTTATTCCTTTATTGGTCTTAAAGAAAAATAATTTATAAGGTTTGTTATTTTTTCACACACTTACTTTTCTTTAAAATCATTTCAACAAAGTTCCTTAAATACAAAAGGATTATCTATTTTTGAGCGCTCTTAGGAGTAAAAGACTTTATTGAAAAATGATAGGAGTCTAAAAGGTTGTTTGGAACAACTTTTATCATCACAAATATTATCAGCTAATACATACATAATAAGAAACAATGTTTCAATATATCATTAAGCGTATATTGATTTTTATTCCAACCTTTTTTGCTATTTCTCTACTTATTTTTGGCTTAAGTAAAATGGCGCCTGGAGATCCAGTATTGGTTGTAATGGGAGGAAATGATAGCAATGGCGTTGGACAACGGTCAGATTTGGTGAATGGGGAAAAAGCGTATGCACAGGTAGCAGAACGTTTAGGCTTAGACAAGCCATCTTTTTATTTTTTGCTTACATCTGCCGCCTACCCAACTGATTTATATAAGATTAGTAAACGAAATCATCGAGAAACAATTAGTCGCTTGATTGATGCGTATGGAAACGCTGATGCGGTAATGGATTATTACCAATCACTTAAAGCTATTTATTATAAAACAGCAGATATAGAGAATGCTCGATATTCTGTAGAAGGTACGGCAAGGAATTGTATCAATGACTTGTTTAATGAATATGAAGATGGAGTCATCGTTTTCAAACTAAATTTACTCAAAGATTCTTTGGAAACGCCCAACAATGGAATGGAAACCATTCAATCTGATTGGAACAATTTAATCGACAAATACAACTATCTCAAAGCGAATCCAACCCGACTAAAATTATACCTTCCTACCATTCGATGGTATGGAGCCAGTACCCAATATCATACGTGGATGTTTGGAGATTATCCTTGGATTAGTACCGTGGATAGTTCTGACCATTATAGAATCGAAAACTTATCTTCAGAAATTACAGCGCTAGTCCCTCAAAAGCGTAGTTTAAATAATTCTATTAGTAAACTAAGAGGACGAAACTATGCGATTCAAGAAGAGTTAGATAGTGCAAGAACCAATGCAAGTCCTGATAGCTTGCGTCAAGTGTTTGCGACCAATGAAGTACAAATTGAGGAATACCTAGAAGATCAAACAAACCTACAAGTATCTATTGATGTGCTGTCTTCTGAACGAGATTCTTTATCTGAGAATTTAGTTAGATATACTGGAAAAGGGTTTTTGAGAGGCGATTTTGGACGTTCTTATATAGATAGAAAAGAAGTTTCGATTAAGTTAAAAGATGCTTTGTATTGGACGCTAATCATGAACTTTTTTGGAATCTTAATCTCTTACCTAATTTCTATTCCACTAGGCGTGAAAAGTGCTATGTGGAAATTAAAGGGCATGAAGGTGATTGATAATATTAATACAGGCGTCTTATTTATTTTATACTCTTTGCCAAGTTTTTGGATTGGAACGATCCTCTTGGTTTTCTTTACGACAGCAGAGTATAGTGAAATGTTGGACTGGTTTCCAACTAGTGGAGCACAAGATTTAGATTTAGCAGAAGATCCAGACACAACGCTTTGGATGAGATTTATAGATGTTGCCCATCATTTAGCCTTGCCTATTTTTTGTATCACTTATGGCTCTTTTGCGTATTTATCTCGTCAAATGAGAGGTTCCATGTTAGGCGTCATTCGACAGGATTACATTCGTACAGCAAGAGCAAAAGGTTTGAGTGAAAGAAAAGTAATTTGGAAACATGCGTTTAGAAATTCTTTGTTTCCTATTATAACCTTGTTTAGTTCTGTTTTTCCAAGAGCATTGTCAGGGTCGATTGCTATTGAGTTGATCTATGCGATACCAGGCATGGGACAATTAGCCTTGATGTCTATTGTAACCAGAGATTGGCCCGTTGTATTTACCATCGTAATGTTTGCGGCAATCTTAACGATGATTGGTAATTTAATTGCAGACATCTTGTATGCTATTGTTGATCCACGTGTATCTTTTAAATAATTGAGTATGTTTTTTCTAAATAAAAAAAGGACAGATCTAATCACCCAAGCCATCGAAGATTCGGAGGAAAGAGGGTATTGGTCAATCGTGCGAAAACAATTTTATAAAAATAGGTTGGCAGTATGGTCTTTACGTATCTTTTATGTCATTCTATTTATTGCAATATCTGCTGATTTTATAGCGAACGAGCGTCCTGTATACTGTGAACTAGATGGAGAAGCACATTTTCCAATCTTTCATCAATACCTTGTAGATGTAGGTTTGTCCACTTGGGACGAGAAGTTTGTTTCTACCAAATGGTTGGAACAAGAATACGATTATGTGATTTTTCCACCAATTACTTATTCTGCAACCACACGAGATGCTAGGAATAATAAATTTAAAAGCCCCTTTGGCGAACAAGATTTTGAGGAAGGTTCTAATCGAGGTTGGCATTATTTAGGAACCGAGCGAATTGGACAAGATGTTGCCGCAGGGATGATTCACGGTACTAGAACCGCTATGTTGGTTGGTTTGGTGGCAATGTCTATTGCAACTTTAATAGGCTTGTTTTTTGGCGCTATTTCGGGTTACTTTGGAGACGACCGTTTGAAGGTTTCTAGAATTAGAATTGCCTTGAATATCTTAGCCTTTATTTTAGCGCTCTTTTTTGCGTTTATAACGAATGGTTATGCCATTGGAGATTTGATTGGAAATGGAAAACTATTAAGTGGCTTAGGACTTATTTTGGCTTGGTTGATTGGCTTATTATCCGTGGCAAATTTACTGTCCATACCCCTGAAAAAAATTCCTATCTTGGGCAAAAAAGTAACTGTACCTTTAGATATTATCGTCATGCGATTTATAGAAATCGTGAATTCTATTCCACTCTTAATTTTAATTCTAGCGATTGTTGCCATTATAGAAAAGCCATCGGTTTTATTTGTCATGGTGATTATTGGTACCGTAAGTTGGACTGGGATTGCTAAGTTTATTCGGGCAGAATTACTTAGAATTCGACGTTTAGAATACATTGAAGCTGCTCAAGCTTTTGGATATAGTGAGTTTAGAATTATATGGCGTCATGCCTTGCCGAATGCATTAGCACCCGTTTTGATTGCGATTGCTTTTGGGGTAGCAACGGCTATTCTGACCGAGGCATTTTTGTCTTTTATTGGTGTTGGAATTCCTGATGACCAAGTGACTTGGGGTTCTTTGTTGCAATTGTCAAGAGATAAATTCTCTGCTTGGTGGTTGGCTATTTTTCCAGGCTTTGCCATTTTTATAACGGTAACTATCTTTAACTTAATAGGAGAGGGCTTGACCGAAGCCTTGGATCCTCGATTGAGAGAGTAAAATATTAAGTATTATAATCAAGAAACGTCTTTCAGAAGCGAATTGAAAAAAGGAAATCCTTTTTCAATTCGCTTTTTTTAGCATTAAGACTGTGATAACACTTGTTAAACTATCAAATAGAACAGGGATAATAGAGGCTTTGTTTTTTGATTTTTTTATCTTTCCAATCCATTCCAATTTTCAAAACACCTTTGGCTAAAGCATCAATAGTATGATAAATTGTATTATAATAGAAGACCAAGCGCCTGCGCAACGCATTCTAAAGAAGTACATACAAGAGGTTGGTACTTTAGAATTACAAGGCAGCTTCTCCAACGCAATTGAAGCGCTTGAGTTTCTCAAAACGAATGTTGTTGAGCTCATATTTTTGGATATTCACTTGCCCAAAATTTCAGGAATTGATTTTTTAAAAGCAATGTCGAATCCACCGCATATTATTCTAACAACTGCTTTCCCTGATTATGCCCTAGAAAGTTATGAGTTGAGTGTTGTGGATTATTTATTAAAGCCATTTTCGTTTCAACGTTTTATTAAAGCGATTTCAAAGATTCCTGAAAAAGTCACTTCTACATCCAATTCTAAAAATCAAGAAAAAGCGCCTGAATTTGCAGCGTCTTTATTCATAAAGTCAGGCTATGAGCATATTAAAATTAGAGTAGATGACATACTGTACATCAAATCTGATGGTGATTATACCGAACTGTTCTTACCTCAAAAAAAATATTTATCCTCTGAACCCTTGCGCTACTGGGAGGAACAATTAAACAGCGATCAATTTGTACGAGTACAAAAGTCTTTTATTATAAATACAATAAAAATCGAGAAGCTTGTAGGGAATCAAGTTTACCTATCAGGTGATCGACAAGTTCCTATTGGAAGGGCTTATAAGGAGGGCTTTATCAAGAAGATATATAAAAATTAAATCCTAGCTTTTAATTGCAAAGACAAAAAGACCTTGTATTCCTGTTCGTCTTGTTGAATATCTAAGGTATGCGCATTGGGATATAAAAGTTGTAATCTTTTTTGGACATTTTCTAAGCCAATTCCATTCGATAAATTGTCTACATTAGATTGTGTGTTGAAGGAATTAATACAAGAAAATTTCAAGTAGCCAGCCTCTGTAATTTGTACTTCCACATTGATGTGAATGTTTTCTAATAGGCTAGCAGTACTATGCTTGAATGCATTTTCTACAAAAACGATTAAGATTAAAGGAGCGATTTGATATTGGCTCGAAATACTAGGATAAGTAAAATTGACAAACCCTCTATCTTCTATTTGTAATTTGCTGATACTAATGAATTTATCTAAATGTTCCAATTCCTTTATTAGAGCGACTGAAGTGGCTTTGCAATCGTATAACATATAACGCAAGGTCGCTGCCAAATCTAGGATGATTTCTGGTGTTTTGGGCGATTCTTCAATGGCATGAGCGTATAAATTATTCAAATTATTGAATAAGAAATGTGGATTAATTTGAGAGTTTAGAAACTGAAGCTCACTTTCTTTAACCGTCGCTTTTAAATCGTCTAATTGTTGTTGCTTCTCAATTAAATCCCAGCCAAATTTGAATCCTACTAGAATCGCAACAACAGGTAAGATACCAATGGAGGTATGAAAAATGTTAGAAAATTTACTGCCTCTCGTATCTGGAAAATATATTTTTTCCAAAATTAATTCCTCCATCAAAACAGCTGCAAGAATCACGAGTCCTAAGGATAGGATGAAATAGAGGTATTTTTTTTTGTAAAGGAAAAAAGGCAACAAAATGTAATTGATCAAAAATGCAGAGAGTGCGAGGCTTAGGAAAAAGGCAAATTCATAGCCTTCAATCTGTGGGTTTTTTCTATCAATAGCATAGAATAAAAAAACCACAATCGTTAAGACGATTTGAAAGATCAATTCTTTGAGCGAAGGGGGCGTTTTTTTGAGGTATTTTTTCATAATCTCAAAACTAAACCTTTTTACAAACATTTTCAACAGAAATAGGCTAAACGACATTTTCAAGCCCGTGAACAGCTTAGGGGGGACTTATTTTAGATTAAAATGTCGTTCATCCAATTAAAACTGCTGTTCAGAGAATTGATTTTTTTTTCTGCTTTTATCGAGCTTTATTTGTAGCCTAAGGAATGAAAATATGTATTCTGTTTTAGCAAAAAAAGCAATTATAATGAAATCTATAGTTAATCCAATCTTATACCTAATCCTGTTTTTTAGTTTCGTACAAAGTACATCTGCTCAAACGAAAACAAAACAAGGCATTACTATAATTGGTCAAGTCATTGAAAAAAACAGCCAAAGTCCAGTTGAATTTGCAACGGTTATGGCGGCAAACGAAACCACAAAAAGCCTTATTACAGGCACAACGACTAAAGAGGATGGAAGTTTTGAACTTAAAGTTGATTCTAGTAACTTTTATATAGAAATCAGTTTTATTGGTTATAAAACGCAAAAAATCACAAATATCTCTGTGGTAGATGGGATTGCTGCTCTTGGAATAATCGAATTGTCTGAAGATGGGGAAGTTTTGGACGGTGTTGTGGTACAAGCAGAAAAATCTCAAATGGAATTTAAGCTAGACAAAAAGGTCTTTAATGTCGGCAAAGATTTGAGTGGTACAGGAGCGAGTGCTTTAGAATTGCTAAATAATGTTCCTTCTGTAGATGTTAATATAGAAGGGCAGGTGAGTTTGAGAGGCGTTACTGGTGTTCAAATATTAATCAATGGCAAACCTTCTATTTTGGCAAGTGATGAGAGCAATGCCTTAGGATCAATCACGGCTGATATGATCGAAAAAATAGAAGTTGTGACCAATCCTTCTGCCAAATACGATGCCGAGGGAACGGCTGGGATTATCAATATAGTTCTAAAAAAAGAAGAACGAAAAGGTATGAATGGTTCTATTTCTTTGAACACGGGTTACCCACACAATCATAGTGTTGGATTTAGTTTGAATCAACGAACAGAGAAATTTAATTTGTTTAGCCAAGTGGGGGCGGGCTATCGCTCTCTTCCTAGAACGAGTAAAAATATTAATCAAAATTTGGTGACTGGAACCAGTATTTTGAGTGAAGGGATCGATTATAGAAACGAAATGTTTTTTAATGTATTATTAGGGGCAGATTATCATATTAATGATCGAAATGTCTTGACGCTTTCAGGGAATTTTGCCTACGAAATAGAGAGCCAACCATCGCAAACCAATTTTGAAGAATTGGACATCAATGACTTTACGGTTGCAAAATGGTATCGAAAAGAAACGACGGGCGCAACCAATCCAAAAGGGAAATACGAATTGATTTATAAGGGCGAATTTAAAGACAATAAAGAACATACCTTACAAATTAGTGCTTTGGGAAATTTCTTTAGTAAGATACAAGATTCTGAATTTGAAAACGTAACCACAGCAGGAACCTTAGCGGATTCTTATCAACAAACCAATACGTCTTTTCAAGAAGCTCGATATACCTTTCAGGCAGACTATGTAAAGCCTTTTTCCAAGAAAATAACGATGGAATTAGGGAGTCAATATGTCATTATGGATATTAGTAATGACTATGCCGTGTCGGACTTAGTCAACGATAATTGGGTACCCAATGAAGGTTTGACCAATGTGTTTGAATACGATCAAAAGGTCTTTGCTTTTTATGCAACAGGATCTTATGAAGATAAAAAATGGGGCGTCAAATTGGGTTTAAGAGTAGAAAACACTGATTTGAAAACCTTTCTAGTGAATACCAATGAAACGAACGAACAGAATTATACCAATCTATTCCCTAGCGCACACGCATCTTACAAAATCAACGAACGATTTTCGATGCAATTGGGCTATTCTAGACGTATTTTTAGACCAAGATTGTGGGATTTGAATCCCTTTTTTAACATTCGTAATAACTTCACTATTCGTTCAGGAAATCCAAATTTATTGCCAGAATTTACCGATTCTTATGAGTTGACAGGGATTTATATTTTAGATAAACTCTCTTTGAATTTAAGTGTTTATCATCGTTACACAACTGCTGTGATTGAGCGAGTCTCTACCTTTGAGGACAATGTAAATACCTTTATGCCAATGAATATTGGCGAGCGAAATGCAACAGGAGTAGAATTTAATGCAAAATACACGCCTCTAAAATGGTTGACTATTAATGGTGATTTTAATTACAACTACTTTAGCCGAAAAGGAACCTTTGGAGCGAATGATTTTAACTTTAATGCCAGCCAATGGTCTTCTAAATTGACCACCAAATTTAAGTTGCCTTACGACATTGACTTGGAATTAATGGGCGATTATCGTTCGGTTTATCAAACGGTACAAAGTACGGTTGGAGATAATTTCACCCTTAATATAGGCGTTCGAAAAAAGCTTTTAAAAGGAAAAGCGGTCATTAGTTTGAGTGTTCGAGATTTATTGGCAACTCGTATTCGAGAAACAGAAATAGCGCAAGAAGATTTTTATATCTATAGTTTTGGGCAACGAGGACGTTTTATCACCCTTGGATTTAGTTATGGATTTGGGAAAGGAGAAGCGATGGAATACTCTGGAGGAAGACGTCGTTAAACTTGGAAAAGGAAAGGTTTTTGTAGGTTTAAAGATTATCAATAACACCTAATCCATCTTTATGAAATACCTGATTTGTATCCTAATACTACTCTCCAATAATTGCTTTGGTCAAAAGGCTCCTGATACATTGAGGATTTTAGCCCAAAAGGTAGAAGCAGGCGAGGGGAGTAAAATTTACATAGCTAAATACAACGTATTAAAAGTTCTAGAAGGAAGTTTGGATGCTAGAACTATTTCAGTAGGATATGCCGAATATAAAGGAATAAACCATGATTCTGAACCCGTTTTATTGACTTTATTAAAGTATGAGGGACGGACTTCTATCAAAAATTATTACCACTATCCTAATTATAATGCTTTGGAAGGAGCCGAAAAGGTGAATTTATTAAATATTGATCAGACCTATTGGGAAGGTTGCGAAACAGGTAAAGGAGCTTGTGAACCCTTGACGTTTTACCGAGATTTAAAACTCAAAAAAACATTTCTTTTAATGCCTTGTGGCGGAACAGTAACCGATATTTCTCTTTCTAATGAGGATGGAGTGTCGCTTAAAAATACTTGGTGGGCTAATAATTGTCCACCTATGTTTGATCTGACAGGGCTAGGAGATGGAGCGTATAGCGCTTATATGTTAGCTTGTGGTTTGGGAGGAGGGGTTACATTTAGATTGAAAACCAAATAATGATTGTTTTTAAAATGGAAAATGAAGTCTTAATAAAAGAAATGTTAAAGGTGAATTTACCAGAAAGTAATCTACAAGTTTTAGAGTTGATTCTAAGTGACTTTAAGTGGGACAGTGAATTAGCTTTGAAATGGATGTTGATAAACCATTTAGAGCAAGTGAAAACAAAAGAGGAGATGGAGTATTTCCCGATGGGAGATTGGGTTCTATCCTTTAGTAGTATTGAGTTATTTAATGATAAGCCAGGATATATGTGTACGGGATATTCTTTGATAGTAAGTTATAAAATAATCAAAGAACAAGCGATTATAAAAACAGGTTATGGCGTATTAATTGAACACACCACAAACCGCTTATTCTTTGATCGTTATAAAGAAAGCATTCTAAATAGTTTAGATCCCATTATTATAGAAATGGTACAAGCAATATTTTGAATAAAAAGTTCTACTTTACCCCAAATAATTCCAAAGCAGTAGCACTAGTCACCTTTCCAACTTCCTCTAGAGAAATGCCTTTAACTTCCGCTAATTTCTCAGCAATAAGCTTGATATAAGCACTCTCGTTGCGTTTGCCACGATGAGGCGTTGGTGTTAGATAAGGCGCATCGGTTTCTAAGACCAAATGTTTGAGGTCAATTTGCTCTACAATAGCCCCTAAATTGGCTTTTTTGAAGGTCAAAACACCTCCCAAGCCCATTAAGAAGCCAAGCTCAATGATTTGATTGGCTTGTTCAATACTTCCACCAAAACAGTGGAAAATACCTCTAAAGTTATCCGTATTTTCTTCTCGTACGATCTCAATTAGATCGTCCAAAGAATCACGTGCATGAATGACAATTGGAATGTCTAGCTCTTTTGCCCAACGACATTGCGTGCGAAAAGCATCTTTTTGTTCGGCAATAAATTCTTTGCTCCAGTAATAATCCAAACCAATTTCTCCAACGGCACAAAAAGGGCGTTTCTCAAACCATTTTTCCATCATCGCCAAGGTTTCTTTATAATTGGCATCTACCGAGCAAGGATGCAAGCCCATCATGGCATGACATTGCTTGGGATACGCTTCTTCTAAGGCTAACATGCCAGGAATGGAGTCAGAATCTATATTAGGTAAGAACAAATGTTCGATGCCATTGTCAAAGGCACGTTGAATCATTTCCGTTCTGTCTTCTTCAAATTGGGACGCATACAAATGTGCGTGAGTATCTATTAACATAGTATTGTTGCTTGTAAATAAGTAGGATTACTTAAGTGATCGTCCAAAGGTATAAAAATCCATTGAGAATAGTATGGATTCATTATCGAATGCAAGTATAGAAATTCTAGTGGAATTTCCTTGCAATAAAATGGGAAAGCTTTATCTTGATGTTGACTTCAGATCTAACAATTCAAATTGATTTAAAAAGAGCCAACTTGCATCCACTTCAACAGCATATTCACGAAATAACAACCTTAAGCCAAGACGAATTTGATTACGTATTGCAACATTTTGAAAATATGAAGCGACGAAAATTTCAATACATTGTCCAAGAAGGAGCGTCAACGAACAAAGAGTTTTGGGTGGTTAAAGGTTGTTTGAAATCGTCTTTTATAGATGAAAGTGGAAAAGAATACATCCTACAATTTGCGATGGAAAACTGGTGGGTGACGGATTATGGTGCTTTTGAAAATAGAACAGTAGCAAAATTATCTATTGATTGTTTAGAGGACTGTGATTTGCTTTATATTACTTATGAGAATAAGGAAAAGCTAATGGCAGAAATGCCTAAAATGCAACAGTTTTGGGCTAAAAAAACAAAGAAAGGTTACATTGCCTTGCAAGAAAGAATCCTAAACCTACTCAAAAGCTCTGCAAAAGAACGCTATGAATTATTGTTTAAACAATATCCCGAGTTGTTTCAACGCATTTCCAAGAAAACAATTGCCGCTTATCTAGGTGTTTCTAGAGAAACATTAAGTCGCTTGTACAAAGAATAACTAGTGACCTACCTCACTTTCTATTGGTGATTTACTTCCTTCGAATTTCGATGCCTTTACTCTAATTTTGCTTTATAATTATTTAAACAATTAAGTGTTATAAACGCAAATTACTATGCCATACATTAATATTAAGGTAACCAATGAAGGGGTTACCAAAGCACAAAAAGAGTTGCTAATTAAAGGTGCGACTCAATTAGTAGTCGATGTACTACATAAAAACCCTGCAACAACCCATGTAGTTATTGAAGAAATTCCAGTAGATAATTGGGGGATCAATGGAAAACAATATTCAACAATTCAAACATCGAATCATGAAGGGTAAAACAGTTATTATTACAGGTGCCTCAACAGGCATTGGGCGAGCAATGGCTACCTTATTTATTGAAAAGGGCAGCAATGTTGTTATGAATTCCTTGCACAAAGAAAAATTAGAAGCAACATATAACGATTTAGGACGACCGAAAAATGCTATTTACATGGCTGGAAATGTTGGGGACAAACAAGTTGGTCAGAAAATAGTTGACTTGGCTATAGATAAATTTGGTCGAGTAGATGTATTGATTAATAATGCAGGTGTTTTTGCTCCCAAGCCATTTTTAGAGGTTACGAATGACGATTTAGACTTCTTTTGGACGACGAATCTAAAAGGAACTTATTTTATGACACAAGCGGCCATTCCACAAATGCTAAAACAAGGTAATGGCTCTGTTATTAATATAGGAACGGTGTTGGTGGATCATGCGATTGCTGGTTTTCCTGCGACAGCTCCCTTGACTAGTAAAGGAGCGATTCATGCTTTGACAAGGCAATTGGCGGCAGAATTTGGAAAAAGCAATATTAAGATAAATACGATAGCACCAGGTATTATCAGAAGCCCATTGCAAGGAAAAATGGGCGTTGAAGATGCCGATAGTTTAGCAGGATTGCATTTGCTCAATCGGATAGGAGAGGCAAAAGAAGTTGCAGAAGCGGCTTATTATTTGGCAACAGCAGATTTTGTAACAGGGGAGACTTTTAATGTTGCAGGTGGTCATACCATTGGACATGCTATTTAAATAATAAATTATGTATAAAGAAAAAGCAGCAAAAATAGAATCGGTTATTACGGATTATTTTAAGGGGATTTATAAGGGGGACATTCTTAAATTGCAAGAAGTGTTTGATAAAAATGTCCTTATTTATGGCGATATGAATAATAAGATTCCTTATTGCAAACCTGTTCAGGAGTATTTAGAAGGAGTTAAGTCTAGAAAGTCTCCAAGTGATTTAGGCGAGGCATTTTTAATGAAAATTATTAGCATTGAAATATTAGGAACCGTAGCTATAGTAAAAGCTCATGTACCTATGTTAGGTTATAATTATTATGATTTTTTATCCTTGACGGTTATTGATGGGAATTGGAAAATTGTAAATAAATTATTTGCTCATGTGGAATAAAACAAGCTTAACACAACAATTAAAGCTTCAATATCCAATTATTCAAGGACCATTTGGCGGAAGTTTTTCTTCCGTCGAATTGGTTTCTAAAGTTTCCAATTTAGGAGGCTTAGGTTCCTTTGGTTTGAATTCGTATTCTCCTGATCAAATTCTAGAAATTGATAAACAGATTAAGGAAAAAACTTCTAAACCGTATGCTTTGAATTTATGGGTTCCTTTTTATAAAGAGGCGATAACGAACTACACGTTGGAAGACTTTGAGGAGCTGAAAGGTGTCTTTAAACCTTATTTTGACGCTTTAGGACTTAAGTTGCCTGATTTTTTAGAACCCCAATTACAAAATTTTGAGACACAAATAGAAGCTGTCTTGGAAGCTAATCCTCCTGTTGTTAGTTTTATTTTTGGAGTACCTGATCTAGAAATTATCAAGGCATTAAAACAAAAAAATATAAAAATAATAGGAACGGCAACGACTTTGGATGAAGGCAAATATATAGCATCATCTGGGCTAGATTGTATTGTTGCGTCAGGAATAGAGGCTGGGGGACATCGGGCTTCTTTTTTAGAAGTACCAGAAAAATCGACGATGACAACGGAAGCTTTAGTGCAAGTATTGGTACCAAATGTTAAACTGCCGGTCGCTGCGGCAGGAGGAATTACAAGGGGAAAAGATATTGCTAAAATGCTAGATTTAGGTGCTTCTGGTGTGCAGATGGGAACTGCTTTTTTGGCAACAAAAGCCTCTAATGCTTCTGCCTTACATAAGCGTCTATTATTGTCTGAGGAAGTATTGAAGACTAGTTTAACAAAGGTATTTACAGGGCGATTAGCCAGAGCAATTGAAACTAATTTATCTGCTGCATTGATGCAAGAAAAGAAAGTAGCCCCTTATCCAATTCAAAGTATGTTTTTGAGCTCTTTAAGGAAAAAGGCTTTGGAAAACAATGAATTAGGCTATAGTGCCTTTTGGGCAGGGCAACCTTCATCGCCTTTGAAATATAAGGATGTAGAAGAATTATTTTCCGCTTTATTAGAAGAAATTACTCTACACGACGGTTTTTAAAATTTGACAGTAGGGGCTTTTTTAAACCAGATGTTAGATCGTTTCACTTTTACAAAAACGATCGTGTAGAGTAATAAGAAATAGAAGTTACTAACTTATAACTCCTGTTGGTTAGTAGCCTTTGATTTTAGTATTCAAGGGTTTAAAGTAAGGGTAAAAAATGTAGCATAACGCTTTATTTTTAATTATCAAAAAACTAAAAAGATCAGGAAGCACTAACATTCTAGCAGTGTTTAAATAAGCAAGTCTAGGATTCTCACCACGTAAGTAGCAGCGAAGTTAATTTACTTTGGAAGACAGGTTTTAATAGTCAATCAAAATTTTCTTGCATAATGTCAGATATAATTATCAATTGAACTAGGATTTTTTTACTTATCAGAATTGGATCTTAGTAAAGTGTTGCGTATACGTTGAAGAAATTTTATTTTCAAAACTTACTGAAAGTTTAGAAGAAAATTTCTTTTTACGGAACATTTTACTAGTTTTGTTCGTTTCATAGAAACAGAATTTAACCAAAAAGTTAATTAATAATACATCAAAAGAATTCAATCAATTAAAATTATGATGATGGACACAGAAAAACAATTATTGAAAGGTGGTGAGTTTCTAATAAGAGAGACCGACCCTTCAACTGCATTTATAGTAGAAGATTTGACAGAGGAGCAGAATATGGTGCTGGGAATGGCTAAGGAATTTGTAGACAAGAAGGTTCTTCCTGTTACAGCTCAAATAGAAAAGCTAGACCTAGAGTTGACCACAAAATTATTAAAAGAAGCAGGTGATCTAGGATTATTAGGAACCTCATTTCCTGAAGAGTACGGAGGGTTTATGCAGAACTTTGAGACCAACATGGCTTTAACGTCTATTTTGGCTCCAACACGCTCTTTCTCTTTGTCTCATGGCGCACATACTGGAATTGGTATGTTGCCAATTTTGTACTTTGGTACAGAAGCACAAAAGCAAAAGTATTTGCCACCTTGTATTGCTGGTGATAAATTTGCTGCTTATTGTTTGACAGAGCCAACTTCTGGTTCTGATGCATTGTCGGCTAAAACACAAGCGATTTTATCTGAGGATGGTAAACATTACTTGGTGAATGGACAAAAAATGTGGATTACGAATGCTGGATTTGCAGACGTATTTACGGTATTTGCACAAGTAGATGGCGATAAATTTACAGGATTTATTATTGAGCGTGACTGGGAAGGTGTTTCTTTGGGTGCTGAAGAACAAAAATTAGGTATCAAAGGATCTTCGACTCGTCAAGTGTTCTTCGAGAACGTAAAAGTTCCTGTAGAAAACTTATTGGGAGAGATTGGAAAAGGACATAAAATTGCCTTTAATATCTTGAATATTGGACGTATTAAATTATGTGCTGGGGTTTTGGGTGCTTCTAAGTCTTTGAGTACTTTATCTATTCAATATGCAAATGAGCGCAAGCAATTTGGTAAAAGTATTGGAGAATTTGGTGCAATCAAATATAAGTTAGGAGAGCAAGCAACTCGTATTTATGCGGTAGAAGCTGCGATGCATCGTTGTGGAAGAGATATTTCTCGCATGGAACACCAATTGACAGAAGAAGGAAAACCGCTAGCAGATGCTTTGTTAGGAGCAGCAGAGGAATATGCCATTGAGTGTGCTATCTTAAAAGTTTATGGTTCGGAATGTTTGGACTATTGTGCTGATGAAGGGCTACAAATCCACGGTGGTATGGGCTATTCAGAAGAAATGCACATGGCAGGCGCTTACCGTGATGCTCGTATCAATCGTATCTTTGAAGGTACAAACGAAATCAACCGTATGTTGACGGTAGACATGTTGATGAAGCGTGTTATGAAGGGGGAAATTGATATGATGACTCCTGCAATGGCGGTTCAAAAAGAATTGACAGGAATGCCTTCTTTTGGGGATATGGACAATGGATTGTTAGCAGATGAGAAAAAATATGTAACCAATCTAAAGAAATTATTCTTGGCAGTAGCAGGGGCAACGATTCAAAAATTGATGCAAGATCTACAAAATGAGCAAGAAATTTTGATGAATTTGGCAGACATCATGTCTGAAATTTATATTTGTGAATCAGCTGTTTTAGCAACCTTAAAAGCTTGTACCGTTCGTGGAGAGGAAGCTTGTAAAGCGGAAATTACAATGACACAATTGTATATCAATGATGCGATTGAGCGTTGTGGTATTCATGCTAAAAATGCCGTTTCTGCTTGGGCAGATGGGGATACAAAACGTGTGATTATGTTAGGAATTAAGCGTTTTACAAAGCATGACTTCCTAAATACAAAAGCTTTGCGTAGAGAAATAGCAGACGATTTATTGGCTGCAAATAAATATTGCTTTAAATAAGCAAGGTTATAAAAATAACTGTTCGTTCTATCAATATTTTATGTAGAAATTGTATTATGTTGGTTATTAGCGATGTGCACTTTTTAGTCGTTAAGTTGCTAATGAATAGTTTTAAAAAAGCGACACCTCTATTTTTAGGAGGTGTCGCTTTTTTTTTATTTGATAACAAAGAACCACAATTATTAATACTTAACAAATCGTTGATAGCCAAAACCTTTTTCTGTTTGTATTTCAATTAAATAAGTGCCTGCTGGCAAATCATCAACCTCAATACTAGTCCCTGTAGTTTTTCGCTTTAAGATTTGCCCATTCAAATTTAGAACGCTAATAGTTTTTACCTGCTCTTCGGTAAAAATGTTGAGCAAATTGGTCACTGGATTAGGAGCAATAGAAAAGCTGCTGTTTACCTCTTGAATGTTTTCTAGGCTCGTAACAATGTCGTAAGACATCATAGATAGAGGATTTATGTTTTGGTTAGAATCTATATAAGAAACGAAAAGTGTATTGTTATCAATTTCTAATTGAAGGGAAACAATAGAACTTTGCGTAAAGCCCAGCGCCCCACCCAAAGGAACCCAATTTGTACCATCAAAAAGCATTACAGAACCTTTGGAGGCAGTTCCAAGATCAACAAAAGAGACATAAGGTGTTTGGTTGTGAAACTTAATCTGATTGTAACTAGCGGTTCCAGGAGAAAAACCTGTATTGCCAACAGGAACCCAGTTGGTTCCATCAAATTTCTGTACCGCTAATTTGTAAGAAAACTGATCGTCAGAGTGAACAAGATAAGGTTCCCCATTTAGAAAAGCAATCGGTTCAAAACCATTGATTAAGGGGCCTGTATTGGTTGTTGTTCCAACAGGAACCCAAGCAGTACCATCGAATTTCATAACACCTGCTTCAGTAATAGGAAGCATTCCTGAGTAATTTGCACTCATAAAAGAGACATAAGGCGTTCCTCCCTCAAAAATTAAATTGGTGTCATAGGCTTGCCCCAAAGAGTAACCTGCCGAAAAACCAGGCGTTCCGACATAGACCCAGTTGCTCCCGTCGTACGTCATAAGAGTAGCTTCAAAGGAATGGGTAGAATCCTCAAAGGCAACATAAGGCTCCCCATTATGAATCGCAACACTTTGAAAACGACCCTCTGCGGTTCCAAATCCAGTGCTTCCCACATAAGACCAAGCAGTACCATCATATTTGAGTACCGTATTTCTTCTATTGGCTGTCCAGTCCTGATAGGCAACATAAACAAGCCCGTTGTCAATGGCAATGCTAGGGTAGGCACCTCTTATGGCAGGCAATCCAGTAAAATTTATAGTCACCCAATTTATACCATCGAATTTCTCTACTTTCAAAAGATAATTGTCAGCATGGTCGGAATAAACAACATAAGGTGTTCCATTATCAACAGCAAAATGATGATTTTCAATAGTTGCAGTACCACTTGAGAAAAACCTAGGGCCTACTTGTTGCCATATTTGTGCATTGGCTGAAGAGGAGCATAAATTTGTAATTAAAAGTAGGCACAGCACTAATTTTGAGGTAAAGAAAAGCATAAAATTATAGTTTGAAACTTTAAAAAAACTGCTCATAAAGCAGGAATTGAATTTGCCTAAGGTAGTACCTATAGCGAATATAGGCAAAGACAGTTTTAGTGAAAGCTCAAGTCAGTTGCTCTTTTTTTAGCCGTTCTATTATAAATAATGGTTCTTTGACAAATCGTGTGGGGTTTTCAATTCTAGGTAGCTTTTAACTAATTTTTAGATTTTAGATACTAGATTTTAGATCGCTTCGATTTTAGGTTAAACTACTGTTAATTAGTTTTTTAGGCTAAAACATAAAATCTAAGAGCGAAGCGATCTAAGGTCTAAAATCTAAAAATTTTAATTTCAAAGGCTACTTTTATTATTACCACATGATTTGCAAAAGAACCTAAATAATAAACTCTTTTTCCCAATAAAAAAACTTTTTTTTTACTTAGAATTTCCAAGTGTATTTTGAATAGAGTCTTGAAGGCGAATAAATTCTTCTACAACAACCTCTGTTTCTTTTCCTAAATTCTTCAAACCACCTTGAGCCGATTTTGTTACTTCATGGTCAGGGAATCGTTTGATAATTTCTTGGTACAATTTTCCTCCCTCGGCAATAACATCCATGTTTTTCAACTTTGCAGTCGTTATATTATCATTAAGAGGCGAGGAGACGATTCTGTTTTTGCGAAGGTAAAGCGTAATGTTGGTATCGTACTCAACCGCAAGCATCAAGAGGACGTCAGGGTATTGGGCAAAATTAGGATAAGAAGTATAGATTTTATCTAAAAACTGAATGGCAATTAGATGTTCTTCTAGTCGAATGGCTAAACGAGCTCCTTGCAAGCAATAGGTAGCAGACAAAGGGCTGTCAGGATTGCTTTTGACAAAATTAGCATAAGTAAACATCAAGGTCTGCAAAGCACTTTCGCTAGGTTCAGCTCCTCTAGGCAAGCTGTTAATCTCTTTTAGAATTCTATTAATGTGGTCTTGCAATTTTTCCTTTTCAGGTCGGAAAAAATAATTAGCTTCTGCGACTCCTTTTCCTTGTGGAAATTTTTGCAGGTACTCTTTGTACAATTCTTCTGCACGTGAGGTTCTTCCTTGTGGACTGGCTTGAATCATAGCTAGAAAAAGATACGCATCTTCTAAAATTTCTGTTTTAGGATGCATTCTTATAATTGTTTCTAGATGCTTTGAAGCCTCGCTATGATTCTGCAACCTATAGTATAAAACAGCACAGCGATAGAGGTAAATAGGCGCCATTTCATCCTCTTCAAATTCATTGTGATATTGGATGTAATTGGCAATTAATGGACGCAAAAATTTATCTCCTGTGTTTTTGACTACAGCAGATTCCATTCCCGTTATTATCTCACGTTGATTGTTTCTTTCTGTATTACAGGAACTTAGTGCGATTGCTACCGCAAACAAAAGTAAATATCTCATTTTTATTTTTTTATTATTTTGGGTTCTTTGGCAAATTGTGTAGAGCTTTTAATTTTAGATTGTTTCGCTTTTAGACTAAATCAGTTTTTTAGTCTAAAATCTAAAAGTGAAACGATCTAGGATCTAATATCTAAAAATAGTACATTTCAGGACTTACTTTTATTATTATCACACAAGCTATCAAAGAACGATTATTTTTTTTGAACATCCATTAATTCAATAAAAAAGATGACCCAAGAATTAGGGGCAATGGCATCTCCATTTCCTTGAGCACCATAAGCTAAGTTAGGAGGAATAAACAAAACTGCTTTGCCTCCTTGGTTCAACAAAGTGGTGCCTTCCGACCAGCCTTCAATCAAAGATTGACTTCCAGCAATAAAAGATAAAGGAACCATATTAGAGTAAGAATCATCTACAATTTTTCCTGTATCCGAAAAACAAATATAATGCACACTGACTGCATCTCCATTCATCGCTTTAGGACCTGATCCCTTGTCGAAAATAAGGTAAGACAAGCCAGAACTCGTTTTTTGTAAATTAGGCAAGGTTTGATTTTGGAATTGAGTGATTAACTCAGGCACTTTCAAGCGAATAGAGTCTAAATAGACCTGCTCGGCTAAAATTTCTGATTGAAGACTAGCTTGCGTTTTTATTTGGTGCATTTTATAAGTAAAGGTCACCAAGTCTTCTTCTTCAAATTCTAATACATACTGTCCTAATAATTCGGGAACCTCAGCAGCAGGGATTAATAATCGGAGGCTATCGCCTTCTGCCATTAATTTGAGTGCTCTAGTAAAGAAATTATCATAACGATCTTCGGGAATTTGGACTAAGATAGGATAAACACTATTATAAGAATGATCTAAAATTTGATCGCCTTTTTGTAAAGTATAATCAATTCGAACTTCTTCGCCTACTTTAGCAGGTGAGCCCGCAGATTTGCTGCTAAATTTTTCGTACCAAAATTCATTTTTTTTATAAGGTTTTAATCCTTTGATTTGTTTTCTCCAAGCGGCACGTTGGCAACTACTAAAAATAAACAAAACTATTATTAATAAACTAAAAAAGGTGGGGCGCATAAAATTAGTTGATCTTCAGTATTTTATAGATAAATGTTGCCTTGTCTCCAGCTTTAAAATGCTCTTTGTAGGCAGATAGTTCTAGTCTTGCATCAGTAACAGCAATGCTTGCGACACAACTGTCCCCTAATCCCAACCACGTCAGGGGATATTGGAATTTGTCTAGACTTTTGCTAGGAGGAATCGTAATTACAGAAGGTTCAATGGCATTGGCTGAACTTGCAATAAGTTGATCTTTATTCTTGAGGCAGTAATAAATGGTGACTTGATCACCCGTTTTTATTTTCGTTTTGGATGCATCATCCGTGAATATAACTTTCTCATAAAGCTCGTCTATTGTTTTTGTGCGTTCGGGGGTACAACTAGTAATAAACACTAGAATCCATACAAAAAAGTAGGGCTTTTTAAATAAGAGGACCATTTTATAGCATTAAATTCCCTTCTAATTCATACGGTAAACCATGAATTAGAAGGGAGGTGTATAGAGTTGAATCGTTAATTTCTAAAACCAACCAGTGCCAAGACCTCTGAACGGCCAAGGGATACTAGCTAAAATTAATACTAAAGTAATGGTGTAATAGATAAATATGGTCTTGAAGCGTATTGCTGAATCAGCAATTTTCTTGGATTTGCTAAAACCAATAGTTATTAAGATCATAGAAACTAACATAAGAGGGATGTGTTCTCTCATGTAAAAGTTGCTCATACTAAGTGTTACTTTTGATCCCCAATTTAGAACAAGGGCAATCAATCCTATTACAATTTGAATGTGAACAAAAATCATTGCAAAGAGATGTATTTTTTTATCTTTATCTGTGTATGCTTTTTTATTACGCCATCCACTAAAGGCATTGGCAATAGCAAGAAGCAATAAAATAAGAACAATCCATCGAAGCCCTGAGTGGGCATGTCTAATACCTGATAACATAAGATTTTTTTTTCAAGTGGTCAAAATACGTGTCTATCCGTTTTGT
>CALDEP010000025.1 GCA_937942475.1 uncultured Aureispira sp.
AAGATCCTTATTTGATGAGTTTTGTAGAGCATTTTACAAAATCAAATCAAGGAAAGGCATTCTATACTGGTCTAAAAGGCTTGGGAGAAATGATTTTCACCGATTATGAGCAAAATAGAAAGAAAAAAATTCGATAATTAATTGCTTAAAATTATGTCAATATTAACCTTAATCATTCTTAGTTGCTTTATGTTTTCAGACAATAACTTTGCCCTCAATTTTGGAACGCACAAGGACAGTCCGCAATGGATGGCAATTAACGATACCGTTATGGGTGGGCGTTCTCAAGGAACCGTTTCTACTAACAAAAATAGCCTTTCCTTTGAAGGAAGTATTTCTTTTGATAATAATGGTGGATTTGCGTCTGTTCGTGGTCCTTTCAAAGCGACTGACTTATCAGCCTACACGACGGTTGAAATTCGATACAAAACGACGGGTCAAAGCTTTGCTTTAACTTTAGAAAATTATCGTCCTTTCTACATGCCTTATTTCAAAAAAACATTGCCCAATAGTGCTGGCAAATGGGAGGTAATTACCCTGTCCTTGATGGATTTTAAAGCCTATCGACTAGGAAAAGAAACGGGAGACCAACTTTCCAAAGAAGTTTTAAAGGAGATTATAAGAATAGGTTTTATTAATGGTGAGAAAAAAGAGGGATCATTTTCCTTAGAAGTGGATTATATCTCTTTCAAATAAAAAACAAACGAAACTATACAATTACAATACAATGAATACGATTAAAACATTCGGTGCATTAAAGGAAGCAGGTTATCAAAGTAAAAGTATTAAAGATGAGTTGCGTGATAATTTGATTGCTAAAATAAAAAGTAAAGAAACCGTTTTTGAAGGCGTTTGGGGCTATGAAAATACGGTTATCCCTGAATTGGAGCGTGCAATTTTGTCTCGCCACAACATCAATTTATTGGGGCTTCGTGGGCAAGCAAAAACTCGCCTGGCTCGTTTGATGGTGCAACTCTTAGACGAGTGGATGCCGATTGTAGCTGGTTCTGAAATCAATGATGATCCTTTTAATCCTATTTCTAGATTTGCGACGAGTTTAATCGCAGAAAAAGGAGACGATACGCCAATTAGTTGGGTGCATCGTGACGATCGTTTTGCTGAAAAATTAGCCACACCTGACGTAACGGTTGCCGATTTGATTGGAGATGTAGATCCCATCAAAGCCGCTACCTTAAAATTGACGTATGCAGATGACCGAGTGATTCATTTTGGTATGATTCCTCGTGCCAATCGCTGTATTTTTGTTATTAATGAGTTGCCCGATTTGCAAGCTAGAATTCAAGTAGCTTTGTTTAATATCTTGCAAGAAGGAGACATTCAAATTCGTGGTTTCAAATTAAGAATGCCTTTGGATGTTCAGTTTATTTTCACAGCAAATCCAGAAGATTATACCAATAGAGGTAGCATTGTTACGCCTCTAAAAGATAGAATTGGTTCTCAAATTTTGACGCATTACCCAGAAACTATCGAGATTGCTAGAACGATTACAGAGCAAGAAGCTAAACTAGATGATCGTCAAACGGAGACGATTCATGTGCCTTCTTTAGCGAAGGACTTGTTGGAACAAATCAGTTTTCAAGCACGGGAGAGCGATTATATTGATGTAAAAAGTGGTATTAGTGCTCGAATGAGTATTACTGCTTTTGAAAACTTGTTGAGTACCGCAGAACGTAGAGCCTTGAAGAATGGGGATGAAAAGACCTTGATTCGTTTGAGCGATTTCATGGGTGTGATTCCTTCCATTACAGGAAAATTAGAATTGGTCTATGAAGGAGAGCAAGAAGGCGCTGCTTTTGTAGCGGAAACCTTAATTGGGGAAGCTATTGTTGAATTATTTGGCACTTTGTTCCCTAAAATTTCTAAGCTAGAACGCCCTGATGCGGTCTCACCTTACAATGAGGTTTTAGAGTTCTTCTTTGAAGAAAGTGGTTTTGAATTGTTAGACGAGCTTCCAGAAGAAGAATATCGTGCACAATTAGACAGCATCAAACCACTAAGTACTTTAATTGAGAAGTACTTACCCAACACGCCAAAAGAAGATACTTATTTCTTGATGGAATTTGTCTTGTGGGCTTTGGTAGAACATAAAAAATTAAGCAAAGATCGCTTTACAGAAGGCTACGAATTTAAAGATTTGTTGGGCTCTTATTTGAGTGGTTTGCAATAGACTCTGTTTTATTTGACGATTTGATAATTTGAAAATGCCTTATGCTAAATAGTAATTTTCAAATTCTCAAATCGTCAAATCATTTTACATCTTAATCAGCTTTTTCCTTAGCGTGCCTTTCTCAGAGGTAATGCGTATAAAATAAGCTCCTTTTGGATAATTAGCCATATTCAAGCTAAGATTCTCTTGATTGAATGACTTGGTAAAGAGCAATTGTCCATTCATATTTAAGATTTCTATCGTCTTTTCTAAAGAAGATAAACCTTCTATTTGCACCTCTCCAGAAGTAGGATTAGGATACACTTTCACCTCCATATTATCAATAGCTGTATTCATAATAGAATTATACACCCGACAATTAACATTAGGATCTAAAATAAGCTGTTCGCCTTGTTTTTCATAACAAACCAAGCCGTAGGCAGGACTTCCTGTATATACACAATGAGTTCCCAACTCAAGATTAGCTACAGATCCAATCCCTTCAATGTAGGGAAAGATATTATAACTATAAAAATTCCATTTTCTTAAAGGGGCACTGCCCAAAAACAGCGTATCTATTTGGCTAAGACTATCGGCACAAATGCTTCCAATAAATATACTATCTCCAACAGATTTCGTAAAATCTAGGATCACAGTATCTTGCCCATTCATATTGGTATAGAAAGAATTGACATCGTCTCGAACCAAATCAAAAAACTGTCTTGGGACAATCGTATTCGTAGGTGTTGCGCTCATTAATACTTGGTCAACGCCTTGAATGTACCGTTTAAAATAGGTTTGTCCTTGTATGGTTGTGTCTCCATCTATCGTAATCGTTCGATAATTGGTCGTTGTTATAGGGCCTTGCCACACGGATTTGTAATAAACCCACGTGGACGTTTGATCTAGATGGTGCTGCGCCTGTGTTGCTTGCAATAGAAATAAGAAAACAGCGCTTATTAATATATTTTTCATGAAGGTTATTTTTCAGTTTAAGTTTTTATAATTGGATTTTATTAATGAAGCTGTTTAGAATTAACGATTTTTAATAATATGTTTTTTTAGGAGTAAATGCAACACACTTA
>CALDEP010000026.1 GCA_937942475.1 uncultured Aureispira sp.
TAATAAACTTATACCAAGTCTTATTTTTAACTATTGTAGTTTACTAATAACTGCTGCTTTCTTGCAAAGGACGGCAGAAAATCCTTTAATTATTAAAAATTATTTTGTAACAATTAAAGGCATAGCAGAAAGTAATATTTACTAATTCAATGGATAAAAAGCGATAATAACCTTTTAGATAATTTTTGTATTTAAGTTCTTTTTAAGGATTTTTGCACTAAAAACTACTATTAATAGTTAATTTTAGGCATGGGACTTCCTAATGAGTATATCATATACTCATCTTGAACGTTAATCACAAAAATTTGTCTAATTAAGCAGAGACTCAAAGGTTATATTGCGTAAAAAAACAGTACAAATTTTTAAATAAAATTGTGGGATAGGAAATTATCACTTTCGTGATATTAACTAGGATGTTTGTAAGAAATTCAACTAAGTACGGTGTTCCCTAATTGGAACAAGTGATGTTATAAATGGTACAGTAATAGAGACTATTAATGAAATATTAGTTGGGAAACTAATTGTAGTGAATAAGTATGTAAGGATTGAATGTGTAATGAATGTTTTTTCTTGTTTTTCTCATAATAAATATACGCTTAAAATAATAATATTACAAACTTTGCACTCAAAAAAGTTATTATTTAATAAATGATTAACCTGTAGTTATTTTTCTGTTAATAAATCTTTTTTTTGTAACTTTATGAACGCTAATATTTTAACTTATTGAAAGTAACAAGACGAACGGTAAAAAAAAGTTTTTGAAAATATGATTAAATTTATTTTAAACAATGAATCTATAGAAACTGACTTGCCATCTGGGATGGTTTTGGCAGACTATATACGTTATAAAGAATGCTTAACGGGAACTAAGTTAGGATGTCGTGAAGGGGATTGTGGTGCTTGTACCATTTTAGTGGGAACAAGGGTCAATTCTGAAATGATTTACGAATCAGTTACTTCCTGTTTAATGCCACTAGGTAATGCTGAAAGCAAGCACATTGTTACCGTAGAAGGTGTTAATATTATAGGATTAAATAAGATACAAGCGGCAATGACGAATGAAGGCGGAACTCAATGTGGGTTTTGTACGCCTGGGTTTATTGTCTCTTTATGTGGTTTTGCCTTGTCTAAAGGAAGCAAAAGTCAAGAAGAAGGAATTTTGGCAATCGCTGGGAATATTTGTCGATGCACAGGCTATAAATCTATCGAACGAGCGGTAGAACATATTGTAAAAGAACTGGAAGGTCTTGATGGTAATAATCGCTTAGATTGGTTGATAGAAAATGACTTTTTGCCCAGTTATTTTTCGGGAATTGCTGCTAGGCTCAAAAACTACGAAGGCAAAGAAATAAATCTAGCTACCCACCAGCAGAAAGTCTTTGTAGGTGGTGGAACTGATTTGTATGTACAACGACCACAGGAAATGCTTCCTGTTGAAATTGTTCATACTGCTCAACGTGAAGATTTGAAAGGCATCTGGAAAGCCAGTGGGCATTGTCACATTGGAGCATCCACCTCTACAGAGGCGCTCAAACAATCTCCATTAATACAAAGCTTGAGCCCCAATAGCGATCATTTTTTTAATTTAATTTCTTCTTTGCAAATTAGAAACATGGCAACCGTAGCTGGAAACCTTGTCAATGCTTCTCCAATTGGAGATTTGGCAGTCTTCTTATTGGCTTTGGATAGTAATATTGTTCTTAATGATAATGGTGCTTTGAGAGAAATTCCTTTGAAAGACTTTTTTCAAGGCTATAAAACCTTAGATAAAAAGGAATCGGAATTTGTCCAAGAAGTGAATTTTGCTTTGCCAAGAGCAAAACATTATTTTAATTTTGAAAAAGTGTGTAAACGAACCTATCTAGATATAGCTTCTGTTAATACAGCGATTAATATAGAATGTAATAATCATGGAAAGGTAATCAAAGCTGGACTTGCTGCAGGTGGTGTTGCTCCAGTACCTAAATATCTAGCTCAAACTAGTGCCTTTTTGGTAGGGAAGCAGATCAATCAAGCACTCTTGGAGGAGTCGCTAGACTTGGCTCAAAAAGAAGTAAGCCCCATCTCAGATGTTCGAGGCTCTGTAGAATACAAACGCTTGTTGTTGCGCCAATTAATGAAAGCACATTATCAAGTGCTGTTTCCTGATGTATATTTAGCATAGATTTTTTTGGTTATTAGACAACTTTTGGACAAAATGCTCTAAGCCTTCAATTTACTTGGATGAATTTAAGCGTACTAATTTTTTATAAGTCGTAGGTTATAAGTAGAAAGTCGTAAGGTGTTGCAAGTTAATTGCCTTACGACTTTCTACTTACGACTTATAACTAAAAAAAAAATCTATAAAAAAGGTTAAATACTAAGCCTTCCCAAAAATTAGCTGTGCTGAGTCTTCGAGTTGTCAGAGAACCATTTATTATTAATTTAATAATTTATTTTTAGGATTTACTGATTCACTAAATCTAAATTTTGTTGCAAATACTAAACAGTTCTTAAATATTATATTAATGAAATATTTTTGTTTTTTGTGTGGGCTATTTTATATGATCTGTGTTTTTACGGCTTGTTCTACTATAGAAAAAAATGAAATAAGTCGCCCTGTAGACAATCCGATGTTGGATGAATATTATATGAATATCAAGGGAGGAGAAAATCGCTTGATTGCTTTGATGACAGGTTATTTTTCTTGTTATAGTGTGCGAAAAAAAGGTCTATGGACCGTTAATGACGGGCAAGATAGTATCGTAATGTATGGCTGTCAATTGGGAGAGCCTAATAAGGATGGCTATTGGGTTTATCAAGAAATTGTAATGTCTAATATGACAGAAACCCCTTTGATACAAACCTTATTAAAGATTGAAAAACACAGTTATGATAGCTTAACGTTACGAAATTTTAGAATTAAAAATAAGGAAGCCCTTGCAGGAATCTACAACAAAGAAGATCGGGATTTTGATTTTAAAGATATTGTGGAAACAACTTGTACAAGAACCTGCCTAAAGTTAGATCAAATCAGCTTTGAAAGCCAATCGTATAATTGTATAGGAACGGATGAAAGAGCAAAAAAAGAAACATGGACGGATGCTTCTTATCATTATCAACCCCGCAAAATTAGGCAAGAAACAAGGAGCTTTTTTGAGCAAAATACGCAAGATACCTCTAAAATTGCTAACCATACTATTCTTTATTTTAAGAGAATGCCTCCTAAGAAAAGTGAATAATTTTTTTTTATAAAATTACTAGCAAAAGAATGGTTTTGACTAAATAAATCGTGTTGATTTTACTTTTAAGAATCCTACTAGAACAGCTTGTTTTAGTAGGATTTTTTTTTGATAGAAAAGGTATTGAAATTTATAAATTTAATGGATTGGTATTGAGTTGTTTGTGGTGAAAATAAAAATGGTTTTTATCACAAACTGTTTTTTTTACGTTGACTTAAAGTTTTGGGTAGTCTACTTTTGTAGTATTCAATAATATTTAAAACTAAAATACAATGAAAAAAATAGGATTATTAATTGGGTTGTGTTGCTCTATTGGATTGGTGAATGGGCAAGTGAATACTAGTTATGGAACGGGAGCAGGAACAGGAGGTGTTGGAAGTACCTTTTTAGGTTACTATTCGGGGCAAAATACAAGTGGTTCAAGCAATGTAGGTGTTGGACATTACGCTTTACGTCTAAATACCTCAGGTTATAATAATGTTGGGATTGGAAGTCAGTCCTTATATAACAATATAACGGGTAGCAAAAATGTTGCTTCTGGGCATTATGCAATGAGAAATAATGAAACTGGGTATGAAAATGCTGCATTAGGAGCTAATGCACTAGAATATAATATTTCTGGTCGTCAAAATACGGCTGTCGGAAGTGAGGCAATGAATAAAAATACAACAGGGTATTTTAATACAGCGATAGGAGCAGAAGCATTAATTAATAATACAACAGGTACTTCAAATACGAGTACAGGTTACCGTTCTATGCTTTATAATACAACAGGATCCTATAATGTAGGATATGGAATAAAAGCTTTATATAGCAACATAACTGGTAGAAACAATACAGCCTCAGGGTGGGAAGCTTCTATTGGGAATACAACAGGAAATTACAATACCTCTCATGGTTATCGAGCATTGAGGTATAATACTACTGGTAGTTATAATGTAGGCTTGGGGCACAATGCAACTACTTCCAGTGGTGGAACTTATAATTATTCAACGGCAATTGGAGCTTATTCAACGGTTACAGCTTCTCAGCAAGTAAGAGTAGGAGCTTCTTGGATGCAGAGTATTGGCGGTTATCAAAATTGGACAAATCTATCTGATGGTCGTTTCAAAAAAGAAGTAAAAGAAGATGTTTTGGGCTTAGATTTTATCAAGCAATTGCGTCCAGTAAGTTATTATGTAGATAATAAAGCAGTGAAGGATTTCTTAGGTGTAGAATTAGAGCATGAAGCTATTGACAAGCAAAAGCGTTATCAAACAGGTTTTATAGCGCAAGAAGTAGAAGCAACGGCTAAGGAATTAGGTTTTAATCATTTTGGTGGTGTAGATGCACCCGAAAATGAAGAAAGCCACTATGGTTTGCGTTATGCAGAATTTGTCGTCCCATTGGTGAAATCTGTACAAGAATTGAGCGAGCAAAATGAGCGCCTAAATGAACTAATTGCACAGCAACAAATACAAATTAATGATTTATTAGAAGCTAAGCGTGGGGCTTTAAATTCAGCTGTAATTTCAACAGAATTAGAAGCGAAATTATACCAAAATATTCCCAATCCATTTACCAACGAAACACAAATTAAATTATTTGTTCCAGAGGCAGTAGGGCAAGCTTTAATTCAAGTTTGCACAATTGATGGCAAGCAGTTATTTGTAAAAGAGGTAACAGGTCGTGATGAAACTTCCATTACTCTATCTGGAAACGATTTGCCAGCAGGTATTTATATGTATACTTTGATTGTTGATAATACGATTGTTACTAGCAAAAGAATGGTTTTGACGAAGTAACTATACTATACTTAGTTTTCTTTTTGAAAATCCTATTGAAACAGCTTGTTTTGATAGGATTTTTTGCATTTTTATTTTATACCAACAAATTTGTAAGTATATTGAATGTCGAATGCTTTTGTTATAATAAAATTAGAAGAAGCATTGTTACTAGAAAAAACGAATTG
>CALDEP010000027.1 GCA_937942475.1 uncultured Aureispira sp.
AGCTGATAATCAAACTAACGCAAGATGTGTTTTTATGTTTTTTATAAAAAAACTAAACCACGGAGTAGCAGCGTAGCTAAACTCCACGAAGTATTAAAACTATAAATATGAATTTTAAAATCTTAGTTTACCTTGTTTTGCTTCTTTTGTTTGTAGAGGATAAGGCAACTGCTTGTTCTTGTTCGAGAGGAGCAAGGTTGGTGAAAGACGAGGTCAAAAGATCGACTTTAGTCTTAGTTGGGAAGGTTCTTTCTGTAGAGGAAGTTAGGATCAAAATAGAAGATTCAGGTAATAAAGTTAATCAACGTGCTTATTTTAATAAAGTTACTTTCCTAGTTACTCGCTTGTTTAAAGGAAAGAAAAAAGGACAAAAAGTAGTAATTTACACTGGATTGGGTAAAGGGGATTGTGGTTTTTTTTTTAAGTTAGGAAGGCGATATGTTTTGTATGGTAATAAGAGTGCCTCGCCTTTTTGGAGAGATAAAGTGGCTCCGCCCAAAGGGCTAGAGGAAGCCTACTGGACAGATATTTGTACGAGGACACAAGGGCTTGACTCAAAGGAAGTTTTAGCTTTGAGAAAGGTTCGACGAGCGAATAGCTTGGCGAGAAAAAAGCAGTGATTTTTTATAAATTAACGCCCTTGTACTTCCAATAAACGACGTTTTGCTTGACGCTTGCGCAAGATCTTAACGTAATCTAATCCCTCCCGTATGTTGTAATCTTCATAGGATTTTTGCGCCCAACGAATGGCTTCTTCTAAGTTGCCGTTAATTTCGTTACTAATCGCCATATTGTAAGCTCCTCTGCCCGCAGGAATGCGTTTGCTGCTTGTGGATTCTTGTAGCCAAAGTTCTGCGGCACCATCCCAGTTTCCTGTTTGGGCTCTACGTTTGGCAATTCTAAAATTGGGACTGCCTCCAACAAAGTAATCTCTAGAAACACGAACTCGATAAGCTTGAATGCGTCGAGCATATAGATGCCCAATTTCATTGCTGTTTTGTTGGACTAAATTTTTACGATTTTTAATGGTTGCTATGGCAACCGTTGGGTTAATGCCTTTGCCAACAGAAACAAAACGTCTGGAGCTAGGGAATTCATCGTAAATTAATTTGGTAAAGGGGTCGTAAATTCGCCAAGTGGTATTGATTAAAGTTGTCACTCTAGCTTGGTGTTCTAAGCCTGGTATCTCTAGTCCAAGTGGCGTTTTAATACTTACTGGAGCTGTGGTGTAATTTATTTTAGTATCGGTGTCATAATGTTCTAAAACAAACAATAGATCCACTTGTTGTGCTTCGCAAATGCGTTCTACTAGTGCCCAATCCAATGGTGCAGCAGCTTGCCTTAAGTTAGGGTTTTCTAGTTCTAAACTATCGACAATAGTTACAAATTCAAAGCGATTTTTTTGAGTCAATTCATCATACAAACCCAACAAACAAGCTTGAGCGCCTAAGCTATCCAAGAGCTTACCTTCGATAGACAATATTTGATCAATCTTATTGATAACTACATTATCTTTTGTGATTTTTGTTCGACCAATGATAGCTGCTTTTTTTGCAGTACCAGGGATGGTTACAGGAGCTGGTTCGGTCACGCTCATGGTCATTAGATTGGTTCCGCAAGCGCCTAAAAAAAGAGGAAGTATGGAGAGTAGAATAAATTGTTTCATCGTCTATTATTTTAAATTGGTGTGTGCCTTAAAAACTAAAAGTCATGTCAATTTTAAAGGCAAAATTATCCAAGACATTTGTCGGTATATAATAAGGACCATAACGAACAAAAGCGCCTGCTCCAAGTCCAAAGTATCCAAAATTGAACATGGGCAATCGAATTAAATTAGAAAGCATAATGCCGCTCTCGAAATAGCCTCTTCGCAAATCTTGAACCACAACATCTTGATGTTGTTCGGGGTGATCCAACCAACCAAAACCAATTGCTTGATATAGTTTGACTTCTGGTTTGAAAGTAGCTGTATTAAAGAGTAAATTACCAAAATTGTGTTCTATAAATAGATAAGCAAAGGAATTAACCAAAAACTCATTTGGACGCATGGTTTGAAAGGTATTTTTGATTAAAAACATTCGCCAACGATCGTAACTGCCTCGACCATTAAACAAAATAGAGTAGGGCGTTTCTCCGCCAACCCAACCCGCTTGTGCAAAACAAGACGTTCGACCAAACCCCTTGACAAAGAAACTGGTTTCAAGCCCTCCAATAATCTTATGATAGTCAAACCCACCATCCATAAAGCCTTTTATTCCTTTGGTATAACTTAGATAAACCACAGGATAACGGTTGCGCAAACTCATGTTGCTGGTGCCCATTTTTACTAGATCTTCTTTGTAAGCAAAGCGGAATTGTACGCCTATACGGGCAAATTTGAAGGTTTGCATGGATTCGCCATTATAAACAAAACGATAATCGTACAAAGGAATTTTATAAGACCAATTTCCAAAAATACGAGTTTTAAGGTATCGAAAGGAACGAAAATAACCCGAAATTTCCAACTCATACGTTCGATCCATTTGGTCGAGTACATTACGTCGAGTAAAGCTTTGGCTTGGCAGTACTTTTTTAGACAGAGAATGGGTGTTTTGAATAATAGCAGCAGGTTCTAAAATGTCATTGACATAACTTATTTGAAAGCCAAAATCTTTTTTAGGATTGGGACGAAAGGTAATACTTCCACCATATTTCCATTCTTTATCTTTGAAGCCATAAGCAAAATAACCGCCAACAGAAAAGTAAGGATTCCACTTATAACTACTATATAAACCTAAGCCCAAGCGGAAGTCTTCGTGTAAATTAAAACCCATTATTTGGGTATAATTAACAGAGAGATGCCCCAATTGAATGCGTTCCTCTTCGAGTTCGTTAAAGGCAGCCATGAGTAAATCTAAGGGAAGGTCTCGCCCAATTTTATCCAAAACCTGATAGGTTTTTTCCTCTTTTGCAGAAAGCTGATAAGGGCGATGTTCTATCCAAAAGGTGCTGTCTTTTTGGTGGGCATCGTCTGTAATGGTCACCTTGTTAAGTCCAAAATCTTTTGGTGCAAGATCAGGATTCAAATTGATATTACTAATATATCGCTTACCTTCTAAGGTAAAGGTATCTACTTTTCTAGGAGCCAATTCTACTTCAAAACTAAGTTGTGTTGGAAACCATTTTTTATGATCAATAAAACTGTATTGTTGCTCAATTTTAAGGTGTATTTTTTGTCTAGTGGCAGGTTCTGCCAACACATTCTGAATGGCATAACCATTGGTATTAATATATAAAACCCCTTTTAGTGCATCAAAGGTTTTGTTTTTTCGAGGAAAAAAGCGAATTAAATAAATGGTATCTTGCTCTTGAAACAAGGTGTCTTCCAAACGATATTCATACTTCTTTATACAGCCACGACTAATCGGGTTAAGGTATTCTTTGTCTAAAATAAGAAAGTTATCGGTATGAAAACTAATCGGTTGTATCTCGGAGATAGCCGTTACAAAAGTAGGATCTTTAAAACCAGAAAGCTTGCTCGCAATAATAGTCTCTTGGCGTTTGTCAGGAGCGATATATTGCACCTTAGAAATGATTTCCATCATGGTATAATAAAAATCTAGGGAGTAGGTCTCTGTGCTATCTTTAGAATTTAGGTCGAATTTACTTGGATGCCCTGTCTCCACATTTTTTGGATGGTTGTGCTGATCATAAACACGCATTTTATTATAACTATCATAAGTATAGGCAGCTATGCGTTCGGGATCATGTGTATTTCTGTTTTTTACGACCTTTCTTATAATTCTATAGGCAGGATTTTCGCCAGCAATAACCACAATTTCTTCTAAGGCAACATCTGTTTTTTTTATTTCTAGGAGAAGCGGTGTGTCAGAAATTTCTATAGAAATATTTTTATTTTGATAACCAACATAGCTCAATTGTACGCTGATTAAATTACTGTGGTGTTCCAATTTAAACCGCCCATCAATATCAGAGGTCGTACCCAGTTGCGGGTTATTATTAAAGGTAATATTGACAAAAGGTAAGGCTTCCTTTGTTTCCGCATCTACGATGCTTCCTTCAACCGTAAATTGAGCATGAATAGAAAGATTCCAAAAAAGAAATAAAGTAATGATGAGAAATCTATACATGGTCTATGTGGTGGGTTCTAAGTTTGTGTATGTATTAATATAGCTAAGCAATTCCTAAGCAATTTCAAAAGAGAATACGCTAAACTACCGAGCAAAAATATTAAAAATAACAGAAAAAGTGGAGGAAAATAATAAATGAGAACATCCATATTCTATACTTCTTACTAAGAAGGTCAAAAATCCTGCCTCAATTAAGGGAATTAAATATCAAAATATATAAGAAGCCTTTTGTTTTTTGTAGGAAGCTTTGTAACTTGTTAGCTTGTCATAATCAACAAAGCGCTTTATCCTATGCCAGCAAAACGTGGACTAAGAGAACATATATATCACTTCATAGACAATGAAGAAGAACAAAGTTTTGGAAGCCAATCATTTGAGCTATTCATAACAGGACTCATTTTGTTGAGTATTGTGTCGATCGTGTTAGAATCTTTTGAGGATTTAAGGGGGATATATGGATTTTATTTTAATGCCTTTGAGAACCTTACCTTGGCTATTTTTTCGCTTGAATATATCTTGCGTATCTCTACAGCAGATTATAAGTATAAAGATATTGATTCTTGGCCTGCTGCTGCTTGGCGTTTTATGACATCGGGTTCTGGAATTGTAGATTTGATTGCCATTTCACCAATTTTCTTTCATTCGGCTTCTTTATTTGGTTTTAGGGAGTTTGCACAAAACGATTTTCGTTTTATTCGAATCTTGAAAATTACTAGGTTGTTGCGAATTTTTAAGATGAATTCGTTTACCAATTCGATTACAGTAGTAGCAGATGTATTTGCAGAAAAACGGCATGATTTAGGGATTACTTTATTTGTAACCTTTGTCTTACTTTTGGTTTCTTCGACTTTGATGTGGTATGTAGAAGGACCTGTTCAGCCAAAATTGTTTCCAAATATCTTAGCTTCTTTTTGGTGGGCGATTGCTACCTTAACAACGGTTGGTTATGGAGATGTATTTCCTGTAACCCCTTTGGGGAAATTCTTATCTGGTCTAATTGCCCTCTTAGGAATTGGTTTGGTTGCTTTGCCCGCAGGTATTTTGAGTTCTGCTTTTATTGAAAAATTAGAAGATGGAACCATTAAGGAAGAAGAAGTAGATAACTATATTCCAAAAGGAAATCTACCACAGGCACAGTTTCAGAAGATTAATACTAAGAAGCCAGAAGATATGATTAAAAAAGGAAAAGACATCAACCTTTTGGAAAACCTTTCGACAGCAGCACCTTTAGATTATCAAGGAGATTGTAGTCAGCATTTTGGAAAAGCCTTCGTTTATTGCCCTTATTGTGGTGAAAAATTAAGCAGTGATGGAAATCATAAACACGCATAAAAAGCGTTGTAAATAAAAAAAAGACAGACAGAGTACTATTCATGTTACATATGAAATTAATCAGGTCACTAAACACTAAGAAATGGTTTGACAGTTTTGTTTTAATGTTTAATGCTGAATGTTTAATGCAATATTACTAGGCAAAAAACATTCAATATTAAGACCGAGCTGGAATTATCAAAAAAAGTTTAAATTTTCCTCAAAAGATTTTCTTTGTAAGATGAGTTATTAATTATCTAGTATTCTTAAACAATAAAAAAAAATACCGTGGTGAAGTTAGTTTTGAAGTGGATTGTTTTGATGAGCCTACTCATTATATTTAGTAATTGTAATAATAGCAATCCTTCGGAAGAAGATATGCGTCTTATAGAAAAAGGACAAACGGCTCGATTAATCAATGAACCTGACCCTGAAGAAGTCCGAATGAGGGATTTGATTCAGCAATACGATACCTTTATTGCCAATCGATTTGATGAACTCGATTTGCCAGGACTTGCTTATGCAATTGTCAAAGATGGCGAGGTCGTTAGTATGCGATCGTATGGCGTTCAAGAAAAAGGGGAAGAAGGCTTGATAGACGAACATACTGTTTTTCGTTTGGCATCTCTTTCCAAAGGTTTTGCAGCAACCTTGGCTGGACTTTTGGTCGATCAAGGCTATATTGGTTGGAATGATAAAATAACGACTCATTTACCAAAGTTTCAATTGCGCAGTGCGGCTCAAACAGATGCCTTGACGATTAGGCATACCCTCAGCCATACTTCTGGATTGAAGGAATATTCAGGAGCTTCCTTGATTTATAAGGATTTATCTTGCGCCAGTATATTGAGTGGTTTGAAAAATGCAAGAATTGAAGAAAAGCCTGCTAAAGTCTTTGCTTATCAAAATGCTATTTTTAGTGCCATTAGTGAAGTCGGAAAAGCAACAACCGATTTGAGCTATGGGACCTTGTTAGACTCTATGATTTTTAGACCGCTGGCAATGACCGATGCTTCTTCTAGTTATAAATCAATGATGACGAATGAGAACAGAGCGATTCCACACACATTTAGTAGCAGCAAGGGCTGGAGTAGTGTTAGTATTCGCAAAAAATGGTACAATGTAGGTCCAGCAGCCGGAGTAAATGCTAGTATTTCTGATATGGCGATTTGGCTTCAAGCAATGCTAGGACATCATCCAACGATTATTCCTGAGGCTGTTTTGGGCGAAATTTTCAAGCCACACATTCCAATTAACGAGGATTCAAAGTATTACGAAACTTGGGCGCCAGGTTTGGCGAATGCTTATTATGGAATGGGTTGGCGTATATTTGATTATAAGAAACATAAGATTGTGTATCATGGTGGTTTTGTTCGAGGATACCGTCCCGAAATGGGCTTTTGTCCAAACGAAGATGTTGGGATTGTCTTCTTAACAAATGCTTCTAAAAATGAATTGTCCACAACTTGTGTGCACGCCTTTTTTGAAATGTACTTTGCCCCTAGAGTACCTCGTTAAATGGTGTTAGGTGCTCTAACAACGTTTGTTAGCCTTAATTAACTGCTTTGTTTTACGGTTTTTAGTTATAAGTTATAGGTCGCAAGTAGTAAGCAAAAAATAGGACATTCGAATGCTTACAAGCTATAACTTTCTACTAAAATAGATTGTTATGATGAAGAAAAAAAACAGGCTACAGCAAAAAAAAACTGCTTGAAAAAGTGGTCAAAGAATTAATATTAATATAAAAATGGTGGACTTAAACCCTTGTGTAAACCATTTTTTATGAAGACAAATTACATACTATTTTTAGCTTCCATTATTGCTTACGCCTTAATTGGATATGTGGTGCCAAGAACATCCTTTGAGCCTTTTGCAGCCTTGTACCTTCTTTTATTTGGACTCTATGGCTATTGGTGTTATCAAGCAAAGACGATTTTTAAGGCCTCTAAATGGAAGACTTTTCTAGGAGCAGCGATCCTTTTGAGAGCTGTTTTTTTAGTAGCCTTGCCAGAGCTTTCGGACGATTTTTGGCGTTATCTATGGGATGGACGATTGCTAAGCATGGGCGTGAATCCTTATGAATATGCTCCTTTAGAATTACTAGACACTAAAATCTACCAAGAAGCTCATTTGGATCAGTTGTATGAACAGCTCAATTCGCCTAAATTCTACTCTGTCTATCCGCCTGTCACACAATTCTTTTTTGCCATTTCTACCTTTTTTTTTATGGATAATGTATTGGCTAGTGTGCTGGTGTTTCATTGCTTAGTGTTGTGTTTAGAATTAGGGACTATTGTCTTCTTAATAAAGCTTTTAACCTATTTAAAACAACCGATTTATTTAGCCTTTTTTTATGCCTTTAATCCATTGGTGATTTTGGAATTATCGGGTAATTTACACACAGAAAGCATCTTGATTTTCTTCCTAAGTTTAGCTTTGTACACTTTTGTAAAGCAAAATTATACTAAATCTGCCTTGGCTTTTTCAATGGCAGTAGGAGCGAAGCTACTACCGCTTATGTTTATGCCTTTGATTTTGCACCGCCTTTGGTTCAAGAAAGGGCTTCAATATTGTATGCTTGTTGGCTTGGTGAACATCTGTTTGTTTGCCCTCTTTTTTGATCTTGAAATGCTCCAAAAAATTAAGGCAAGTATGGGCTTATATTTTGGGCATTTTGAATTTAATGGCAGTGTTTATTATTTGATTAGATATTGGTTGATCAATGAATATTGGCGACTTTGGGAATACCACGAATATTTCATGGACTTTCATCTATTAGAAAACTTATTGAAGTATGACTTGTATGCCCTCTTGCGCAAAATTTTGCCAATCGTAGATTTGTTGTTAATCCTCTATTTATCTTTGAAAAAGCAAGTTAGAGCATCAGAAAAGGCTTTTTTAGCTTCTTTTCTAGCCATCTATTCCCTACACTTTTTTCTAGCCACGACCGTGCATCCTTGGTATATTTCTACCTTAGTTTTGTTTGCTATTCTAAGTCCTTACCGCCTTTATGTCTTGTTATGGACGGCTTTAGTTGGTCTTACTTACATTAGTTATGAAGGGGGCAATTTTGAAGAAAGTTCTTGGGTAATAGGACTTGAATATTGGCTGGTTTTTGGATTATTAATATGGGAAGTTCGCCAACAAAGAAAGAAAAAAAACACAGCATCAGAACCCCTTGTTTTAAATGCTTTAATCGAAGATTAATAACTCATGTTACGCAAAAAAATAATTCTGCTGGTAAAATATCAGAATTAATCTATAAACTTGTTCTTAATGTTGAATGCTAAATTTTTAATGTAGAATGCTTTATAGCACAACAAACATTAAAAATTTAGCATTACAGCATTCAACATTAAAACAGTCTTTAAATAAGTAATGATGAGTTTTAATACTAAAAAAAGGTACTTGCGTAACATCAGTTAATAAGAAAACCCCATGAAACTAAAACTACTCGTCCTGCGCTCCAAAGATATAGCGGCTTGCGTTCAATTTTATCAAAAAATTGGATTAAAATTCGACTACCACCAACATGGAAATGGACCCATGCATTATTCTTGTAGAATTGGAGAAACGGTGTTTGAACTTTACCCATTATTAAAACGACAAAAAGAAGCAGATACTTCAACAAGGCTAGGTTTTGAGGTTGAAAATCTAGATGCTTTGATCGAAGAACTTAGGGCAGCAGAGGTGACCATTGTTCAAGAACCTTTAGACTCTGAATTTGGTTATTTTGCGCTTGTAAAAGATTTAGATGGTCGAAAAGTAGAGCTAACAGAAAGGAGAACTCAACTTACCTAAAAGCCTAAGAAATGAATGTTAAGTTTTGAAGTTGTTTAGAATTAACGATTTTTAATAAAATGTTTTTTACTTAGAAATGTATACCCCATTTTACAAAGGGCATCGCCCTGACACCATCTCTAAGGGCATCGCCCTGACACCACCTCTAAGAGCATCGCTCTGACACCCTTTATCCGAAAAAAGAACATCTGAATA
>CALDEP010000028.1 GCA_937942475.1 uncultured Aureispira sp.
AAATTCGTTTTTGTTGTGAACTGGGCAGCTATTTTATTTTTTTTATAAAAAAAGGGGCATAACTGAAAGACAAAATTAGGAATATATAGCTAAAAGAAGAAGGAAATAATCTTTTTTGAAAAGGCTTTAACACTAATTAAGAGCGTGTCTAAACTAATAATTGCGAGAATCAATCCCCCAGTTTAATTTTTCTCGAATCATATACAAGAAGTTTCTGTCGGTAAATCGAACCAAGTTGACTTGAAAATCTGCCTTACGTACCGCCAGTTGAAAATGCGTGTCAATCGTTTCGTAACGAGAATCTAGCGTACACAAGAAATTTTTAGCACGACCTTCTACTTCAAAAGAAATAACGGCATTATCAGACAAGACAATCGGACGGACATTCAGGTTGTGTGGAGCAACAGGCGTTATAATAAAATTCCCTGATTTTGGAAAAATAATAGGACCACCACAACTCAAAGAATAACCTGTAGAGCCTGTTGGCGTAGCGACAATAATACCATCTGCCCAATAAGAATTTAGAAATTCACCATTTACATAGGTATGTATAATAACCATTGAAGAGGTATCTCTCTTTAGAATGGTAAAATCGTTTAAAGCAAAATTCTTATCTCCAAAAATGGAAGGACTGGATTCCAAATACAAAACAGACCGTTGATCTAAAGTGTAACTGTCACTATACAGCGCATCCAAAGCTTGTTCAATGCGACTTTTTTCGATCATGGCTAAAAAGCCCAATCGTCCCAAATTAATCCCCATAATAGGAACCCCTGTATCTCGCACAATCGTGACGACATCTAGAATGGTACCATCACCTCCTAGGCTGATCATGAAATCAATCTTCTGAACTTTTAGATCATCGTGTTCTTTGAACAACTCTAATTTTTGCTGAATTTTGATTCGATCGTCAAAACTTTGGTAATATTCTTCGAATATAAATAATTCCACATCCCTTTTTGCCAAACTATCAAAGAGAATTTGGACAAACGAAATGTGATCTTTTTTTAAGAAACGGCTATAGATGGCTATCTTCAAAATAGAATGTAAGATTGGGGGTTAAAAATTAAATCGATAGCGTAAATATAAGCCTTTTTCGCCATTTTTGTTAAAAGTGTATTCAAATTGCACAATTATATTGTAAGAATAGAAAATAAAGTCTACTCCAATGCCTGTTCCAATCAAATCTGTATTACTTAGTTGATTTCCTTGTGCGTAGAAACGATCCCAAACATAGCCAAAGTCGATGTGATAACGAAGGTGTATTTTTAAAGGGAGTGCTTGTAGATAATTTACAGGGAATTTTTTGAACAAAGGGATGTTAACATCTAAAACTTTAAAGTTGACATCTGTTTGGAACAACAAATAATCTTGCCCATTGATGACATAATATTGATAACCCCGCACAAAATTTTCCTCAAAACCCAAGGCTTGGTTGTTATAATAAGGCATCTTAGAACGAATAAAATTATAACGCCCTTTCAGGTTGGTAGAAATACTCAAGAATTTCCAAGGTTGCATGTGATAGCTCAATTGTGCCGTTAATTGCAACTGATTGATGTCTTTAAAAATCCCCAAGCCTCGTTTTTCTAAACTCGCCTCAATATAAAACCCATTTAATGGATAGACTTGAATGTCCCTTTTGTCTAAACTATAGGTGTATTTTAAGCCAAAAGAGCGTTGCATTTTGCGTTGATCTAGAAAGAAATCGGGATTATAAGCAACAATAGAATCTCCAATACTAAGTTGCAAAAAGGTTAGTTCCAAGCGTTGCGTTTCAAATAAGGTGCGACGATAGTAGCCCCTAACTCTACCCCTGATGCGTTGAAATTGCCGTTCTGGAATGTCAAAATCATTATAAAAAACCAAGCGATTGTCAATTGTGTTGTAAGCCCATTCCTTATTATCAGAATATAAAGCATTGACATTGAAGCCAAATTTTCGTTTTCGTCCCATAGGAGGGAGGGTGTAATCCAGTTCAAATTTACGGGTGTAACCAAATTGTACGATGACTTTTAACAAGTCATTATAGCCTGTTAAGTTGCGCCAAATGAGCCACATGCCAATATTTGCGCGTCGAATATCTCGATTGTGTCTCGTCCACCAAACATTAAAATTTCGATCTGCCAACTCAAATTGTGGCAAAGGAAAAATATACCAAGATTCCCTTAGGACAATTAGAATATGAACCGCTTGCCCTTCCCATTTGGCAATTTTTAGCTGAACCGCATTAAAAAGCAAGGTATTAACCAAAAAACGTTTGTTTTGCTCCAATTTAGGCATCAAGTCTTCTAATAGAATAGAATCTCCAACACTAATATTCAATTCATTTTCAATGAGAGCTGTTTTGGTTTTTTTATGCCCAACAATATCAATAGATTGGATGCAAATCTTTGTGATTTGAGCAGAGGTAAGGGAGCTGTAACTTAGAAAAAAAATACTGAAGAGCAATAAACGGTGTCTCATTTATATAAAAAAATTCATTGACATGAAAAATACTAAATCTGTCGTTTTTTTTAGGTTAAATACGCTATTTTATTCAGAAAATACGATCTAAAATTGGACGGAAGGAAATGTTTTTTTAGGCAAATTAAGATCTCTTTGAGTGAGAATATAAAGGTAAGAATATAAAAACAAAAGCAGAGATTTGTGGCTTAATATTTATAATAAAATGATTCCTGAAAAAATATTTCTAGACTAGAAACGAAGCATTTAGGCTTGTTTGTGCTTCTTTTTTTTGATAATCAGGAAAATATTAAAACTTTAGTTTTGAAACTATTTTGAAAAACAATATAAAGCTCTATCTTTGCCGCAAATTAGAAATAGATTATTAATCGAACACAATTATAAAGTCCACAACTTATGTCACAAAATATTGGACGTATCAAACAAATTATTGGACCTGTTGTAGATGTTAGTTTTTCTGCAGAAGGTGCCCAATTACCAGAGATTCTTAATGCACTTAGAGTAACCAGAGAAAATGGTGAAGTATTAGTGTTAGAATGTCAAAAACATTTAGGTGAAGACAGTGTACGTACTATCGCAATGGACAGTACCGAAGGTCTTAAAAGAGGACTAGCTTGTGTAGACACAGGCGCTCCTATTATGATGCCTACATCAAACGCTATCAAAGGGCGTTTATTGAATGTAGTAGGTGAAACTATTGATGGTATTCAAGCTATCGATGCGAATGCAGTAAAAAGCTCGATTCACCGTAAGCCACCTAAATTTGAAGAACTATCTACTAGTTCTGAAATCTTGTTTACAGGTATCAAAGTAGTAGATTTGATTGCTCCTTACTTGAAAGGAGGAAAAATTGGTCTATTTGGTGGTGCTGGTGTAGGTAAGACTGTACTAATCATGGAATTGATTAACAACATCGCAAAAGGATATGCTGGTTTGTCAGTATTTGCTGGTGTAGGTGAGCGTACTCGTGAAGGAAATGATTTGTTGCGTGAGATGATTGAATCTAACGTAATCAGATATGGTGAGGCGTTTGTTGAGAGTATGGAAAAAGGAGAGTGGGATTTGTCAAAAGTTGATTTGAAAGAACTAGAAGGTTCTCAAGCTACTTTGGTATTTGGACAAATGAACGAGCCTCCAGGAGCACGTGCACGTGTTGCTTTATCTGGTTTGACAATTGCGGAGCATTTCCGTGATGGAGATCCAAGTGAAGCAAAAGGACGTGATATCTTGTTCTTTATTGATAATATCTTCCGTTTTACACAAGCTGGTGCTGAGGTATCTGCATTGTTAGGACGTATGCCTTCGGCAGTAGGTTACCAACCAACTTTGGCAACAGAGATGGGTATGATGCAAGAGCGTATTACTTCTACTAAACGTGGATCTATTACATCTGTACAAGCGGTTTATGTACCTGCGGATGATTTAACGGATCCAGCACCTGCAACAACCTTTGCGCATTTAGATGCTACTACAGTACTAAATCGTAAATTGGCTTCTTTGGGTATTTATCCAGCAGTAGATCCATTGGATTCTACTTCTAAGATTTTGACTAAAGACATCGTTGGTGCTAAGCATTATGATTGTGCTCAACGTGTTATCTTTACACTTCAACGTTACAAAGAATTGCAAGATATTATCGCAATTTTGGGTATGGAGGAGCTTTCTGAAGAAGATAGACAAATCGTTCACCGTGCACGTCGTGTACAACGTTTCTTGTCTCAACCATTCCACGTTGCAGAGCAGTTTACTGGTCTAGAAGGTGTATTGGTAGATATCGAAGATACCATCAAAGGATTTACAATGATCATGGATGGTGAAGTAGATAAATATCCTGAGGCTGCCTTTAACTTAGTTGGTTCTATCGAAGATGCCATCAAAAAAGGAGAAGAAATGTTGGCTGAGGTTGGAGCTTAGTAAACAATAAATTAAAGCATTAGAATTAAGAATTGTATGTGTTTTGCATACAATTCTTAATCTCTTTATAAATTATACGATTCGTTGACTTTTAGTTGGCAAATCTCAAACAATACTTAATATGGAGTTGATCATATTAACACCTGGAAAAGAGGTATTTAGTGGTGCTGTAAAAGCAATTAATACTCCAGGTACAAGCGGAAAAATAGAAATTCTAGAAAATCACGCACCTATCGTGGCTTCTCTAAAAAATGGTACTATTACAGTAACAACTAAGGATAATAAAGTTGTTGAGTTTGTGACTAGTGGTGGTTTTTTAGAGGTCTTATCTAATAATGTTTCTATTCTTTTAGAAACAGTAGAACAATAGGTTATTTGTTTGAATTTTAGTTCTTACTGGTGTAAGAATTGAAAAGTCTTCTATGCTGTTAAATCAGTGTAGAAGACTTTTTTTGGTTTGGTGGAAATGGATAGCACCGCTATTGCTACGAAAAATAATGAAGGATGGCGAAAAAATAGCCTTTCAAAAATGTGTCGATTAAGTAAGACTAACTACTTATATATTTTATTCGTTGCTATCAACATACTAATTCTTTTAGCAATTGATGATCTGTAATTAATTAAGATCAGAAGTTATGTCAAGTTTTTTATGAAAATTTTTGCGAATGAAGAATTTAATACTAAAATTCAACGTTAAGAAGGTGTACTATTTATAGTAACAGAAAAAATAGTAATATTTTATTATTTTTTCTATGAATAATATTTCTTCGTAATCGCTATTTTTTTGATATAAAACACCATTTATAGGCATTTAGTTTGTTTTTTAACTAAACATTTAGGTTAAATAACCTAGAAAGATTAGAAGTATTCAAAAAAATAAATTAAATTTGTTTTAGCCGAAAACCATTTGTGGTATGATTTTTTTATAAGGATGGATACAATTCTATTGATATAAAAAAAAATAGGTACCTTTAAAAGAAGGACTTCTTTTGCTTAAAAAACATTCTCATGAAAAAAATATTTTCCTCTATACTTGTTTGTGCTTTTGTTTTCCTTGCTCAATGTGCTTATGCTCAAGAGGACGAACCAAGATTTCCAGGTTGTGATGATCCCGCAGATGTGGATTGTGCCGATATGAAGATGATGCAGTTTGTTTTTAGTAATCTCAAACATCCTGATGGTAATCCTGGTGGTGAGGTTGTGGCTTCATTTATGGTAAAAAGCTCTGGTGAGCTAACAAACGTTGCGATTGTCGAAAGTTTGACAGACGATTGTGATCAAGAAGTGATTCGAATTATCAACTTAATGCCAGGTTGGTTGCCAGCACAAGCAGATGGTGCAGCAACAGACATGGAATGGGAGTTAGTCGTTAAATTTACTGCAAAATAAAACTGTTCACAGGGTTACCTGTTGACTAGATTAAGAATTAAAAGAGAAAATTTACTTAATAGTAAATTTTCTCTTTTTTAATTAAGCGCCTGTCTATTGGGGATTTTATGGATAGAAAATTCTCAAGATGCTCTAAGGCTCATTTTGAACGTTTGTTTTCAAAATGGATAAGAATTAATAATTATGAACAAGTATCTATTTGCCTTTTTTTTGTTTTTATTGGGAGGAACAGTAGCCGCACAAACGGAAGATTCTTCAATCTTAACCAGTGTTGATATTCCGCCTTTGTTTGAGGGCTGTGACGACCCTCTGATTAGTGAAGAACAGAGACAAGCTTGTTCAGTACCCAAAATTCAAGCCTTTATCAATCAAAATATTAGTTATCCCGATACTGCTCGGGTGCAAAACATAGAAGGTGTTGTTGTGGTGCGTTTCTCTGTAACAGAAGAAGGGAAGATCAGTGATTTGGAGTTGATTCGAACCATAGGGGCTGGCTGTGGGCAGGAAGCCATGCGAGTCGTTCGTATGATGCCAGATTTTAGACCTGCTCTAAGAAATGGAAAACCTGTTGCTACAAAGATGACCTTACCTATTCGATTCAAAAAAATGGCTGAAGCTAAAGCCACGAACAAAAATTTATATCAAATACATTGGGGGACGATTTATCAAAATAAAATTACCAAAGAAAAATTGAAGCCTTTACTGAGACGTTATTTCTTGGTTCGAGATTATTATGGTAATACATATGATGTTCGCTTTTTGACCTTAAAAATAGAGCGTAAAGGGAAAGAAGTAGTTTTAGAGACTAGAGGCAATACATTGAGTAAAGAAATGTTGAAAAGCCTAAAAAAAGTGCGTCCAGGGCAATTGATTAGTTTTGAAGTGCTGATTCAAAAAGATTATCAAGATATAGAAGTCGTTCGAGTCTTAGAGTTGGTTAAGTAAGTCGGTTAATTGCATTTAAAATTCGATCAGGCAGATCTCCTTCACAGGCAATTTGATAATCTCGGTAAGAACAAGCCAACAATTGGTGTTTGGTGTGCAATGCTTTTGGAATCTCAAACCACCAACGATCACTTTTGGGGCTTTTGTAAAATGAAATGGGAACCCCCAAGGTATTATTATCTACCACATAAGCTCGTAACTCTTTTTTATCGAGTGGAAGCTCTTGTGTTCTAGCAAAAAAGCCCTCTACAGCAAACCAAATCAATTGAGCAATCATATGGTTTGTCTGCGCTTGATCACTTGCTTTTGAATCAAAGCTATGAATACACAAAGAAGAAAGTTGGTCGCTCATGGTGATGTAACGCATGATTTTGCAGGCTTCTGCGGCTAATAGGCCATTTGGGTTTTTGTAAACCTGTGCAGGAGCATCTGCTGCACGAATACTCGCAAGGCTAAAAGCTGTTAAATCAGCATTTCGAACCATTGGCTCTATTTCCTCTAGTCTGGATTGTATTTTTCCCAAACGATGTACTTCAAAATACTTATCTTCTAAAAAATCAACTGCTTGTTTGTTAACCAAATAAGATTGAGCGCCAATACAGTTCAAATGAAATAACAGATGAGGATGGTATTTCATTAATTGGTTGATCAATAAAGGCTTGGATTCTAAGGAGTATGGAACCGTACTGTCAAACAAAGCTACATTTAGTAAATCTGCTTTTTGTTCATAAGCCTTGAGTTGTGCTTCTACAGCTTGGTTGTCTTCACTGATAATAATTGGAAAAACATTTTGCTGCAATAGCAAATCAATCAATTCTACCAAAGGAACCAAATTTTGATCGACGACTCCTAGATCAATAATTTTTTTGCTATCAAAATTACTACTTAACTGATAAAGTGCTTTTCGAATACCTTGGTAATGCTCAGAATTTCCCCAACTCAAAAGGGCAATGTCTATAGATTTTAGATCAATAGCTGCTCCTTGATACTGTATAATGGAATGCCCATATTGAAATGTTTCAAATGTTGTCGGTTCTAAGAAAGAAGCGGCTGTATTTTGGACAAGGTTCTGAATCATTATTAAATGGTTGTAAAGGCTAAGCTTTGTGGTAAATGGATATGATTGGTAAGGTAATACTTGCTGTTAAAGACTTTCCTAAGCTAAGGTTCTTTGGTGTATTACTTGTAATAATACAAGATAATATTAATTAGTAAAAAGATTTTATAGATAAAGGCAATTTTTAATTCAATTATCCTATATTTGCACGCAAAAAATAAGAAATAATGGAACTACTACAAAAATACAAAGAACAAGAACCTGAAATTGTTTTTGAATGGACTGATCAGGAGACTACTGCAAAAGGCTGGGTGGTGATTAACTCTTTGAGAGGTGGAGCTGCTGGAGGTGGTACTCGTATGCGAAAAGGCTTGAACCGAGAAGAAGTAATTTCTCTAGCAAAGGTGATGGAGGTAAAATTCTCTGTTTGTGGTCCTAACATTGGTGGCGCAAAATCAGGAATTAATTTTGACCCAAATGATCCTCGAAAAGACGGGGTTCTAAAACGTTGGTACAAAGCAGTCATTCCATTGCTTAAAAATTACTACGGAACAGGTGGTGATTTGAATGTAGATGAACTGAAAGATGTTATTCCGATTACACAAGATTTAGGATTATGGCATCCTCAACAAGGAATTGTGAATGGTCATTTTAAATCTAATGAAGGAGAGCGAATTGAAATTTTAGGACAACTGCGTCAAGGAGTTAGTAAAATTGTAGAAGATCCTAGATATACCCCTTCTGTAGGTGCTAAATTGGCAGTAGCTGATTTGATTACAGGATATGGCGTTGCAGAATCTGTAGTGCATTATTACGACTTGTATCATAATACTAACCTTAAAGATAAAAAAGTAATCATTCAAGGTTGGGGAAATGTTGCTGCTGCTGCTGCTTATTACTTGGCAGAAGACGGTGCTAAAATTGTAGGAATCATTGATATTGCTGGAGGAATTATACGTCCAGAAGGACTTTCATTTGAAGAGGTTACCAACCTTTATTTGAATAAAGCAGGCAACAAATTGGCTGCTCCTAATATGATCTCTTTTGAAGAGGCAAGTGGACAGATTTGGGATTTAGAAGCAGATGTGTTTATTCCTGGTGCAGCGTCGAAGTTAGTAACAAGAGGACAGATGGATTCTTTAATATCAAAAGGTCTACAGGTTATTTCTTGTGGTGCTAATGTACCATTTATTGATGATCAAGTATTTTTTGGTCCTACGGCTAAAAATATAGATGAGCGAATTAGTGTTATTCCTGATTTTATTGCGAATTGTGGTATGGCAAGGGTATTTGCATATTTGATGCAACCTCATGCTTTATTGACAGATGAAAGTATTTTTTCAGATGTTTCACAAATTATTAGACAGGCATTGAAGAATACACGTGCAGTAGATGCTAACAACGTTTTAATTTCAACTACAGCCTTAACAATTGCTCTAGAAAAACTACTAGGAGAGTAGCGTAGTTTTTATACAAAAAAAGAGTCACAGAGATATAAATAGAATGGATATGGTTATAAATGTAAGACTAAATGCCTTTAAACAGTATAGGTAAATAAGCTTATATTTAAACCAATATTTTAGAGTATGTTATGTTGTTTTAGAAACTTGTTAATTGCTTAGATCTATGAGTAATCGTATTCTATTCGATTAACAAGTTTTTGAAAAAGTGTTTTGTGTTTTGATATGAAGGAAAAAAAAACTTTACTTAATTCTATAAAATCAATAGAATTAAGCCTTTATAACTAGTTAGTATACTGATTTATTGTTTTAGAGAAAAAAAAAGCGTAAATTTGTAACTTCTCGGCTTAAAATTTGCATACAAAATATTCGATTTATAAGAAATTATGAGCCCAGTTCAATCCAAAAAGAAGAAATAAACATTATGAAAAAAATTAACCAATTAGGTGGTATTTTTGCAGGAGCACTATTGTTGCTCTCTATGAATAATACTGCTGAAGCACAAGTTTCTGTCCGTCCGACAGATGACAATTTTATTACCAAGAAAGATCAAGCACAACACGCTGAATGGAAAGAAGGTAAAAGCCAGTTCCCAGGTCGCCCAAGAGATTGGTGGCAATTAGGTATTGGTGGAGGTAGTTTCTTAGTTAGTGGTGATGTTAAACCATCATTTGGCTGGGGAGCATCTGTCCATGTACGAAAATCAATTGGATATGTATTCTCAATAAAAGCAGAATACATGTTTGGTCAGGCAAGTGGATTTAACTATGCGCCATCTTACTACAAAGCATTCCCAAATGTAGATCCATTTACAATCACATCTTCTGATGGAAATGTGGTTACTCCAGGAGATTATACGACAAGTGATGCTTTTTATGCAAACTACAAAATCGAGCAACATCATGCACTTTCTTTGCAAATGGTGTTTAACTTGAACAACATCAAATTCCACAAGAAAAGTAACAAATGGAGTTTGAATTTGATTCTTGGTTTGGGTGCAAACTTGTATAGCACTAAAATTGATGCACTTGATGCAAATGGTCAAACGTATGCTAGTCAAATGACTGCATTAGCAAACACTGCTGGTGGTGGTGCCGCAACAGGAGCGTATGATATTACAACGTTAAAAGGGCGAGATGCTGTATTGGAAGAGGTTAAAGGCTACCTAGATGGAAAGTACGAAACGTTAGCACAACAAAATGCGAATAACTTAGTAACAATAGGTGAGAACGACGGTCGTATGGTGTTAAACCCATTCATTAGTGTTGGTTTGTCATTTGAATACTTGATTACTCCTCGTATCTCTATCGGTTTGGAGCACCAATCTTTCATCTCTGACGATGACTTTTTTGATGGAAAAAGCCGTAAAGAAAATGGAGCACGTACTTCTAATATTGATATTCCTCACTACACAAGTTTACGTTTAGGGTTTAATATTGGTAGAAAAGACAAAGCGATTCAACCATTGTGGTTTGTGAATCCTTTGATTTACCCAATGCAAGATATCGCTGATTTGAAAGAAAAATTAGACGATGATTGGTTCCGTGATACTGATAATGACGGTGTGCCAGATGCTTTGGATGAAGAAAAAGATACTCCTCCAGATACAGAAGTAGATAGCAAAGGTCGTTCTTTGGATTCTGATGGTGATGGTGTTGTAAATAGCCAAGATAAAGAGCCTTATTCTCCTCCTGGATATCCTACAGATAAAGATGGTGTAGCTCAAGTACCTAAGCCAATTACACAAAGTGATATTAAAGTAATTCCTGGTGATCCTGAAACAGGCAAACACCCAACATTAGTGATTGGTGATGAAGTATATGATCCACTAGGAGCTGGAGCTGGTACAGGTACATTGAAAGATTGGTATTTGCCAATGGTTCACTTTGATTTGGATAAATACTACATGCGTCCAGAAGCTTATGAGCAATTACAACATGTTGCTAGTGTAATGAAAGGTTACCCTAAACTAAAGGTTGTTGTTCATGGTCACACAGATGTACGTTCTAGTACAGAGTATAACGATATGTTATCTTACAACCGTACAATGACTTGTATTGATCATTTGGTGAACAAATACGGTATTGATCGTAGCCGTTTCATCGTTAAATACAATGGTGAAGCTGAGAACTTGATTGATAATGCAAAGAAAGAAAAAGAGCATTTCATGAATCGTCGTGTAGAATTCTACATTGCTGAGGATAATGCACAAGAGCAAAGTAAGCCTGCTGGTGACGGTGGTGTGAACAGAAAGTGGAAATACTAAAATAGAGTCTTGTATGTTTGGTGTATAATTTGCATTAGGTGTATAAGAATAAACTAAATAAAGGGTAACAGTTTGACTGTTACCCTATTTTTAGTTTAAGTCTAGATTCTAAATTATCGTTTCAAACAGGATGTATTCCTTGAAATTAGTAATGCATTAGGTAAAGATTACTTTTCAAACAAGATTATAAATAAGATTTTATGCCGCCATTAAAGATTCGATATCAAACTTGGTTTTTGGCATTAAATATCATGATGGCTCTTTTTTTAATACTGCTGTCATGGTATACAGATAGTTTGTATAGAGCAGTATTAGGCGCTATTTGGTTGTTAATAAGTTTGAACAATATTTATAATAATTCAATCTTGGAAGTAAGCCGTGAAGAGTTGATTCTTAGAAATGGCTTGGGAGTGATTGCTAAGCGTTATTTATACAAGGAAAATTCTGTAGAAGTGAGAGATAAAGCAATTTACTTAAACGATAAACGAATTTATAAGCATTTATTTACCTTTTCAGAATCAGATTTTGAACAAGTTCGAACGTATTTGGTTTCAAATAGTCCAGCGTTAAATCTTGATCGACATTTGATTGAAGACGAACTATCTTAGGAATAAATGAGTAGTAAAATGAAAATAAAAGATGTAGTTGAGTATTTAGAATCTATTGCACCTCGGTCTTTGCAAGAAAGTTATGATAATGCTGGTTTGATTGTTGGAGATAAGGATCTAGCGGTAACGGGCGTCCTTATTGCATTAGACACAATCGAAGCTGTTTTAGACGAGGCGATAGAAAAAGGGTGTAATTTAGTAGTCGCACATCATCCAATTGTTTTTGGAGGCTTAAAGACCTTTACAGGAAAAAATTATGTAGAGCGTGTTATTTTAAAAGCGATTAAGAACGATATTGCAATTTATGCAGCACATACTAATTTGGATAATGTTTATCGAAATGGTGTCAATGGCAAAATTGCAGAAAAGTTGGGTTTGACGAAAACTCGAATTCTTAATCCGAAAAAAGGTTTGCTGAAAAAATTATCCGTTTTTGTACCCGTTAATGCAACAGAAAGCATCAAGAATGCTTTATTTAATGCAGGGGCAGGAAGTATTGGAAATTATTCAGAGTGTAGTTTTAGAACAGAAGGCATTGGCTCCTTTAAAGCGAATGCTTCTAGCAATCCGACAGTAGGCGAAATAGGAGCGCAACACGAGGAAAAAGAGCATCGCTTGGAAGTTGTTTTTCCTGCTTATTTGGAACGTGCTGTTGTTCAAAGTTTGATTCAAGCGCATCCTTACGAAGAAGTCGCTTATGATATTTATGCTTTGGAGAATGTGCATCAAGAAATAGGTTCAGGATTAGTTGGAGAACTAGAAGAACCGATGGAAACTGGGGCATTTTTAGAAATGCTAAAACAAAATATGAAAGCAGATGGTATTCGTTATACTGCTTTGTGTAAAAAGAAAATTAAACGTGTCGCGCTTTGTGGAGGAGCAGGAAGTTTCTTGCTGCGAAACGCTATTGGAGCGCAAGCGGATATATTTATTACTGGAGATTATAAGTATCACCAGTTTTTTGATGCCGAAAATCGCATAATTATTGCCGATATTGGGCATTATGAGAGTGAACAGTATACAATTGAGCTGTTTTATGAGTTATTAACGCAAAAATTTCGTAATTTTGCAATCCATTGTACTGAAGTAAATACAAATCCAATAAATTATCTATAATATTATGGCAAAGAAAAATGCTAATTCTAACCTACCAGTAGAAGAAAAGTTACAAAACTTATATGACTTGCAACTTGTCAACACTCAGTTGAACAACATCAAAAAATTGCAAGGAGAACTTCCTTTGGAAGTAAGTGCATTAGAAACAGAGATTGTAACTTTAGATAAAAAGATCGCTAAATTAGAAGATGAGCACAAGGACTTGCAATTGAGCATTGTGCAACATGAAAATAAAATCAAGGAAGCGGAGGCTTTAATTGAAAGGTACAACAGTCAACAAAACAATGTTAAAAATAACCGTGAGTTTGAAGCGTTAACTCGTGAAGTAGAACTTCAGAAGTTGGATATTCAACTTGCTAATAAGCGTATCAGAGAAACTCAACAAAAATTGGGTAACAAAGATACAACGCTAGACGCATCTAAAGGTAGACAAGAAGAGAAGCGTGCTGACATGACATTGAAGCAGGAAGAATTAGAAAAAATTACTGCTAAGACAGAAAAAGATGAGCAAAAATTTCTAAGAAAAGAAAAACGTGCTCGTAAAAAAATTGACGATGCTTTGTTAGCTGTCTATGATAGATTGGCAACCACTTATAAAAATGGTTTGGCAGTTGTTGTTGTAGAGCGTGATGCTTGTGGTGGCTGTTTTAGTCAAGTACCACCTCAAACACAATTGGAGCTTGGACAACGTAAACGTATCATTAACTGTGAGCATTGTGCTAGAGTTTTGGTCGCACCAAATATCCAAACTTCTTTAGAAGAATTAGAATTACAAAAAGAAGAAGCAGAAGCCGCAGCAGCATTGGAACAATAGAATCAGTATAATTTACTGAAAGAAAAACCTCAAGGAATAATATTCTTGGGGTTTTTTTAATTTTAAAAAAAATGCGAATGCTTACAAAATACTGTCCCACTAATTCGAAAGTCTTGTTTTTTTCAAACATACTTTTAATAAAGTGTAACAAACAGAGCATGAAGTCCATTAAATGTATAGACTACAGTCTATAATAAGTAGTCGTTCAAAAATAATCGCACTAAAAATGACTATTTTTGTCGTCTATCTTCGTTAGTAAAAAACTCAGATAGCCCGCTATCTTCCTATTTTACTGCCTTGATAGCCAAAAAAACTAGAACATTTTCATGGTACGCTTTCTTTTGCCCACCTACTTAAGTACATATTGAATCAAGAAGCAACAATTTTTGCTGCAAAAAGCAGTTTAAATTAAGGGTTCTTTTGCAAATCGTGTGGAGTTTTAAATTACAGGTAGCTCTTAACTAATTTTTAGATATTAGATTTTAGACTAAATGGCTGTTAATCATTTTTTTAGTCTAATATCTAAGAGCATGAACGTAGTGAACGAGTATGCTTGGTGCTTTGCACCAAAAGGAAAGCACGATCTAAGATCTGAAATAGTTAAACTCGAAGCCTACTTTTAAGTATTACCACACGATTTGTCGAAGAACGAAATTAAGTTGAGTATCTTGTCTTAAAAATAAAAATCCCTTAGTAATGAAATGTTTTTACAGCTTTTGTTTTTTACTATTTGTCCCCATCTTTTCTGGATATGCACAAACATCTCCTAGCGAATTGAATCATTCTGGTTTTTTTAAATGGAATGAGGACCTGAACGCTATGTTTCACGATGTGATGACGCTAAAGTTTGATGCCGCGATTCCTCGTTTGGTTAAAGAAAAAAAACAAAATACCTTCAATTTGATTCCACATTATTTGGAAGATTATATTGACTTTTTTCATGCCTTTATAGATGGCAAGCCCAAAGATATTTATGGTAAATACTTAGAGCGTAAAGAAGAACGCTTGCTGTGGTTAGAACAAGGCGCAGAAGGAGATCCTTATACTTTATTTACACAAGCAGATATTCACTTGCGTTGGGGGATGATTTATGCTTTGTATCAAGATAATATGGAGGCATTTAAAAGTATAAAGAAGGCTTCTGTTCTTTTGGAACGCAACAATAAGAAATTTCCTAGTTTCTTGCCCAATAAACGTGCCTTAGGGATCCTTCATACCATGGTGGGTGCAATTCCTGGCAAATATCAATGGGGAGCCTCCTTGGTTGGTTTACGAGGAAATGTTGCCCAAGGCTTGAGTGAATTAGAAGAAGTGATTAGTCATGGTAAACGTCATCAGGAGTTTGAATTTAATGAGGAGGTGCAAGTAATTTATGGGATGCTGTTATTATACATGGGAAATAATGACCTAAAAGCATGGGGCGCTATTAATACAGAGATCTTAGATTTTACTAAGAATCCAATGGCAGCTTATATCTTGGCGAATAGAAGCATGAAAACAGGAAAAAGTAAACAAGCTATCTTAATTTTGGATAAATATCCGAAGGGGGACGAATATTACTATTTTCCGTACATGGATATCATGAATGGCATGTGTAAGCTTTATCGGTTGGATTTGAATGCAGAAAAAGATTTTAATAATTTTTTATCTCGATATAGAGGTGTTAATGGAATTAAGGAAGCTTATCATAGACTGGCATGGATTAGTTTATTAAAAAAAGACGAGTCAAAGTATCGATACTATATGTCTTTGGTAGAGAAAAAGGGAGAATACAATACCTCGCAAGATAGAACGGCTATGAATGAGATGGAAGAAGCCAAGTTAAAAAATATTCCAAATATTGATTTGCTTCAAGCTCGTTTGTTGTATGATGGAGGTTATTATGATAAGGCATATAATGCACTAAAAGCCTGTAATGTTAAGAATTTAAAAACAGAGCAAGAAAAAATTGAGTACAGCTATCGAACGGGAAGAATTTTTCAGAAGATGAAAAAGAACGATGATGCCCTAAAAAGCTATGCAGAAACGATTGAAAAAGGAACAAAAAAACCGTATTACTATGCCTGTAATGCTGCGCTTCAATCGGGAAAAATTCATGAATCAAGAGATGAATTAGAAAAAGCCAAGGAGTTTTATGAAAAGTGCCTTAAAGAGAAGCCAGATCAATATCAAGCCAGTTTGCACAGTCAAGCAAAGGAGCGATTAGAAGGACTGAAAAAGAAGCAAAAATAGCTTTAGTTTTTAGAGGAGAGCAGCTATTACAAAGCAGTTGTTTAAGAATAATATTGTGTTGAAAAATAGATTTCATATTATAATCAGTAATATTAGTCTATTTCTAAATAAATCTAAATACAAATAAAAAAAATGTTAGCTCGCATATAGCGGCTAACATTTTTTTGTTCCAGTGGTTCTTGGTTCTGTATCTTATTTAGTAACTACTTCTAGTGTTTTGCGGATGTATCTTTCGATCGCCATTGTCATAGAAGGCGACTCTGGTGCAGGTGCTTTGATGTCGAGGGTCAAACCTCTATCCAAAACCGCTTGAGCCGTACTATTTCCAAAGGCAGCAATTCTAGTATTCTTTTGTTTGAATTCAGGAAAGTTATCATACAAAGATTGTAGACTTAGTGGACTGAAAAAGACCAAAATGTCATAGAAGACATCTTCTAAATCTGAAATGTCGCTACTAGCTGCTAGGTACATGATTGATTCTTTAAAATCAAACTCGTTTTCTTCTAAGAAGGAAGCAAAGTTACGTCCTCCAAAGTTGGAGCAAGGCAACAAGAATTTATCTTTCTTTTTGTGTTTTAGCAAAGCAGGTTTTAAGTCGTCTAATACACGCTTACCAAAAAACACCTTTCTTTTGCGATAAACAATGTGTTTTTGTAGGTACAAGGCAACTGCTTCTGACTTACAAAAATACTTTATGTCTGCGGGTACCTTGTAACGCATTTCGTCACAAAGCCTAAAAAAGTGATCCACAGCACTTTTACTGGTAAGAATAATTGCTGTAAACTCTTCTAAAACAATTTTTTGTTTTCTGAAATCTTTTGCAAGAACAGGTTTTACCTCTGTAAATGGTCGATAATCAATGCTTAAACTGAATTTATCTTCCAATTTATCATATGGAGATCGATTGTTTTTGGTTGTTAACTGTGTAACCAAAATACTCTGAACCTTCTCTAATCTATCTTTTGAATCTGCTGACATCTAGTGTTTACTATCGTTATAAAATAGACAATATCTTCAATAAGATTACTATCGGTGCTATTTCAACGGCACAAAGGTACACAAAAAAATGGAACTTATGAAATAAAATTATACTTCCAGCTGTAGCTAAGCCCTTTAGCGTACGATAAATATAGATTAAACCAAGCAGAACGAAACTAAAATACAAGGACATTATCTGCCCTGTAACAGGGGTGTAAGCAATCAAAAAAAGCAGAGGAACAATGATAAAACCAAGTGCTTTGTTGGTATTGGAGATGATAAAATTATAGGCTTCAATTTCTTGGCGAAAAGGAAGGATGTAAGACAAAATTTTGAGTTGAAGATGTTTCAATAAATAAAGTGCTCCAACCCCTAAAATAAATAAACAAAGCGCTCCAAAGGTGTTAAATTGAAATTCTTTTAGTGAAATTTGAGGAATTAAAAAACAAAAAGTACCCATTCCCAAAACAAAAAGAATATAGCTAGAAAGGCGTTCTAAGGTCAGAATTCCACCTTGATCTCTTTGCCCATTTTGGCTTGAACTAGTACTCAAAAAAGCTTGAAAAATAATCGTTACTTCTTTTCTGTAAATCGCTACAATGATAGACATCAAAGAAAGCAAGCCTAAGAGGACAAAAATCATCCATTTTGCAATTCCTTGCTCCTCATTATTATCATTTAAGGCAAATAATTCTGAAAAAACAAGCTTATTTCCTGTATTGTCCTTGTCTTTTATTTTTTGCTTCAACTTGTTGTCTCCAATAGGTAGGGCAAAAGGATTGTCAGATTCTTCTATGTCAAAGAGGTTATTGTTGTAATATTTTCTACCCAAGGCATCTTTTTTTACCTTGAAAGAGGTTGAAAAGTAAGAAATGGTATTGGTTTTTGCAAGATCTAAAGGGTCTGTATCTACTAGATCAGTTTTTTTTGTAGGTCTAGGAACAGGAATTATAGTTGGTTTGGGGGTGTTTTTAATACTTGTCTTAGAGCTATCTTGTTTAAGTGCATTTGGGGTTTGCTGCGCACTTAAAAGTGTATTTCCTAAAATTAAAAGAACAAATACTAGGTATATTTTAAAACAGTGAAGCCCTTCAAATTGAATATTTGAGGCTTGTTTTTTTAAGCATTCTTTTTGAAAGAATAGTAACAAATTGGTTAAAGAGCACTTAGGCGCCATAGGATAAATTCTGCTATCGTTAGTATGTAGAGAGGTTAAGTTGGCTTGGTGTATAATTTAGTTCAAACACAAACCTAACAAGATTAGATCTAGGCAAATGTACTAAATTCATAGTGGTTCTTGGATATTATTTAAGATAAAATACAATTCAAATTTTTAAAAGCCCTGTTCTGTAATTGAAGATTTGTGTTCAATGTTTTTTTTGAGCCCTTAGAATTTATAGAAAATACGATTAATTAAATTAAATTTGTAAACCTATCCATCGAATTCAAGTTATTACTATAGAATTAGAGAATAAGAGACTGTAGAAATTAGTACAACAAAAAATGACAAAAAATTTAATACATACCTTATTAAACGCTGATGATGCTACTATATTAAGCACATTAGATCAATTAGATGAAACGACGATAAAGGAGACCAAAGATGCCTTGGTTTTGTTGTGGCAAATTCATCCTGATGAGGAAATAAAGGATAAAACATTAGCACATCTATCTACTTTATTGGAAGAAGAAGAAAAGCATCAGATTGAAGCAACCTTTAGTGTATTTAAGTCCATCTTAGAATTTTTGCCTTGGATGGGAGATTATACCGAATTGCAAGCCACAAATTTTGCGGAATTTATAAAAGGCAAAGGACACTATGAATCCTTTTTAGTAGAGTCGGTTATTTTGGTAGAGTTCTACCTCGATTTGGGAAGAAAGCTATACATGATGTTTGATTTGGTAGACGAAGCCCAAGTTTGTTTTGAGGGAATTGTTCGTTATGCGCCTAAAAACGAAGAGGCTTTGTATGCCTTGGGACGACTGGCAGAGCGAAATTATCAAATGGAAATGGCTTTGAAATATTATGAAGATTGCATCGAAAATAATCCAAATCATATTTATGGTTTGTTGCAATTAGGTATTTTGAAGGCAACTATATTTGAAGATTACAAAGGAGCAATTGCTTGTTATGATAGGGTAGTCGAAATGGAGCCATTTATGGCAGAAACACATGTGCGAATTGCAGAAGCACATTATGCGCTAAATGATATTAAGCGTGCTCGACAATTTATTGAGGTTGCCTTGGGAATTAACGAATATCAGGAAGAAGCCTTAAATTTATTGGGGCAAATCCAATGGTATGATGAAGAAGATATTGATGCTGCTATAGAAACGTTTGAAAAAGGCTTGGACCATCAAGTTCATGGCGATAGTGGTTTGTTGTTGGCGAGTTTGGGTGATCTGCACAACACACATTTAGGAGAGTATGACAAGGCGAAAGTTTATTATGAGAAATCCTTGAAAGCAGATCCTAGACAAGGAGAAACGGTGCGAAAATTAGTGCGTATTTTAGAAAATATTAATCAAGATTATGGTGCTATTTCTATGTGTTATGAAACCTACTTTCTAACAGAAAAAACAGATTCTAACCTGTATATAGATTATGCAAATTTTCTAATTAAATACATGCACGATTATGCTTTTGCAAAAGTTCAATTAGAAAATGCCTTGCTTATTGATGATGAGAATGAGGCCGGATTAAAAGTGCTGCGTCAAATTTCAGAATATTTAAGCGATGATTCTGATGACAATGACTTTAATAATAATAATGACAAGGATGGTAACGAGGA
>CALDEP010000029.1 GCA_937942475.1 uncultured Aureispira sp.
TTTTTTAATAAAAAAACAACCTTATTATTAAGGTTCTTTGAGTTGTCAAAGACCCATTATTAATTGCTATAAAAAAGATCCATTGGTCTATGAAATACTTCTATTACGTATTATTATTCATGATGATGACAGGATGCCAACAACAAGTTCCTGAAATTTTTTACGATTTAGATGCACAAAGCATGTCTAGTAAAACTAGGGCAGTGCAGCAACAAATATTGTATCAAGCTCCTTTGTCAATGGTTATTGATAAAGAATTACAGCTTTTTCATGGAAAGATCGTTCATTTAGATAGAAATACGAAGGACGAAAATAGTGCGGTGGAAATTAAGGTGAAAAATGAGATGGGGGTAGTCTTGGAGTTTGAAGTAAGTTTAGAAGTAGCGGCTCTTATGAATCTAAAAATGGATTTAGCCGTTCGTTACATGCGTGGTGAACCGAAAAATGAGGTGGTCGAAATAAGAAAAGGAGCTTGGTAAATTCAACTTAAAATAAGATGTCAACCGTTTTAAGTGGGCTGACATCTTACTTGATTTTACATCAATTTCCATTCTACGGTTAAGAATTTGTCTAACCAAGGAAATTTAATAAAAGAAAAACTCCAAGGGATACTTTTTAGCAAAATATCAAAGGTTTTTCTTTCTACGACCAAATTCCATTTATCCTCTTCCTCTTTTATGGCTCCTTGACGCATTAAGAAAGAGCCTCTTAGAGAGTTTGGATTCATGCTTTTCATTTTTGACCAATTTTGAATAACACCACCCAATAAACTTTCTGCTGCCTGTAATTCTTTTGGCTCAAAGACGACACTAAAAGGCACAGGGCTTGTTACAGGGTAATTACAGAATATTTTGTTTAAAACGAGTTCATTCTCAGGTGCCTCCGTTTTGCCTGTAACCAAGTATTGTAACATAAGAATACTTTTGTGCTGCGTTTCTTCAGAGACAAAGGCTTTGTCTTTTACATAACCCAACATATCAAACAAACGACTGACAAAAGGCCAAATAATAACCATTCCAGCATTGTAAATTTGCAAAGGCTCTTGAATCGGAAGCGGAATAGGCGTTTTGGGTTTGCGTTTCTTTTTTTGTTTTTTAACAACAGGCGTTTCTTTTCGAATGACATCTTCGTAGATGACCTCTTTTTGTTGTTCCAATTCTCTGATCCTAGCGGCTTGTTCGGTTTCTTGTATTTTTAACTGTTTGAAATCTTCTTCAATAATTTCGTTTGAGCGTCGAATACGATCATTTTTTAAACGAGTAAAAACAACCTCCAGATTTTTTCTCAATCGTTTAAAATCCGCCCGAGTTTTTTCATCTCTAGCTACTTCATGCATTTCATCAATTTGGGTTTGCTGTTGCTGCCAAAGTACCTCTATCTCTTCCTCTAAATCCTGCAAGACCTCTAAAGAAACTGCTTTTTCTAGCTGTTTTTCCAATCTATTTTGTGCAACGAGCAAAAGTTGCCCATAAGAGCGCAAGTTTTGTTGGTCACGTCGTTGAATTGTATTTCGAATTTGTTTTTGAAGAACTTTCTTTTGTGGCGTAAGTAGGGTAGGATTTTTTTTGTAAGCTTCTTCCAAAGCGTCCCAACGTTTCCAAAGCATAATAGGAGCCAATTGATCGATGTCCTGCAACAAAGCCTTTTGTTCTTTATCTAAATCAACAGACTGTTTCAACTCGTCCAAAGAAATAACCTTAGGGCTTGCTTTTTCTAAGATTTGAATCAAGGTAGTTCGATAAATAGTAGATGTTATCTTGCTTGCGACCTGCTCTAACTCTTGAAAAAAGGATAAATGACTGTGCATTTCATCTTTCAAATCTTCCAATAATTCAGGAAGGTTACTCAGGGCATTGGGCGCCTCTTTTTGAAGCAGTTCTAGTACCTCCAATTGACGCTCGATCAAAGAAGCTTCAAATACCTCACTTTCCTGCAAAGCAACTTCAATTTTAGTCTTTTCTGTTTTTGCTTTTAATAACTGCTCGGTTTCTTTTAATTGTAATGCTAAGGCATCAATTTGACGCTCTATTTTCCTTAATAAAGGAGGACGAAGTTGTTTTAATAACTTTAATTGAGCCTGATGCTGTGCGACTTTTCGTTTTTTTGCTAAAACGCTAAAGGCATCACCTTCTGTAAGGTCTTTTTGTAAGGTCTCTAATTCTGTGTGGTGTTTTTGAATTAATTTATTGATTTCTATTAATTTATATTCCTTTTCAGGAATACCCTGCGCTTCCGCCATTTCTTCAGACAGCACATCAATTAATTGCCTAGAAGTCTCGGTATACTCTTTGGCAGCGTTTTCGATTCGTTCATTCAAATTGGCAGCCAATTCCATGTCCTTCACCTTTTTCTGCTCGGCTCTTAAATAGTCTACTTCCAGCATTAAAATAGAAGCCAACCAAGAACTATTAGGCTTGTTTAAGGCTTTAATTTTTCGCTTCCATTCTGATAAAATAGCAATAGGTTGTCGTCCAGAGGCTTGATATTTGGCAACAATCAAAGCTTTGATATAATCAATGGCTTGAAAAGTGGGCTCTTGTTGGGCCAATAAATGATTGAGCAAAACATCTTTTTCTAAACCTAATTTAGTGTCTCCAAAAACTTTCTTAAAATCAACAAAAAGACGTTTTACAGGCAGTACGGCTTTGGGGCGAATCAAATGAATGATTTCCCATAAAAACTGTTCTGGAAAATTATTAATAATCGAATGACGGGCATTGGACAAACGCAACAAGTTAAAAATGACATAATTTGTCTCTTTTTTGTTGTCTTGAATTTGTTCTAATAATAAGGTTTCAAATTTTTCTTGCAAATCATACTTGTATTCCTTCGCCCTTTGAGTAATGCGCCCTGTAGAAATAAATTCAACCAACAACTCCAGTTTTTGAGTATCATTAAGGTAAATACCTTCCTCTTTTAACTGCTGCTCTTTTTCCTGTAAAATTTGTTCTCGCTCTAGTGCCATGACCTTTTTGTCCTTCATTAAGGTTTCATTCCAGGTAAACCAGTCACTTTTCTCTTCTTCATTATTCTTGATAATGTTATTACTATACTCAATTAGTTTACTTGGCGGCAAATTATAAAAACGAGCCGTTTGTAAGAGAACCTCTTTGTTAAAGTCTTGAGCATTAAAGGTTCTTTTTTCACTCAATAGATATTCTACAATAATACCCCATTGAAATTTTTTGCGATCAATATTCTTTAATTTCTCAAACCCCTCAGAAAAGTGGAGTGTAAATAACAAATTAGCTTGATCAACTATTTTCTTTGTAACATTGGGGAATAATTTCCCTAGAACTGTTTTGATGGCAGTAGAAGAGAGTTGATTGAGGACTCTTTCCCAAACAACAGGATATTTTCCAACTTTTTGAAGTGTACTTTGTAATTGATTCGGGTTTTGAGTGGCAAATTCTATAAATAACTCTTCAATAGATTGTCTAGGAAGATTTTCCGCCCACCAAGGAGTAGAACCATATTTAAGCATAAAAATCAGTGCATCTAACTTAGAAGTACCTGTTTTTTCAACCAGTGGTTCGTCTTTGTTATCAACCGTCTGCAAAGTACTTTTTAAGGCTTCTTCTACTGCTTGAGTTTGAAGTTCTAAGTCCTCTATATATTCATTCAATTGAATGAAATCCTTTTGTAGTGCAGCCCTTTTCAAACGCAATTGTTGCTTTTCTTCCAAGGAAATAGAACCACGCAAAGAGCGATTGATATCTGCCAAGAACAGCTCAATTTCTTTTTTGTCTAAAGTCAGTTGTTGCAGCACATTATTAATAGCACGCTGATGCCTTTTTATTCGGTTATTGAGTTGATCAATCCGATATTTGGCAATTCCATGGGCATCTGTATGTAGCTTCTTTTTGTTGACTAACAAGGCTGCTACTTCTTTCTTTAGAACGGCTTGCAATTTGAAAAACTCTTTCTCTGTTGTGCCTAATCGTTTTTCAAGTTTTACTTTTTCTTGTTTGTTGGCAATTTTAAGCTGATTTTGTAAGGTCGATCGTTGTTTTAACAAAACTTCGATTTCTAGAGGCATATCCATATCCTCCAATTCCTCTACATTCTTTTCTAGCTGTCGTACATTTTTAGTCAGCACTTTTAATTCTTTGGCTTCACTATCCGAGAGTGTGCTTTTCGACTGCTTTTCTAAGAGCTGTTTTATTTTTTTGCTTAGCTGTTGATATTCCTTTTTAGCAAGGCGTAAGTCTTTGCGTTCTTTTTCGAGTTTGTCCTGCAAATTCGCATCTAATATTTCTAGTGTAGAACGGATAGCCGTTTCTTTTTTCTTACGACGAACGTTTTTATAACTTTCTTTGACCAAAATAACATACTCTGTTTGCGTTATGTTTGCCAAAGATTCTAAAACAGATTTTAGGAATGTCTTTTTGACAAAATTACTTTTCTTCTCCAAGAAAAAATAATCCAATACTTCCGTTAAAACGACCTCTTTGATCTTTGAAGCAGAAATCGTTTTTTTGATATTTTGACGACTATTAGACAAGAATTCAAAATCCTTAATACTATTTTGAATGAACTGAATATTCTCCGTTGGGGTAGGCGTCAGCAATTGCATGACGTTTTCAATAGGAAATTGAAAAATCAAACGTTGCACGAAGTTATGTTGTTGAATAAAACGTTCTAACATTCTTTGCATCGGAACCAGTTGGTGTTCTAGCAAGGTTTCAAAAAGCTCTTGGAGCGATTTTTTAGAATCAACATCTGCCCAGTCAGGAATGGCACCATATTTTAAGAAATATTCAATGATTTGAATGTCTTTGTGTTCGCCCTCAAAACCTGCTCTAACCTTCGTTTTTTTCTTCGTAGAGACTTTTCTATTTTGTACCTCCTCAATGATTTTTTGAGTAAAGATCCGTTCATCATATTGAGCCACCCCTAAGGCAGAACTACCATCAAACGCATAATTAATGGCAGCACTAATAATAGCTTTTTCAGATTGCTTGCCGAATTGTTTTTTCAATACCTGAATTTGCTTTTTGGCAAGCGTCGTGTTGGTTTTGTAAATCAAACCAAAAAGAAGGTGGAGCTGTTTGACCGAAAACTGTTGGTACAAACGTTCCCTAACATTCTTATTGCGGCGCAATTGAAAAATACGTTGCACAAAATTTTTTGTGTTGCGACTGGTTAAGTCGTCAAAAACATCGCTAATCGTGCCATTATCAGGACTAGCCCAAGTAGGATAGTAGCCCTTTTGTAAGAAAAATTCCAAGAGACCCATTTTGGTGAACTTTTGCTTGCGCCCACCCCCCATACTACTTTGGGATTGAGAACGCATTTGTTGCATTTTTTTCTTAATCTCTTTTTCTATAACTCTTTTTGCTTTTTTTGTAATTGCACGTTCAAAATCAGCAGGTTCTTTATAATCAATCGAGCCTAGGTCTATCTCCAATTCATCTATTTGGATGTGAACATCTGGTGGCGCTAATTTATCAAAAAGCTCATTTAGAACCTTTCCTAGACGTTCTTTGTAGAAGTATAAAAAGTTCTGTTGTAACTGATTAATTTCGTTATCATCATCCATTCCTGAAACTTCAAGATTGATGATTTGCTGATCGATACTATGTTTATTTTCCTTTTTTGCCAAGGTGCTGTCTTATTATTAAAAATGAAGTGTTGGTAAACCAACGTCAAGGGCTATTATAAATTGAAATAACGCAAAAATTGTAACTACGCTCAATTTAGCAATTGATTCATACAATATAGAATATTTTTTTGATCAAATTGCCACACTATTATTTAATGCATAGAGAATATCAAATCCTAGCTACTTATTTAGGTTAATTAGCACAAAAAAGAAATAGAACTTTCAAAATTTGACTAGGATCGCACTTGAATTTACGGAATGTAGAAGATTTAGAATATATTTGTAAACACTGGCGTTATATCCTTATTCAAACTCAAAGGAAGGAAGTAGGTGATTTTTTTATAATAGTATTTGAATCAAAATAAAGAAATCAATACCTTGAGCTTGAATGAACAGATAAAGGCAAATTAGTAGAAAACAGTTGCCAAATGCTTGATCATTATAACAATACTTCGTGTAGAAATCGTATTAGATTGATTATCAGCCAGATGGTTTTTATGTATTCAGAATACTAATAAGCTGATAATGAATCTAATGCAAGATGTGTTTTTATGTTTTTTGCAAAAAAACTAAAAAATCCATGAAGTATTAGTGTTAATAATGAAACCAACAATAATAAAGTCTTTTCAATCAAAAATCAACCATCAACATCATACAATTGCTATTAGCACAAAGCAAATAGAACAACATCAATCAATGAATTACATCCATCTCCTACTCTTTTTCCTAAGTCTAAATGTTGTCAGCTGTGCCCAAAAACACCCTGACAAAACCAACACTGCTAGCACAACAAAAGAGCACCAACATACCAACGCCTTAATCGACCAAAGCAGTCCCTACTTATTGCAACACGCACACAATCCTGTGAATTGGTATCCTTGGGGAGAAGAAGCTTTGGAAAAAGCAAAAAAAGAAAACAAAATGCTTTTGATTAGCATTGGTTATGCGGCTTGCCATTGGTGCCATGTGATGGAGCATGAGAGTTTTGAAGATTCGACAGTGGCTAAATTGATGAACGATCATTTTGTTTGTATAAAGGTAGATCGAGAGGAACGTCCTGACGTCGATCAGATTTATATGGCAGCTTGCCAACTCATCAATCAAAGTGGTGGTTGGCCTTTGAATGCCATTGCTTTGCCTGATGGAAAGCCATTTTATGCAGGGACTTATTATCCTAAAAATGACTGGATGAAAGTCTTGAATCATTTCATTAGTTTTTACAAAGACGATCCTGCCAAGCTACAAGAAGCCGCACAGCAAGTAACAGAAGGTTTGGCACAATCGGGAAGCGTTGGACTCAATCCAAGCCCACCAGCCTACAGCATGGAAAAACTAGCCACTTCTTTTGAGCTTTGGAAGACAGGAATTGATTTTAAAGAAGGTGGTTTTAACAGAGGTCAAAACAAATTTCCTTTGCCTTCTACTTGGAATTACCTCCTTCGTTTTTCTGTGCTTAGTAATAATACTCAAGCTTTAGAAGCCACCTTGACCACGATAGATAAAATGGCCTTTGGTGGCATTTACGATCAACTGGGTGGTGGTTTTGCACGCTACTCAACGGATGCCCTTTGGAAAGCCCCTCATTTTGAGAAGATGTTGTATGATAATGGGCAATTGGTGGCTTTGTATTCGCAAGCTTATCAGCAAACCAAAAATCCTTTGTACAAAAAAGTCGTTTACGAAACACTCGAATGGATGGAGCGTGAAATGACGAGTTCGGAAGGTGGTTTTTATTCTTCTCTGGATGCCGATAGCGAAGGCGAAGAGGGCAAGTTTTATGTTTGGACGGCTACAGAAATTAAGTCTATTTTAGGGGATGATGCGGCTTTGTTTATGGATTATTATAATGCGACGGAAGCAGGCAATTGGGAACATAAAAACAACATTTTGTTGCGCAAAAAAAGTGATGCAGATTTAGCCAAAAAACATCAATTATCTATTGAAGCATTACAACAAAAAATAGAAGGCCTCAAAGCTAAAATGATGCTAGAACGAGCCAAGCGCATTCGCCCTGGCTTGGATGATAAAATCTTAACCTCTTGGAATGCCTTGATGCTAAAAGGCTACTTAAAAGCTTACCGTGCGTTTAATGAGCCAAAATTCTTAAAAGCTGCACTCAAAAATGCAGATTTCTTAGTCACTAAAACCATTGCTTCTGATTATAAGGTCACTAGAAATTACAAAGATGGAAAAACCGCTATTACTGGTTTTTTAGATGATTATGCTTTTTTGACGAGTGCGTTTATAGAGTTGTATCAAGTAACTTTTGAGGAAAAATGGTTGCAAAAAGCAAAGGCTTTGACCGATCATACCTTGGAGCATTTCTTTGACGAAAAGACAGGTATGTTTAATTATACGCCTGATTATAATGCCAATTTAGTCGCCCGAAAAATGGAGGTAACCGACAATGTTATTCCTGCTTCCAATTCTGAAATGGCGAATAATTTATACCATTTGGGTTTGTATTTTTATAATAAAGAATATGATGCAAAAGCGAAGCAAATGTTGGCAAATGTGAGTACGAATGTGCTTGACAATCCAAGCTTTTTCTCCAATTGGGCGCAATTAATGCTCTCCATGATTAACCCGCCTTATGAGGTTGCTATTATGGGCGCTGATTATGATAAAAAACGGAAGGAATTGGATCAAAATTACTTGCCAAATGTCTTATTGATGGGGGGCAAAAAGGAAGGTTCGCTTGCTTTATTAGAAGGCAAATTAATAAAAGGCGAAACGACCATTTATGTTTGTCAAAACAGGGCTTGTAAGCGTCCTGTGAATGAAACAAAAGCGGCTTTGGAATTAATGACGATTCCTAAGTAATTTTTCTCTTTTTTAGATATTAAGAAGCACAAATTAAGTATTTTATTTTCTTAATTTGTGCTTCCTTATTTTTTCATCCATCCATTTTACAATGAATATATCGCTTCGCTTTTGTTGTTTTTTTGCCTTTATACTGTTTAGTTTTTTTAGTTGTAATACGTCTGAAAAGCCTACTAACAAGACTACTGAAAACATGCAGCAAAGTCTTCCTCCCGAAACCTTAGCTTACTTCATACAGCAGACCAAAGAAGTAGCACCAGACACTCAAATTCCGTTCAATTTACACCAAAAATTCATACAAGCCACCTTAGCAGATCAACCGCTGCATCCTTACATTGCTTCCGAAAAGGCAAGCTATAGTTATGGTCAAATCTTACATGAAGATCCTGAAATGATTGCCTTTACGTTTTATTATAAAGCGGTGCATGAAAAAAACTTATTAGCGGCTTCTTTCATGGCTAGCTTCAATCCTGTTACAGAGGAATTTATTGATTGCAAAATGGTCTTTGGTAGCTCTACTTTTGATTTTCAAGGCTCAAAGGGCTACAATTTGGGCTTTTCTTGTCGCTCTGAAATGGAGTTTATAGAGTCTGATGACTTGGTTTTGATTCTAAAAAGTGAGGTTAAGTATTTTTATTCTGCGTTTAAAGAAGGGGTTGAGCCTAAGGCTAATGCGGTGAAGACGGAGCGTTATACTTTGTTGAAGGATGGGAAGTTCTTGTTTGGCTAATATTTTAAGCTCTACTTTTTCTGTCTGACGGTTTTATCAGAAGCATTAATTAAATGTTAGTTTATAGCCACAAAAAATTTAGCAAAAAATAACATTCCACTAGTTTATTTCCTTATTATTATATATCATTTTCAAATAATGTATCCTTAGTTCATCAAAATATAAAAATAGGTGCTTCGT
>CALDEP010000030.1 GCA_937942475.1 uncultured Aureispira sp.
CATTGTTGCCTTGATACAAACCACAATCTAACAAGATTTTATGCCCATTTTTAAGCGTCAAAAAATGACAACTTCCCGTTACATCTTGAGCTGCACCACAGAATTTTATGTTCATGTTTTGGGGATTTTTTATTTTGATAATAAGAATAACAAAAATTAAATACCTAATGAAGTTTAAAATAATAATATTTTTGCAATCTTGAGTAGTTCACACAAAAAGATTCTAAAGCTTTGAATATATTCCAATCCATCTCACTTTTTTTATAGCTTTACAGCTCGGTTTCTTCCGATAAACAACAACTATGAAAAAAGTATTATTTATGGGGCTGCATCGTCCCGACCGTTCTCCTTCTCAACGATATCGTTTTGAGCAATTTCAGCCCTACTTAGAAGCGCAGGGTTTTGAGTTTGAGTACTTCTATTTGATTCGAGCGCAAGACGACAAAAAGTTTTATGGCGCAGGCAATTATCTGGCTAAGATTCTGATTCTGATTCGCAGTATCTTTAAGTTATGGTTTAAATCCTTTAGTGCTTCTAAATATGACTTTGTTTTTGTCCAACGAGAGGCATTTATGTTAGGAACGGTCTTTTTTGAAAAGCGTTTTGCTCGAAAAACGAAGATGTTGTTTGACTTTGACGATTCTATTTGGTTACAAAATGTGTCCGAAGGCAACAAAAAACTGAGTTTTCTAAAAGATGCTGCCAAGACACAAAAATTAATCGCTATTTCAGATATGGTTTTTGCTGGAAATTCTTTTTTAGCAGAGTATGCCAAGCAATTTAATTCTAATACTAAATTGGTTCCAACGGTTGTTGATAGTGATAATTACAAACGAAAAACGTCTATTAATAAAGATAAAATTTGCATTGGTTGGAGTGGCAGTTTTTCTACGATTCCTTACTTTGAATATGCTTTGCCTGCCCTCCAACAAATCAAGGAAAAATATGGCGACCAAGTTTATTTCAAAGTCATTGGAGATGCTAATTATTATCACAAAGAACTGAATATAAAGGGAATCGCTTGGTCTAGCGAAACAGAAGTGGCAGAACTCGCTGAAATTGATATAGGAATTATGCCCTTGCCAAACGATGAATGGACAAAGGGCAAATGTGCCTTAAAAGGGCTCTTGTATATGTCTTTAGAACAAGCAGCCGTCTTGTCAGATGTTGGTGTGAATGGCGACGTTATTCAAGATGGTGTCAATGGTTTTTTGGTTTCCAGTACAGAAGATTGGGTTGAGAAACTTTCTTTGTTGATTGATAATCCTCAATTGCGCCAAGAAATAGGCATCAAAGGGCGACAAACTGTTTTGGAACGCTATTCTGTTCTATCAGAGCAAGCTCATTATGCACAGTACTTTAAAGAATTATTGGCATTGTAAAATTATTTTATTTTTCTCGAAAATAGGGAAAACTCTATTGTCTAATATATTGTTTAGAAGGCAAGCATATTTCACAAGCATTAAATATTAACCACTCTTGTGAACGCCTTCTCATTAGAAAACATCGTTACGAAAAACATGAATATAACAAACATAAAAAACTGGGGCTTAAACATCCAAGCCTCTAAAGAAAAGCCCTTTTTAATTTCAGGTCCCTGCTCGGCCGAAACAGAGGAACAGGTGTTACAAACCTGTACTCAAATTGCGGGCTTAGGAGTTGATGTTTTACGGGCAGGAATATGGAAACCCAGAACTAGACCTGGCTGTTTTGAAGGCATTGGAAGCAAGGCATTGCCTTGGTTGATAGAGGCTGGCAAACAAACCAATTTGCCTGTTTGCTGCGAAATTGCAACGCCACAACATGCAGAAGAAGCGCTCAAACATGGGGTTGATATTTTATGGATTGGTGCAAGAACCACCGTTAATCCTTTTGCTGTACAGGCAATTGCAGATGCCCTACAGGGCGTTGATATTCCTGTTATGATAAAAAACCCAGTGAATCCAGATTTAGAACTTTGGATTGGAGCGATTGAACGAATTGCGCAAGCTGGAATCACAAAAATTGCAGCCATTCATAGAGGATTTTCTGTTTACAATGCGCCTAAATATAGAAATCAGCCACAGTGGGAAATTCCGATTGAATTGCGTCGAAGAGTTTCTAATTTAGAGATCATTTGTGATCCTAGTCATATTGCAGGAAAGCGTGCTTTGTTGTATGAAATTGCTCAACATGCTTTAGATTTAGATTTTGATGGCTTAATGTTAGAGAGTCATATTAATCCTCATGTGGCTTGGAGTGATGCCAAACAACAGGTAACTCCTCAAGGTTTAGAAGTCTTAATGAATCAATTAATTACTAGACAATCCGATACAGACAATTTAGATTATTTGAATAAAATCAACCATTTTAGAACCTTAATTGATAATTTGGATACACAAACCTTGCATTTACTGTCAGAACGGATGGAAATTGTGCGTCAAATTGGTTTGTACAAAAAAGAAAGTAATATTGCTATTTTACAAATTGACCGCTGGCTAAATGTTCGTGAAGGAGCCTTAAAAAAAGCCGCATCCTCTAATCTTTCAGAGAATTTTGTAGAGGATATCATCAATACCATTCACACAGAATCTATCCGACAACAAACAACCATTATGCGAAAAGATTAGTAGGAAATGAACAACACAACAACCGTATCGGTAAAGTGGCTATCTCAACACATATATGCTCCAAATTTGATAGTGCTAGATGCCAGTTTAAAGAAAAACCAAGCAAACCTAAATCCTGCCCATTCTGATATTCAAATAAAAGGAGCTCGTTTTTTTGATTTAAAAAACGTTTTTTCAAATCAAGATTCAGCGCTGCCTAATATGATGTTGTCGGCTGATTTATTTAGCTTAGAATGCCAGAGATTAGGTATTAATAAGGAGGATAAAATTGTTGTTTATGATAATTTAGGCATTTATTCTAGCCCTCGTGTTTGGTGGATGTTCCGATTGATGGGGCATGAAAATATTGTGGTTTTAAATGGCGGTCTGCCTGCTTGGTTGGCAGTTAATGCTCCAACAGAACCTATTACAAAACCTTTTAGTACATTCAAAAAAGGTAACTTTAAAGCCAATTATCAAGCACATTGGATCGTCAACAAGTCTCAGGTGGCAACAAATATAGATACCCAAAAAGCATTACTCGTTGATGCTAGGTCAAGGAAACGATTTTTAGGCAAGGTTGCCGAGCCTAGAGAAAATCTACGATCAGGGCATATTCCCAAAGCTCTCAATATTCCTTTTAAACAAGTTTTGCAGGATGGTTTTCTACAAAAGAAGGAAGCTTTATTGGATCTTGTCATTGCTTTAAAATTAGAAAAAAAATCCCTTATCTTTAGTTGTGGTTCTGGAATAACAGCTTGTATTGTCTTATTGGCTTTAGAAACGGTGATAGATCATCCAAAAGCGCTCTATGATGGTTCTTGGAGTGAATGGGGTATTTTAGATTAATTATAGACATCAGCAAATCGAAAACAAAAAAATATGCATGATAAAATCGTTCTTGTAACAGGCGCTAATTCTGGATTAGGAAAAGAAACCGCTAAGGTCTTAGCCAATAAAGGAGCTAAAATCATTATGGTTTGTCGTGATAAAACACGAGGGGAAACCGCTAGACAAGAAATTATAAAGGCAACTGATAATAATAACATCACCCTAGAAATTTGTGATCTTTCTTCTAAAGATTCCATTCATCATTGTGGGCTATCTATCCGTCAAAAATATGATCGCATTGATGTACTGGTCAATAATGCTGGTGCTATTTTTGGAACACAAGCCCTTAATTCTGATGGTTTAGAACGAACCTTTGCTCTAAATGTCATGGGTTATTTTCGCTTTACACATTATATGCTTGACTTATTAAAGAATGGTACAGACAAGAGAATTGTCAATGTAGCTTCTTATGCACACAACTTTGCAAAAAAGATTCCTTGGGATGATTTACAGTTTAAGACAAGTCCCTATCGTCAATTATACGCTTATGGTCTGAGTAAATTGTATGACATCTACTTCACAAAACAGTTGGCTAAAATAATGACCGTCCAAAAAACGGGTATTACCGTTAATGCTGTACATCCTGGAACCGTGCATTCCAACTTTGGTAAATCTGGAACCAAATTATTCTATCTTGGATTTAAGATTGCAAGCCCTTTTTATGACCATGTAAAGAAAGGAGCTAAAATGGCGATACACATGGCATCTTCTCCTGATGTTAAGGGTATCAATGGTGCTTATTATGCCCACATGAAGGAAGGGAAACTAACGCCTTTAGCACAAAGTGATGAAGATGCAAAACGTTTATGGAATATTTGCATGGAGCTTGCCAATATTAAAACTTATGGTGTCCTTGATGGCATCTAAATAGGTAATTAAAAATCAGCACATTCTATTTATTATAAAAAAGAAACCGCTAAAAACAGAAAAAGGGCAGCTCATAATGAGCTGCCCTTTTTTTATTATATAAGATTATAATTGTCGATTAATCGATAACTACTTTCTTAGTCCAGTTTTGCTCTGCTGATTTAGCTGTAAGCATGTAAACACCTGCTGCCAATCTAGAAATATCAAGACTTTGAGTATCACTAGTTACATTTGCACTTTGAGTTACATTCAATACACGACCAGAAACATCAGTTAAGATATACATAACATCTGTAGCTGTTTCAGTTTCGAAGCTGAAATTCAATACATCTGTAGCTGGATTAGGGTATACGCTAAATGTAGCACCTTCAGAATCATATACTGTAGAAACAGAATTGAAAGGATTCATAGCTTTGATATCTAAGTATAAACCAATAGAAGGAACGATATCAGCACCAAATCCAACCCAGTTCCAAGTTGAAATATTACTTGCATCTACCAAATTAATAGGAGATGGATTGATAACACTATCGATTTCTGTTTCATTAGCATTCAAAGCATAGTTAATCTCATCAGCACCAATCCATGGAACATCATCACTATCAAATGTAGCAGCACCACCTGTCAAACCTGGATTAGTCAAAATAGAAACATAGTAGAAACCATTATCATTTAATCCTGGCATTGGACCACTACCTGTTGCATTGATAAAGCTAGTAGCTGTAGCCAAAGCATAGTCACCAGCAGGTACAGTAGTACCCAATCCTGTCAATGAAATTGTACCAATACCAATTTGAGTCAAGAATGTACCATCAGTTAATACTCCATCAGAAGGATCTAGTTCATAAACATTACAAAACATGTTTTGAGCTGCAGCACCTGAGAAACCACCAGTCAAACGGTAACGGAAAATAACAGAGTCAATAGTAATTGTGTCCATTGCTCCTCTTGGGAAGAAATAAACAGAACCATATTCCCATGAAGTATAAGGTCCGCCACCTGGGAAGATTGCTCTAGAAGAGAATGGGCCATTATCAGTACCCAAACGTGCTTTAGAAACATAGTTTCTTAGTGGAGCACTATCATCTGTAAGTGTATAAGTATGTCTTACTGTATCATTAGCAGTATTACCATCTGGGTTTTTGTGATCTAACCAGTAAGTAACAACGTAATCACCAGCACCATGAACAGCAGTAAAGTTGATATCATCAAAATAATCAACTACTGTTTGACCTACAACGTCACCAGCTACGATCATTGAATCATAGTACATAACATCAGTATATACAGATGGAGTAGTAGAACCAAAGTTATCTGTAAAATCAACATTTATATGAATTGCTGCAGAATCAGCTGCAGTCAAGTTTTCATATCCAAGGTTAGTTGCTTTAGATCCCCAAAGGAACTCTCTTAAATCAAGAGCATGAACAACATTCTCTAATGCATTGTATCGGTTACTACCCATTTTAGCATTATCAATAGCACCACCTACATTGTTAGCACCTGGTTCAGGACCACCCAATGCGATATCATAAGCTGGAGATGTTTCAATTGTTATATCATCAACGATTGCAAAGTAGTAATCTCCGTCAAAAGTGAAACGAATACGACATTGAGACAATGTTACAGCACCTGCAGTTGCATTAGCCAACAAAATACGTGCAAAATCTTCTGTTAGATTAGGAACTGCTGCTCTAAAGTCAGCTGTTTCAACCCAAGTTTGTCCATCATCTACAGAAATAGAAACAGATAATTCAGTTTGTTGAAAATCTCTGTACCAAGTGAAAAATTGAACTGTTAAAGCAGAATCTGTGTAACCTGTAAGGTCAATTCTAGGAGAGATTAATTCACCTCTGTGAACAGAAGGAGAAGTACCTGTACCAAATGCACCTGGAGTTCCTGCATTATCCAAGAAATCAGAATCAAAAAGAGCTACACCATTTACTTGTGAAGGTGAAGATATAGGAGTTGTACCACTCCAGTAAGCTCCATTAGAGTAACCTGTAAGGTTTCTTACCCAATAAGCATTACCAGGAGTTACTGCTCCACCACTTTCATTTACACTTAGAGCCGTCCATGTTGTTGGATTGTCTCCAGCTACAAATGCAGTAGCGTTTGTGAATGCATTGCTGAACTCAGCATCTGCAACACCTACAGCTCCTACGGAACCTACACCCCAAATTTTAGTTTGAGCTTCAGCACTTGTTCCCATAAAGAAAACAGAGAGTGCTAATGCACAAATACGCATAAGATTAATTTTAACCATAATAGATTTGTACTTTAATATAAATTAAATAATGAATTCGCAAATTTTATGTACTATTCCAATTATCATTTGGCAGAATTACAATTCAACCAATCTAATAATAAGTAAAAGTAAATCATTTTTTCTAAACTTGATAAGTTTAGTCTTAATATTTTTATAACATCCTCCCTTTTTTGACGCTTAATTGACTAATTTATGCTTAAAAGGATGTTTTAAAGAAATTATTTCCTGTCTTTATATTCTCTTAACAAAGCTTCTTTACTAATTGGGACTACACCAACCTTTTCACAAACTTGTCCGCCTGCTATATTAGCCAAGGCAACAGCCTCCTTTACTTTTAGCTTAGCAGCTACTCCTAGAGACAAAATACTAATCACGGTGTCTCCTGCCCCACAAACATCGGCAACTTGCCGTTCTTCTGTTGGAATAACGCCATCTTCTAAAGGCGTCTGATAATACATTCCTTTCGCTCCTAGTGTAATTAAAGTGTGTGTATTCTTTAACTGTTTGTTAATAGTTTCCGCGGCTGTTCTTAGTTGTTGTAGTTCTGGGTGGTTCTCAGAAATCGACAAACCCAAGCCTTCGTTAATTTCTCGCAAATTGGGTTTGAACCAATCTACCCCTAAGTAGGCTAAAAAATTTGCTTTTTTAGGATCTGCTAATGTCTTGATTCCTCGCTCTTTTGCCAATTGGAGTATTTTAGAAATCAAACTGTCTGTCAAAAGACCTTTATTATAATCCTGAAAAACAATCGCATCAATAGGTTCTTCTTCCAATAAATTCTTAATTGTTGAAACAATTTTTGCTTCTAAATTTTCATCTATCCAATCCGTTGTTTCTCGATCATATCGAAGTAAGTGCTGGTTTCTAGCAAGGATTCTTGTCTTACAACTGGTTGTTTTATTTTTGCTTTTTGTAATAAAGGAAGTGCTTAATGAGTTTTCTTCTAGGAGTTTTATAAGCTTATCTCCGTAAACATCTGTCCCTACTAGGGATAACAAATAAGGTGTTGCCCCCATTGCCTTGATGTTTAATGCTACATTTGCTGCCCCACCTAGTCTATATTCTTCTACTTGATGTAACACAACAGGCACTGGTGCTTCTGGTGAAATACGATCTACTTTTCCTATTAAATAATGATCTAGAATTACATCTCCAATAACTAGAATCTTCAAATTATCGAAACAAGTTTCTAAAAGTAATCTTTCACCCATTAAACATAATTTAGTTTATGTAAAAAACAAAAAAATTAATTAATTAGTGGCATGCCTTGGGTCCTAGTTAAACTATAACGAAATGTAAGCTACAATTGTTTACAAACAAACAGAATATTTTACTTAAAAGCAATAGATTTGAGAACCTTCTTTTGAAATTAAAAGCTTTCTAAAGCACAAGTACAAGGCTGAAAATCAGCCCTTAATCATAAGAGTTCCTGCAATTAGTTCTTCCTATAATAAGTCTCGTTATTTTATTTGTTTTTCTTCAAGTTGGCTAACTCTTCTATCGTTTTGTACAAATTTTCGATAATTGTGGATTGTTGCAACATAGAATCTTTAAGGTCGCCCACTTCTTCTCTTAGAATACTCTTGACATTTTGAGGAGAAGGCAAAAATGGACTTATCTTAGCTCTTACGTACCAAATTTCTTTGACTTCACTTAATTTTACATCAAAAGGCTCGTAATAGTTATTATCAGAAAATAAAGTCAACGACTTATCTACCTTGATTTTGTTGTGTACTCGCTTAACCAAGACATCACCATGAGTGACGATGACATAAACATAGTTTTTCTTAACAGAAGTTTCCCAAAGGGTTGGTTCCAAATAACTACAAATCACCTTGTCCCCTTCATAAAGGGTTGGTTCCATACTATCGCCCGCAACATCAAAGGATCGATGTGTGCCTACTTTATATTTATAATCTGGTAAAGAATAAGAAGGTAAATTTTGTACAAAGGTTGGATCTCCTAAATCAGAAGCATATCCAGCTTGTGCAGGTATTGGAACATGCACAATTCGTTCATCGTTTTGAGGGTCGGTGACAATTGTCAGCACACGAAAGTCTTTATGTGCTTCTTCTTTCATAAACATGGGACCTTCTCCTGTAAACAGATAAACAGGATTGACCTTATATTTTTCGATCGTCTTTCTAAGCAACTCAATCGTTACATCTCTGCGGTTTTTAAGAATTTCACTCAAACTTTGAGGTAAATATTCCAAGGAAAGTGCAAATTGACGACTAGAGCGTATTCTTTGATCTTTTTTTAATTTATTATGACAATTGATAAAACGCTGTGTTACAACACTATTCATAATTCTAATACTTTGAAGCAGAAAACAATTAGTATTTACGCTAGATTAACAAGTTCACTTTAAATTCAATACCAAACAATCATCTAAAACAGCTAATCATACAAGCGCCTAATTGTTGCCAAAATTGAACCTTTAATTATATTGCGTATTGAATCTACGCAAAAGACTTACAACTGTAAATGTAGCAGATTATACAGGAATAAGCAATTATTTACGCAAATAAATTAAACAATCTCTAATTTTAGTATAAAAGTGACATTTCTCAATTACTTGAACTGTACATTAATTAAAAAAGAACTCTAAGTTAAACAAGTATTCCATTTCATTTAGTCCCCTAAATTTGTCTTTTTTACAAAACAGATGCTAGTTCAATTTCCGAATCGAATGCTTTGTAGAATGAAATAGTCTTAATTTATTCATTTTTTTGAGTGCTTTTTCCAAGAGTAAAATATCTCAAAAAAAAGGCTTCTAAAAGTCTATTCTCCTTGCTTCGGATTTGAGTTTTACCATCTTTTTTTACTTCCTAATCGTAAACATTATTCTTATAATAGTGTTTTATTCCTTTTGAAGACCCTTTTTGAGTTCTTTTTTATGCTTAGCATAAAACGACTTCTTTGGGTGAAATTTCATTTGTCATATTACCATCAAATAGCTTAGATTTCTTTTTTATGCTCTCATAAAAATGTACTTTGAGCAGAGCAACAAATTTATAGTAACGAGCTTTTTTTTAGGTTAAAACTTACATATCAATATGAAAGTACTGCAAATTGCACTATTGTGTCTACTAGGAGGCTATATGCCTCTTTTTGCCCAAAGTCCGACGGAAATTATTCAAGCGTTTTTGGATCAAAAACAGCAAGAACTTAATTTAACTGTCGAAGACACCAAAAACTGGGTTATTACCAGCCACCACACCTCCAAGCAAAGTGGTGCCACACATGTCTATATTCAACAAGTGCATCAAGGTATTCCTGTTTTTAATGGTATTGCTAACTTTGCACTCAAAGACAAAAAGGTATTTAGTATGGGCAATCGTTTATTGGACCATATTGCTCAAAATAGCAAATACAGTACCCCCTCTATACTCCCAAAACAAGCGATCATCTTAGCTGCCAAAGCATTAGAACTTTCTACTCCAACGCAACTAAAAACAATTGACGCTTTAAGCAACAAACATTTTATTTATAATAAAGGTGGCATTTCAACAGAAAACATTCCTGTTCAGCTAATGTATTTTGAGACGGAAACAAAAGAAATTAGATTGGTTTGGGATTTATCTATTTACACCCTAGATGCCGAACATTGGTGGTCGGTGCGCATAGATGCTCAAACAGGTGACCTGCTAGATCAAAACGATTGGATTACTCATTGTCGTTTTGACGGTTCTCCTTTCACTAAATGCAAACACTTGCATCATAAAGCACTAGCTGCTCCAGCACCTGAAAAAACCTTAGCACCTAATCAATATACCGTTTTTGCTTTGCCAACAGAAAGCCCTGCTCATGGAGCAAGAACAGCAGTAACAAATCCTTCTGATCCAGTCTCCTCTCCTTTTGGCTGGCATGATACCAACGGAAGTTTAGGAGCAGAATACACGATTACAAGAGGAAATAACGTTTTTGCCTATGAGGATACTTCTGACAACAATGGTCCTGGCTACAGTCCTGATGGTGGTTCTATTTTAGAATTTAACTTTCCTTATACCAATGGATTGCAACCGCCTAATTATATAGATGCTGCCGTCACCAACTTATTCTATATGAATAATATGATGCATGATATTTGGTATCGTTATGGGTTTGACGAAGCTAGTGGTAATTTCCAACAGAATAACTACGGCAATGGTGGTCAAGCAGGCGATTATGTTCGTGCTGAAACTCAAGATGGTAGCGGAACAGCTAATGCAAATTTTGCGACACCTCCAGATGGTTTCCGTCCGAGAATGCAAATGTATGTTTGGCCTTTTAGTAGTAATACGGGGCATTTTTTGACCATTAATAGTCCTAGTAATATCGCAGGTACTTATTTGGCTGCTAGTGCTTCTTTTGGACCGCCACTTCCTGCTATTTCAATTACGGCTGATGCAGTTTTATTAGAAGATGCTGTAGCGCCTATTAATGACGGCTGTGATGCCATTGTTAATCCTGCTTTATTAAATGGAAAAATTGTACTGATAGACCAAGGAACTTGTGATTTTACAGACAAAGTTTTGGCGGCACAAAATGCAGGAGCCGTCGCTGTTGTTATTGTTAATACGGTTGGTTTTTTGTTTGTTGTTGGAGGAGTACCCACTAGCCCGATTACAATTCCAACCATTATGATCTTACCCGCTAGTGCGAATGCTATCAAAACAGCTTTGGCAGCAGGTCCTGTTTCTGCTTCTGTTGATAATGCAGGAATTAGTGACAAAGATAGTGATTTGGACAATGGAATTATTGCCCATGAATACGGACATGGTATCTCTACTCGCCTAACAGGTGGCGGAAATAATTCTGGTTGTTTGCGCAATGCAGAACAAATGGGAGAAGGCTGGAGCGATTGGTTTGGCTTAATGTTAACCTTAGAGCCTGGCGATCTTGGACCAGATGTTCGTGGAATTGGAACTTACGTAAGAGGGCAACCTAATACAGGTCCTGGCATTCGTCCAGCGCCTTATTCTACAGACTTTGCAATCAATCCATATACATATGGTAATTCCAATAATACCGCTACTATTTCTGAACCACATGGTGTCGGTTTTATCTTTGCAACAGCACTTTGGGATTTAAACTGGGCTTTGGTTGATTTTTATGGTGGTACACCTGACCCAGACTTGTACAATGGTAGTGGAGGAAATAACATTGCCATGAATTTAGTTATTGAAGGGCTTAAATTACAACCTTGTAGTCCTGGTATGATTGATGGTCGTGATGCTATTTTACAAGCAGATCAATTACTATATAGTGGCGCACATGAATGTCTTATTTGGGAAGTATTTGCCAATAGAGGATTTGGTTACAGTGCCACGCAAGGAAGTTCTGCTAGTCGTACAGACCAAACAGAAGCCTTCGATGTTTCTCCTGTTTGTCTGGTCGCAGCAGCACCACCTCTCGCCAACTTTGCTCCTAGTTCCATCAACAGTTGTGTTTCTACGATATCGTTCATAGATTCTAGTTCTTCAACACCACAACAATGGCTTTGGGACTTTGGAGATGGGGCTACTTCCACACAACAAAATCCATCTCATTCCTATATTTCAGATGGTGTTTATGTGGTTAGTTTAGTTGTTTCTAATAGTATGGGCAGTGACACCATGACACAGCAAATTACCATTACGCTTCCTCCTCCTCCTATTGCTGTTGGAGATGAAGTTTGTGCAGGTGATTCAGCCATGTTGGTTGCAACAGGAACAGGTAGCATTCAATGGAAAAACACTTCTAATACGATTCTAACACAAGGAGATACCTTATGGGTTCCTAATATTGGATCTATACAAACTTATTATGCCGAGAACTTAACGGGTACTCCTTCGCAATTTATTGGCGCAGCAGATAGTAGCATTGGCGCTGGAAGCATTAACAATTCTGCCTATGGAGCACTAAATTTTAGAGCTGACCAACCCTTAGAAATTGTTTCTACTTGGGTTTATGCACAAGGATCAAGCATTAGAACCTTCTTCTTGGCGGAAGGAGAAAATACAACAGGAACACTTCCTGCTAATACAATAGATGATGTTACGGTATTTTTACAAAGCGGATGGCAAGAAGTACAACTTAACTTAATGGTTCCTGATACAGGAAACTATAATTTGGGTGGTGAAACTTTGAATCTATACGCCAATTCTACAGGAGCAGCTTATCCTTATAACGTTCCTGGTTTGATTTCTATCAACAGCAGTGCTGCGGCATCTAGCGATAGTTATTATTACTTTTATAACCTACAGGTTCGTGAACCTCGTTGTGTTTCACCAAAAGACACAGCAACAGCAGTCCCTGTCTCTAGTTACTTTACTTATACTGATAACAGCAATACATTTACCTTTATGGATGGTTCTTCTGGAGCTACTTCTTGGCTTTGGAACTTTGGAGATGGTAACACCTCAACACAACAAAATCCTGTTCATACCTATGCGAATGGCAATGCTTACACGGTAACATTAAGCATCAATGGTGGCTCTTGTATTTCGACACAAGTAATTAATGGCATCTTAGGAATTGACAAACCTGCTAATGATAGACCTATGGTTAGATTGATGCCAAATCCTGCTAATAGTTGGGTACAATTAAACCTAGATAAAGCAGCAACGGAAGATTTAACCATACAGATTACTGCTGTGGATGGTAGAACACTTCAAACAGCGACACTAAAACAAGGTATTACAGAGTTTACACTTAATTTGGAACAATTACCTAGTGCCGTTTACTTTGTATCTATCTATGGCTTAAACTTCTCTGAAGTAAGAAAACTAGTCAAAGAATAACATTTAATATCAATTTGAAGATTTGAAGGTTAGTATTCTATATGATAAAAAAAGCATACCATCCCTACTCTTGAAATTTCAATAGTAGGGATTTTTCCTTTTTATCAAAACTAAGGATTCTAAAATCACATTCTTTATATTTTTAGAAATTTTAGCTCTATTTTTTCCATTCTTACAACTGATAATTTCTACAAAGTAAACTTTTGCCAAATAAAAATGTATTTTTGCAAAGCCTCTCCCGTAATACAGTATTAAATATTTTTACAGTACAACAAATTCAATCTTATTATGAAACAACTCGCCTTTACTATACTGGGACTTCTACTCGGTACAGTAACATTACTCGGTCAAAATCCGTCTACGGTCATTCAGCAGTTTTTGGATAAAAATTATGCTGAACAGAAATTAACACAACAAGATATTAACAACTGGAGTATTACTAGTCATCATACCTCCAATACAAGTGGTGTTACCCATGTTTATATCCAACAAAAACACCAAGGTATTTCAGTCTCTAATGGCGTTGCCAACTTTGCCATAAAAGAAGGAAAAGTCCTTAGTATGGGAAACCGCTTGGTGACAAGACTAAGCCAAAAAGCAAACTACACCAGCCCTGCTATTAATCCAGTACAGGCGATCCAATCTGCTGCAAAACAATTGGATTTAAAAACACCAACAGGATTGAAAGCTTTAGAGCCAATCGACAAACAACATTTCATTTATAATACTGGAGGTATTTCAAAAGAAAATATCCCTGTCCGCTTGATGTATCATGCGGTATCTGACATGGAAGTAAAATTAGTTTGGGATTTGTCTATCTACACCTTAGATGCCGAACATTGGTGGTCGGTGCGCATTGATGCTCAAACAGGGGATTTACTGGATCAAAACGATTGGGTCGCTCACTGTAACTTCGAGCACTCTCCTTTTAGCAAATGTAATAACAAGGAACACGCAAGTATTCTAAAAACACCTGCTGATTTTATCGCTCCAGAAACCATGTTGCAACCAGATCAATATACTGTATTTGCACTTCCGTTAGAAAGTCCAAATCATGGTGCCCGTTCTATGGTAACCAATCCTGCGGATACGCTTGCTTCTCCTTATGGATGGCACGATACTAATGGGAATAGTGGTGCAGAATACACGATTACAAGAGGAAATAACGTCTTTGCTTATGACGATGTGGCGGATAATAATGCCCCAGGCTTTAGCCCAGATGGTAATGCTGTTTTGGAATTTAATTTCCCTTACAATGGGACTGCCAATCCTAGTACTTATCAAGCAGCAGCCATTACAAACTTGTTCTATATGAACAATATGATGCATGATGTTTGGTATCGCTATGGTTTTGATGAAGCCAGTGGAAACTTCCAATCGAACAACTATGGTCGTGGTGGAACAGACGACGATCACGTCTTTGCAGAAGCACAAGATGGTGGAGGAACCAACAATGCAAACTTTGCCACACCTCCAGATGGTTTCAATCCAAGAATGCAAATGTATTTGTGGAATAGCGCTGGTGGTTCTGGTGGTAGTTACTTAGACGTAAATAGCCCCGCAGGAATAGCTGGTAGTTATGGAGCTACCGATGCTGGTTTTGGTCCAGGTCTTCCTGCGACTCCAATTACAGCTGATTTTGCTTTAGTAGAAGACAATACGGCTCCAATTAATGATGGTTGCGAAACGATTACAAATCCAGCCGCTTTGGTAGGAAAAATTGCCGTGATTGATCGTGGTGCTTGTTCTTTTGTTATAAAAGTAGAAGCCGCTCAAAATGCAGGTGCTTTGGCTGTTATTATTGTTAATAATGTAGCAGGTGCCCCCATCCAAATGGGTGGAGCAAGTAATACGATTACAATTCCATCTATTATGATTGATATGACTGATGGAACGAACATAAAAGCCCAAATGGCGGCAGGAACCGTTAACGGTACCATTAGTAATGGTGGTGTTGCTAGTAATGTCAAAGATGGCGATTTGGACAATGGAATTATTGCCCATGAATATGGACACGGTATTTCTACCCGTTTAACAGGTGGTGCCAACAATTCTAACTGTTTGAGTAATTCAGAGCAAATGGGAGAAGGTTGGAGCGACTGGTTTGGTTTAATGCTAACCATCGAACCAGGTGATCTTGGACCTGATGTTCGTGGAATTGGAACCTATGCTTCTAACCAATTGGTTACAGGACAAGGAATCCGCCCAGCGCCTTATTCTACTGATTTTGCAGTGAATGGATTTACTTATGGTAATTCTAATAATGCAGGTCAAATATCGGAACCTCATGGTGTTGGTTTTATTTTTGCAACCGTTTTATGGGATTTAAACTGGGCATTGGTAGACCAATATGGTGGTGTGCCTGATCCAGATTTGTACAATGGTACTGGTGGAAATAATATCGCTATGAATTTAGTGATTGAAGGCTTAAAATTACAACCTTGTAATCCTGGTATGATTGACGGTCGTGATGCAATTATATTAGCCGATCAAATGTTATATGGTGGAATTCATAGATGTTTAATTTGGGAAACCTTTGCGAATAGAGGTTTTGGATACAGTGCCAATCAAGGTAGTTCTGCTAGTCGTTCAGACCAAACGGAAGCCTTCGATTTACCACCTATCTGTCAAACGCCAACAACTGCTCCTGTGGCTTTATTTAGCCCAAGCAGTGCTAGTTCTTGTATTACAACCATTTCATTTACAGACAATAGTACGGACATTCCTCAATCTTGGTTGTGGAACTTTGGAGATGGCAACACCTCTACGATTCAAAACCCAACACATACTTATAGTAATAGTGGGGTTTATACGGTTCAATTAGTGGTAACGAATACTGTTGGAATGGACTCAACAACCCAACAAGTAACCATTGCGTTGCCTCCTTCTCCTATTGCAAATGACATCGAAGTTTGTGCTGGAGATACGGCTTATGTTCCTGTAACTGCTACAGGTTTTGCACAATGGAAAAATACAGCAAACAATATTATTTATACGGGAGATACTTTAGTGGTTCCTAATGTAGGGTCGGTTCAAACTTACTATGTTGAAAATGTAGTGGGTACGCCTTCTCAATATGTTGGTCCAACAACTGGATCTATTGGAGCGGGCAACTATCATGCTTCTGCTTATCATGGAGCGTTAAACTTTACAGCCAACCAAAGCTTTGAAATTGCATCTGCTTGGGTGGATGCAGATGGCGCAGGTCCTCGTACCTTCTATTTGGCAAGTGGTGTTAACAATGATGGAACAGCTCCTACTGGAGCTGGAATTGTAGACCAAGTAACGGTCAATTTAGTTGATGGTGTACAGCGTATCAATTTGAATTTGATGGTTCCTGCTGCTGGTAATTATAATATTGGTGGTAATAATGTTGACTTATTTAGAAATAGTGGTGGTGCAAACTTCCCTTATACTTTAGCGGGTTATATGACGATTAATAATTCTTCGGCTACTACTAATCCTACTGGTTATTACTATTACTTATATGACTTAGAAATCCGTGATCCACAATGTATTTCTGCTTTAGATACAGTTACCGTAAGTCCAGTCGTTAGCAATTTTTCTTATGTTGACAACAATGGAACGATAACGCTTACAGATGCTTCTAGTGGTGCAACAAGTTGGTTCTGGGATTTTGGGGATAACAATACTTCTACACAACAAAACCCTGTACACACTTACGCTACATCAGGTGCTTATACCATTACCTTAACAATTAATAATGGTGCTTGTACTAGTACTCAAACCTTCACGATAACAGTGGGTATCCATCAAATTGGTGCGCCAAGATTGAATATTATGTTACTTCCTAATCCAACTAGTGGATTGGCTAGCATTTTATTAGACAAAGCGGTTGAAGAAGATTTAACGGTTTTAGTGACAGACATCAATGGAAAAACAGTTCAAACAGCGCTTATTATTAATGGAGAAAGTCGCCTAGAATTAGACTTAACTCAATTACCTTCAGCTGTTTATTTAGTACAAATTAAAGGAAACAACTTCTCAGAAGTTAGAAAATTAGTGGTTGAATAAGCTTGCAATTAATTTTGTTATAATATAAATACAAAGCCATCTCTTCATAAAAGGGATGGCTTTTTTTAATAAAGCATCTTCTCTAAGGCTATTTTGTTCTTTTTAAGTAAAATTTAACTTTTTGTTAAGAGATAATTCCAATCCTTTCGTTTTTTTTGAAACAAAAATGTATTTTTGATTGTACGTTCCCCTTAGACATAATAAATCCTATAGATTTACCTACGTATGAAACTACTTTCCCTTACTATCTTCAGCATCCTATTTAATACCCTCTTAATCGCACAAAGTCCTAGAATCATTATTCAGGATTTTTTAGATAAGGTTCAAATTGAACAAAAACTTCATCCTTTAGATATTACGAATTGGAACATAACCAATTCGCACACTTCTTCGACTAGTAAGCTAACACATGTTTATATTCAACAAACCTACCAAGGCATTCCTGTGTCCAATGGGCTTGCTAATTTTGCCCTCAGAGGCGAGGAAATACTTAGCATGGGAAATCGCTTGGTGGCTAATCTTAGTCAAAAAGTAAGCACCAAAAGTCCAGTCCTTACGCCAGTACAAGCCATTCAATTTGCAGCCGAACAGCTCCAAATAGCTCCTCCTAGCACATTAAGCCTCCTAGAAACGCTCCATTCTTCCCATTTTATTTATAATAAAGGCGGCATCTCTAGAGAACCCATTCCTGTTCGTCTGATGTACACGTCCACTTCTGAAACAGAAGTTAAACTCGTTTGGGATTTATCCATTTACACCTTAGATTCCAAACATAGATGGTCGGTCCAAATTGATGCACAAAATGGTCAGTTAATCCAACAAAACGACTGGGTCTTGCATTGCAATTTTAAGCACGATGCGTTTTCAAACTGTTCCCATTCAAAAGCAAATACCCCCGCAAAAACACCTTATCCAAAAGCACCAGAAACACTTGCACAACCCGATCAATACACCGTTTTTGCCCTTCCAATAGAAAGCCCAAATCACGGCAGTCGCTCCATTGTAAGCAATCCAGCAGATGTCCTTTCTTCTCCCTATGGATGGCACGACACCAATGCAGTTGCAGGGGCAGAATATACGATTACCAAAGGCAACAATGTCTATGCTTATGAAGATATAGACAGTAATAATCTTTCTGGATTTAGCCCAGATGGAAGCAGCTTGCTTGAATTTAACTTCCCTTACAGCTCAACAGGAAATCCTAGCTTATACCAAGCTGCTGCCATCACTAATTTGTTTTACATGAATAATATGATGCATGACATTTGGTATCATTATGGCTTTGATGAGGCTAGTGGTAATTTTCAAAACAACAACTATGGACGGGGCGGCACCGCTATGGACGGTGACGAAGTTCTTGCCGAAGCGCAAGACAGTGCGAATCTGAACAATGCCAATTTCATGGTTCCTCCCGATGGCAACCAACCGAGAATGCAGCTTTTTTTGTGGAACAGCACAGGAAGTAATTTAGGCAACTATTTAAACATCAATAGCCCTTCTAATATAGCAGGAAATTATACCGCAGCAGATGCAACCTTTGGTCCAGGTTTGCCACTTAGTGCCCTTACAGGAGATTTAGTTTTAATAGAAGACAATACGCCACCGACCAATGATGCTTGTGAAACAATTACAAATTCAGCTGCTTTGTCTGGGAAAATTGCACTCATAAATTTAGGTAATTGCAACTTTGTTTTCAAGGTAGAAGCCGCTCAAAATGCAGGAGCTATTGCTGTTATTATCATCAACAATATCTCTGCTCCTCCAGTTCAAATGCTAGGAACAAGCACCAGCATTAACATTCCATCTATTATGATTGGTCAAAATGATGGTCTGATTATAAAAAACGAACTTCTTCTAGGAAATATCAACGTAACGATAAGCAACAATGGAAGTGTGAACAATATTAGGGATAGCGATTTAGACAATGGAATCATTGCCCACGAATATGGGCATGGTATTTCTGAACGCTTAACGGGCGGCGCCAATAATGTGGAATGCTTGACCAATCCAGAGCAAATGGGTGAAGGTTGGAGCGATTGGTTTGCCTTAATGTTAACGATTGAACCTGGCGATTTGGGAAGCGATTCTAGAGGCTTAGGCACCTATGTTTCCAATCAAGTAATTACGGGACAAGGCTTACGCCCTGCGCCTTATTCTACCGATTTTGCGGTAAATTCATTTACTTACGGAGCCTCCAACAATGTTGGGCAAATCTCAGAACCACATGGTATTGGATTTATATTTGCAACCGTTTTATGGGATCTGAATTGGGCTTTAATTGATTTCTATGGAGGCGTTCCTGATGCCGATTTATATACAGGTACTGGTGGTAATAACATTGCCATGCAGTTGGTCATTGAAGCACTCAAAATCCAACCTTGCCAACCCGGTATGATTGATGGTAGAAATGCTATTTTAAGTGCTGACCAAGCTCTATATGGTGGCATCCACCAATGTTTAATCTGGAACGTTTTTGCCACTAGAGGATTCGGGTTTAGTGCCAGTCAAGGTTCTCCTTTCAACCGCTCTGATCAAACAGAAGCTTTTGATTTGCCAACGAATTGCCAAGTGCCAACCATGCCTCCTACCGCTCTATTTAGTGGTAATAATTCTTCTTGCAGACCCAATGTTTCCTTTTTTGACAACAGCACAGGTGTTCCCCAATCTTGGTTTTGGGACTTTGGAGATGGCAATACCTCTATGCTTCAAAATCCTACCTATTCTTACAGTCTTAGTGGTTCTTATACAGCCAAACTAGTCGTTTCCAACTCCTTTGGATCAGATTCGACAACGCAACAAATCACAATTTCCAATTTACCGCCAACACCAATTGCCAACAACCTTGAACTTTGTTTAGGAGATACGGCTTATGTTGCGGCTACAGGAACAGGAATTATTTACTGGAAAGATAGTTCCAATCGCCTCATTCAAGTCGGTGATACCCTCTGCATCCCCAATATAACAACCGAACAAACCTATTATGCAGAGAATGGCATCAATTCTCCTCTCTGGTTTATTGGTCCTCTTAATAACACGATTGGATTTGGCTCCTACCATGCTAGCAATTATTATGGGGCGCTTAATATAAGCAGCCAACGAAGCCTTGAAATTTTATCTGCTTGGGTAAATGCCGATGGTGCAGGTCCTCGTACCTTCTATTTGGCGAATGGTATTAATAACTATGGTATTCCTCCAAATCCAAATGCTATTGTAGACCAAGTTACCGTTAATTTAGTGGATGGTCCTCAACGTGTTGATTTGAATTTACTGGTCCCAGAAGCGGGTCAATATAATATTGGTGGTGATAATGTCGATCTGTATAGAAATAGTTCGGGCGCTAATTATCCTTACATTCTAAATGGCTACATGAGTATTGATAGTTCCTCTAGTTTTAATACTGCAACTCAATCTTATTATTATTTTTATAATTTAAGGGTTCGTGGGCCACTATGTATTTCCACCTTAGATACCGTTATTATAAGTCCTATTATAAGTGCTTTTTCTTTTATTGATAATGGCAATGGCTCCTTTACGTTTAATGATGCTTCAACAGCTGCCAATACTTGGCTTTGGGACTTTGGTGATAATACAACTTCAAACCAAACCAACCCAACACATACTTATAGTAACGCTGGAAATTATACGGTTTCTCTGACCATTAATAATGGTGCTTGTACTCGTACACAAACGGTTTCTGTTCCTGTTGGACTTTCGCAGACAGCTAAGACTAAACTTGAAATTAAATTATTGCCCAATCCTACCGATGGCTTCACACAACTTATATTGAGTCGTGCTTTTAGTGATAATTTGGAAGTTCAATTGACCGATATCAATGGCAAACAGATTCAAAGCCTACAAATTCCAAGTGGTCAAACTAGCTTAAACTTAGATTTGTCGAAACTCTCTGCAGCCGTTTATTTGGTTCACATCAAAGGAAATAACGTTTCAGATGTTCGTAAAGTAATTGTTAGATGATGGTAATAATTTGTGGTTTTAGTATCAGATATAACTCATGTTACGTAAAAAAATAATTAAGGAGATAAAAAATTAATGCTCCTGTATAAACTTGTTCTGAATGTTTAATGCTTAATTTTTAATGTTGAATCCTTTATAATAGAATTAGCATTCAACATTAAAAATTAAAACAAAGGTTCAAGGAGCAAATTTCGGGTTCTTAATACGAATAAAAAAATTATTCGCAAGCTCATGAGAAAGTTCTTCCGTAACATCAGAGATATAATTTAAAAATGTGCCAATTTGAAGGTTTAATAAGGAGTTGTGTTCATCCAATAATTTGTTCTAAGTAGAAGTTTTCCAATTCTAAATGATACAATGGTATTTTAAGATGCGATGATTCGTTGACAAAACTTGCCTAGCAAGGTATTATTATGTACATTTAAGTTGTTTTTTGTTGAAGCAATTGTGTATAAATAACTAAGAATGGAGAATCAGGAGAAAATAGTTCAACCAACGAACTATATCAGTGCGTTACCTTATTTATCAGTACTTCCCATCACGGAGCAGTGTTTGGACTTTTCTATCATGGACAAGGTTCAGTTAGGCTTGACCGAAAATGTGCTTCAACAGCTCTTGAGTACCGAAACAGACATTGCCTGTTCTATCCCTCTAGGCATAGAAAAAAACACGGCTCCTTCCAAGATTAGCCAGCACAAAGCACTACAGAAAACCTTTGAGAATTTCCAGCAACAAAAAGGAGGACTTTCTATTGGTTATCCAATCCTTTTGATGGAAGACGACAAACTTGGACGTCCTATTGCTGCACCACTTTTTTTGTGGAAAGTAACCTTAAATATTCTTGCCGACAGCAATATGGCTTGGAACTTAACGCCTTTGAATGAGAACAAAGGTTATTTGAATCCAATTCTTAAAAACTATCTAGAAGCACGTTTTGAACTAGATTGGGAACAAACAATCGGATTAATTGATACCGTAGATTCAAAAGTAGTCGAAGAAACTTGTCTTGCATTAGTCAAGGAATTAAACTTGGAGCACCATGCCGACATTAGGATTGAAGCCTGCCCTTTGCCCGATCAGATTCCAGAAAATATTATTCTAAATTCAATTATCTTGGGTAATTTTGAACCCATTACGTTAAAAGAAGCCAAAAAATTACCAAAAAACCTCAAACCTAGAGAGCGCAAACAATGGAAAACAAAGGTAGCAGCACTTCCTAGTAATTCAGCACAGGATGAACTTATTGGGACAATTTTCAACGGACATCATGTTGTAGCAGAAGGGATTTCTAGTACAGGAAAGACGCATATTATTGCCTCTATTTTGCCAAGTTTGTTGACAGACAAGGGCGCTGCCTTGATTATATCCCCACAATTTTCTTCTTTCAAAGACATCCAACATCATTTAGAAAACCTTGGTATCAAAGACATTGGCGTACTTTCTTTGCAAGATGAAGTCTTGGACAAAGAACGCATGATTGAGTATCTAGAAACTATGCCTAAGCGAACTCGCACGCTTTCTAGTTTTGATAATGTTACCTATAGCAAACAACTCAACAAGTATATGCAGCTTCGTTCCACGCTAGAACAAGCTTATGACAGTGTACATCAGTCTACTATTAATAGTTGGAATTGGACGGAATTGGTGGGTCAATGTTTGTTGCAACATCGCAAAAGTGACAAACAAATTCTAGGGCGTTTTTTAGATAATCAACTCTTCACCTTCACTGCTAAGGAACATTATATTATTAGCCGAGAATTGGGTGAACATTATGTTCATTATCATCGCCTAGATGCTTTAAAACATCCTTTAAATGCCTTACACGGTCGCTTTTTTAGCGATGAAAGTAGTATTGAAGAGACTCGCTCGGAAGCAAAAACAGGCTTAAACCTCTATCGTTACAAAACCAATAGCCTTTATCAAAGTTTTTTAGTTTTTGTTGGTAATTATGGTGAACATCTAAAATTTCAATACCGTGATTTTGTTGCGAATATGGAGCAGCAAATTGATACGATTGAACGCAATTTGCATCTTTATAATGACTTGTATGGAGAGGCATTTGACAAACAAAGTAGTTTCCAAAATGCCAAATTAAAATTACTAAGTGTCTTCTCTAGAAGACATCAAGAGATTCGTGCCGCAAAAGAACAATTGCTAGAAGATTATCAAACGCTTCAAGAATTTTATAAAAATAATAGCTTCTTCAAAACAGAGTTTCCTGATATTAAAGCAGAATCGAAACTCGCAGATGTTGAAGTAAAATTAGAAAAAGTACGAACAGCTTTGCAGGATTGGTCTTTAACGATTCCTACTTTAGTAAAAAAACAGACGCAAGAATTATCAAAAGAAACGGAATTTCCAGAATCCTTTAGAGAACAATATGAAGAACTAGAAAACTGGTTAAAAAAGCTCATTCAACAAATCAATGACGCTGAATTATTACGCAAAGAGGTCACAGAACCTAAAGGCAAAATTTCAGCGATTGAATCCGCCTTGTTTACGATCTTATTGCAATTCCAAAAACTAGAAAATGAGTGGCGAGACATGGACGCTTATTATCAATGGCGTCGTTCTTGGCTGACCATAGATTCAAAAACTCAAAAAGTAGTTCAAGCCTTGGTCAATGCAGGCACACAAGATTGGATTTCAGGCTTTAACAGTTGGTTTTACCACCAAATCTTAACACAGCAATACTCCATTCATTTGCCTTTAGGGACGCAAACTGAAGCACTACCTTTTGATCCTTACATGCACACCTTGCAAGATATTCAAAAACGCATTAGCCAAAAGGCAAATGTAATGACCAAAGAGCGTCAAGGCGAACAAATTAAACGCATCAAAAAGGAGAAAGATTTAACCTTAACCAATGCTCGTCCTATTTTCAAGAACAAGAAAATAAAGGATCTTTTGCAATGGATTGGTTTGGAACACATTGGCGATGTTTTCCCCATTGTCTTAGCGACTCCAGAAATGGCACAGCAACTTTTGGGCTTAAAGGTGTCTACCTTTGATTTGGTCATCGTAGACAATGCCCATGATATTTCTTCAAAAATAGGGGTAGATTTATTAAAATTAGGCAACCAACATATTGTCTTAGGTAGACCTGCTGAAGTAGAAAAATCAGAGGATAGCAGTTTGCTAAAATGGATGCTGGCGCAAAAAGGACGTCGTTATCAATATTTAGAACACATTCATTCCAAAGACGCTGCCGAGCGCACACGCATTAACAAAGTAGCGACTCAAGAACCAAATGCATTTCAAATTTCGGTTGCGGAATATCTCAAAGAATACATTGACGAAAATCGTCTAGAATTCAATAAATCGGTTGAGGGTGTTTTAGTTGAATTGGTCATCGCTCCTAAATATGCTGGACAACATCCCATTGCCGTTATTTGTGATGGCGGAACCTTGTCGCAAGCTAAATATGATTTTCAATTGGCGGTAGATAAGGTGCGTATTTTAACCAGCCAAGCTTATCAAATTCAGTATATTTGGTCGGTTGATTGGTGGAAAAATACAGAGAAGGCGTTGAATCCTTTGTTGGCTTTTGTGATTCAATGGGACAAGCAACATGCTGGTGATCATCAATAAATTAAATCTTAATTTTAATTCAACTACAATACAATGAGTTTGAGCTACTGCTTAATAGCAGGGCATGATCAATACCTGAATTTAAGTCCTTATTTTCAAAGCATAAAAAAAGACTATGTGTTTCTTGAAAAAGCCTTGAATTTTAATTTAGCAGCAATATTCTCCTTACCGACTGAATCAAGTAGTATTAAAGACGACACGATTCATTATTTACCTATTCCTGCAATTGAAAATGTGCCTAATTTCATCTTAAACACTCAAGAGCTTATCGCTAAATTAACGAGTCAGAAAAGCTTGTTCAATGCTGTTGATGAAGCTTTATTTAGTTTTTTTAGTGTGCAATATGAGAACAACAGGAAGTCGCTCAGATTAATTGACCATCCTAGAGAGAGAAATCTTATTAAAGAAGGCTACTGCAATCATTGCCCTAAATCAGGTGAGCTATGCACGCATTTTAATGCCTGTCAATTTGTATTTTGCTATACCAGCGAAGCCTTTCTGCTAGAATTAAACACTTGTCTTAACTTGGCTTTGAAAGCACAAAAAACCAATATCAAAACCCTTTATTTGGGTCTATTATAATAATAAATGTACAAGCATTATCACCATAAAAATAGTGTGCATACTATTCCTTACGCTCTGCTGTATTGGATGTGCGTCAAAAGAAAGTAGTCATCTGGAAAATATAGAGGAGAGTGTAATAGGCCATTATATGGCTCGAGTAATTACCGTTCATTAATCCATTCAAAGCAAGAAGCTTCATTGACTATTTCAAATTACGGCTACGAATAATGTAATCTACTTTTTGAGGAAGGCACTTTACTTGTTTGGCGTAGCTAGGTTTTTCTTTTAATAAAACTCGAATAGAACGCTCTTTGAACAAATCAATGCTTGAAAAATTAGCAATTATTTTAAAATCGTCTGCTGTTAAGCCATCATAATCGCTCAAGCCCACCCGACAGGAAACCTCGACCGTCTTAGGCAAAATAATTAAAAGCAAACTATCGGGTACATTTAAGACCTCAACAGGCACTTTTATTCGTTTTTCTGTCACCTCTTCTACCGCTGCCGAACAACGGATCTCATTGGCAGACAAAATTATATTTCCATTAGGATGTGTTTCTAAAGATACTTTAACATCAATGTCCTTATTGATTTCTTGAGAAGGAATCAATACATTTGTTTTCCATGCGTGAATATCTCGAATCACAGAAGCAGGTCCCTTAATTTCAATTTCCTTGGGTTCTATTCGAATAGAATCGACGTATTGATACAAGGGCGCCAAGCGAATTTGCTCCTCCAAAACGACAGGAATCACCTTGGTTGCCGCCTCTTCCATTTGCAACTTAATCGTTTCAGGATGAATGTTTAAAATTCTAGCTTTAGGAATTGACTTGAGTACTTTGGCATTTAAAGAAGAAACGGAAATAACCCGAATTTCGTTGGCGGCAACTGGAATGTCTACAACTCGCTCTTTGTTATAAAAAGCAAGCCCCAATAAGTCCCAACCTCTCCCTTCTATATCCACTTCCAATTCAGTTGCAGGAGGATTCGTGAAAATTTTATCCTTTGGAGTTATATAATTTAGCTTCACAATAACCGTATCCTTGTAAGAATAGGACAGTTTTGTCATCAGCCAAAAAACAAAAGCAATACTAATGCAAATCATTAGTATTGCTCGGTCCGTTTTAAGGAATATTTTTATATTTTCTTTACTAAACTTTTGCTGGCTCTTTTGAGCTGCTGGCTGAACTGGAGGCTCCATAAGCAGATTTCGTTTGTTCTAAAGAAATAGCGCTTCTTTGAACAGTGATAACAGTTTTAGGCGCAATTAACAAAGTCAATTTTTCTTCTTCTAAAGAAACTATCGTTCCGTGTACTCCACCGATCGTAATTATTTTAGAGCCTTTTTTCAAATTACTAGAAAATGTTTTTTGATCTTTTTGCTCCTTAGCAGATGGGCGAATGATAAAGAAGTACATGATGGCGATTCCCACCAACATAAAAGGCCAAAATAAAGGGCTCATTCCACCTGCTGCTGCTGCATCTCCTGCCTCTTGCCACAAAAACAATATATTATTCATCATTTTGTTATAAAATTTAACGTAGTGTGTTATGTTTTTAAATTAAGACCCACAATATACAAACTAAAGCTTAAATCATAGAATATGTTGATACTATTCTAAGCCAATTCCATTGCCAAATCCATATCTTTCCAATGTAAGGCAATTTTAGCGGCGGTGGTTCCTTTTGGAAAATACTCTGTTGCTGCTGTTGATTCAATAGAAGGATCGGCTCCATGTTTCAATAAAAGCGCTGCCATATCTAAAGGACCGCCAGTATCTGCCAAATAATGCGCTGGAGTCCAACCATTTGCATCTTGAGCATTAATAGTAGTTTTTTTAGCCAGTTTAAAAAATAGTTTTAAACCATCTATTCGTCCACTTCCTGCTGTTTGGTGCAATAGAGTCACTTGATTCCAAGCTTTTTCTTCAAAGTTTGCGCCTTTTTTGTATAATAATTCTAGAACACGCCCCACTCCTGCCGAACAAGCAACTCGCAAAGGAGAAATTCCTCGATGATCTGTTTGTGTAACAGAAACGCCTCCTTTCACCAATTCTTTGATGACCTCCAAAGCATTCAAATAGTCCAAATGCTCAAAAGGAGCCCAAGTTTGACGAGCAATATTCCGCTGCTCTTTTAGCGTCATCAATCGTCCAGGTCTTGGATGGTATTTATCATAGTTATAATAATAAGTCAAATAACCTTTCTCCAAAGTACAGCGAACAGGAACTCCATTGACCTCATCGTTATGCTCCCAGTTGTCTACCCTAGTACTATGCAAGGTCCATAAGGCTTGTAATAATGCTGTACTCCCATTTTGAGTCACTGAATTAACATCTGCACCCAATTTCAGCAAGGATTTAACAACGCCTACATTCCCTAAAGCACTAGCAATTAGCAAAGGCGTATTTCCATCCGCATCTTTTAAATCCTTGTCGTAACCACTTTTAACCAAACTAACCACCAAACTTGCAAAATTAGAGGCAGCAGCGATATGCAAAGCAGTCACACCAGAAGTAGTCTGTTGTGCCTTATTTGCGCCTGCTTTTAATAATAAACTACAAATCGCTCGATGTCCTTCCCTAGCTGCTAAATGCAATGGATACAATTGATCCTTGTCTGGTAAATTAGGATTTGCACCATGCTTCAACAAGATTTTGACGACCTTTTGATGCCCCATCAAGGCGGCAGAATGCAAAGCTCCAGTATGCGTTCCAACAGCATTGGGATTCGCTCCTGCCTTCAACAACCTCAAGACATCTTTAGTAGCGCCACCTTCTGCTGCTAAAACCATTTCTGTATTTACTGAATTATTCATTTTCAATTTTTACTACTTTTAAAGCATCAGCCAACACTTTATCTTTCCAGTGCAAAGCTATATCTGCGGCGATCGACCCAAGCGGCATTTCTGTCCCTCTATTTTCTGTACTTTTTGTACTAGGATCGACCCCTTTTTCAAGCAACAAAGTTGCCATTGTGATAGGACCACCAATATCTGCCAAATAATGCAAGGCTGTCCATCCAAAATCGTCCACGGCATTCATATCTATCGAAGCACCCAAGTCCAAAAGCTGTTCTAAGCCATCTGAACGACCACTCCCAGAAGCACGATGCAAAGGTGTCGCATTTTGATACCCTTTAATGTCTAAAACAGCCCCTTTCTCGTACAATTTTTTAATTAGCACTGCTTCCCCAATATGGCAAGCCATAGCAATGGCTGTTTGTTTACTATCATTAAAAGCATTGATATCTGCAGAGGCTTCCATCAAAAGTACGGCTGTATATAAAGCCTCTAAATACCTCAAATGTTCTTTTGGTCCCCAAGCTTCTTCTAGATAAGCATGTTGCTCATTTATAGGTATAATAGCCCCTGAGTTTCTAGCTTTGCCTGCATAATGGTCATCATCCCGTCTAAAGCAACCTTTTAGAATCTCATAACGAACTAGTTTATCTGCTTCATTTTGCTCGTAAATCCAATCCCCAATTCGAGTACTATATAGTTGCCTCAAAGCCTTAATTAGAGGCGTATCCGCTCCAACATCTCTCGTGTCAACATCTGCTCCTAGTTCAATTAATGCCCGAACTACTTCCAAGTTCCCCAAACTCGCTGCTGCTGCCAAAGGAGTCAATCCATTGGCATCTTTCGCTTCTAAATTTGCGCCTTCTTTCACCAAAACCGCTACAACAGCTGGATGATTAGATGCCGCTGCTATATGCAAAGGCGTACCATTTTGCGAAGTAAGAACTTCAATATCCGCTCCTGCTGCAAGGAGTTGTTCTGTAATGGAAACATGTCCTCTACTAACCGATAAATGTATTGGGTAATAACTTTGTGTATCTTTTATCTCTAGTTCTGCCCCTTTATCTAACAAAAGTGTCACTACTGCTTCGTGTCCATTAAAAGCAGCACAGTGCAAGGCACCAGAATTAGGTCCCATAGCACTAGGGTTAGCACCTGCTTCCAGCGCTTTTACCACTCCTTCTAAATTCCCTGCTTCCGCAGCAACAATAATTTCTTGATCTAATGTTTCACTCATCTTATATGCTTTAAATAATTCTGGTTCTTTTGCAAATCGTGTGGAGTTTTAAATTACAGGTAGCTCTTAACTCATTTTTAGATACTAGATTTTAGACTAAACAGTTGTTAATCATTTTTTTTAGTCTAAAATCTAATATCTAAGAGCATGAACGTAGTGAACGAGCAGGCTTGGTGCTTTGCACCAAAAGGTAAGCACGATCTAATATCTAAAATAGTTAAACTCAAAGCCTACTTTTTAGTATTACTACACGATTTGTCAAAGAACGATAATTCTTTGATTTCTTAGGGACTGCTTTTTAGAGTAATAGTTAGAGATGACTTACTCTTCGCCCTCTTTTTCCTCACGAGCAGCTTTTTCTTCCAATTCTTTTTTCTCCGTTTCTGGATTAACTTCTACGCCACCAACAATACGAATCTTTGTTTTATTTGGAATGGTATTAGCAGAAATTGTAACCGTTTTGTCTTGCTCTCCTTGCTTTCCTTTACTATTAAATTTCACTTTAATTTCTCCTTCAGCACCAGGTACAACTGGTTCTGATGGCCACTCTGGAACCGTACAGCCACAACTTCCTTGTGCGTGACTAATAATCAATGGGTTTTGACCTACATTCTTAAATTTAAAGATATGCTCTACGGATTCTCCTTCTACCAAAGATCCAAAATCAAAAACTTCTTCTTCAAACTCAATTTTAGCAGCATTCTCTGGTGAAATCGCTTCGTCAGCAGTTACAGGATTGTTGATTAATGAAGAATTACTAATTCCTTCCATCTTTTTAATTTCTCCTGTAGCAGCAACTGTTTTATTAAGCTCTTCTGGAGAGGAGCAAGCTGTAAAAACGTACAAAACACTTAATAATAAGATTAATTTACTCATTGTTTTTTTCTTTATTTTTATAATAATAATTCTATTTTTTATCTCAATCTAGATTGCTTTCTGATTTTTCCTTAGAGGCCAATAGCCAAGAAATGCCAGCAGATATGGCAAAGTTATCTTTTTGTATCACCAAGGATTTTCGATATTCAAATTGTGCTTGTAGGTACAACAATTCTGTTAGCTTGATGTTCACACCCAATCCCATTGGAATTTGAAAATCAAATTGTCCTTCTCGTTGGGACATATAGACCCCACCAATTCCCAATAAAATATAAGGCGCAATCAAAAAATCTTCCTTTAAAATATAGTCGTTATTAAACTTATACACGGCAACAATATCTCCACCAAAAAACAACTCATTTCGCTTTCGTCGATTACAAGGTTGACACAAACTATCTCCTTCTTCAAAAACAAGATGGTGTGAATCCATGCTACCTATACGCAATGGCAAACCTATATTCAATGATTTATTGATGTTTCTAAAGAAACCAATCTCCCCAGCATAATTAAGGTCGTCTGCATGCAAAATGCGCCCTGGATTAGAGCCCTGAAAAATAGGATCCAGCGTATTATAATCTGTAAGTACAAATTTGTAGCTCAGACCATTTTTGTGTGTAGAGGTTTGTGCCATCATTTGCATTGAAAAAATACAACAGCACCATAGATAGATAAGACGCATTTATTTCTAATTGTTTGATGATTTAATCCTTCAAAAAAATCGATCTAATTAATTAATAACATTGTATGGAGTTCCTTTTCAAAGCTAGTTTCACTGACAATCAACTAAATGAATCGTGTCTTTTATTTTTACATTCAAAATACAACTACACCAACTGCTACTGTCTTAATGCAAGCTCTATTATCAACAAAAACTTATTTGAGATAGTATACTCAAATAAGTTTTTGTTGCTGCCTATAAACTTACTTAGAAAAAAGTAAGTACACGATTAATTTTCTTTTAATCCCCTGCCTTCTTTGCTGATTAAGCCTTTCTCGATTAAGTCCTTCATCAAACGATCTAAAATACCATTGATAAATCGCTTGCTTTTGTCTGTGCTGTAATCTTTCGCCAAGCTAACATATTCATTGATAGTTACTTTGGTAGGAATAGATGGAAAGTATAAAAACTCACAAAGTCCTAGTTTTAATAGCAACATATCCAAAATAGCTACTCGATCTTCATTCCAATTCTTCAACTTCTCTACCACTAATTCGTGTAGTTCATCGTTGTGGCGAATTGCTTTGTATAATAACTCTTTACCAAAGTCATGTACAAATTCTTCGTTTGGCAATTGTGCAATAAAGAACTCTTCATCTGCTGGAAGCGCACGAACAGAGCGTTTAATCGCTCCAAAGATCAAGGATTGATCGTCTGCCGAAGTAGGCGAAACATCTTCCATGTGGTCTAAGAAAAGTTCTTCTTCCAACATAGATTTGTACAAGTTCACCAAACAATATTGATGCTCTCTAGCAGGCATTGGAGACATTTCTAAATAGCTATTGTAATAATCTGACTTCGCAAAATTTTGATACAATTTGCGAACTAAATCATTATCAATGATCGTTGTCAATTTTGCTCTCTTGATTTGAGCATGAAATTCTTCATTACCACGAAGTGCTTCTAGTACAGGGTTTTCATAAAGCCTAAGAGAAGCTTTTTTGTCTTCCTCTGTAGGAACAAACTTTTTAGACTTAATTTCTAAATCTTTTTTTGAATATTCAGCAACCTTTATCAGGTAAAGCATATTCAATAGATACAAGCGATAACTTTCCTTGACTGCACTGAGATAACTCCTCTCTGCAAGGGCAGTATTTGTATGTTCGCTTTGTAAATAAGCATATAATGTTTGCAATACCTTGATACGAATATTATGACGACTAAGCATACTAAATTATAGATATAAGTATAGTAATGAGATAAGAACTGTTTATATTGGCATTATTTTAAATTGTTTTGTATAAAAAACCGTTATTTCATTCCTTATACAATTCTATTTCTAATAATGTTTATTGAAATGCAAATGTACAAAAAGTTTATAAATGCATCGTCAATTTACTTCCTTTTTTGAATAGACTCTTTAAATTTGCAATAAAAAAATTCAATAACAGTCCAATTCGTCTAAATTAACTCAAATTATAATTATGCCTGTTCCAAAAGAATTTATTTACGAAGGTGCATTCACGATTAGAACCAATGAAATTGACCGTGCTAGAAAAGTAACTGCCACTGCTTTTATTGATTTAATGCAAGAAGCAGCCATGCAAAATGTGATTGAACTAAAGGTGTCGGTTTGGGATATGGCTCAAAAAAGTATTTCGTGGGTTTTGATGCGTAAAAACCTTAAATTATATCGCTTGCCTTCTCTTGGTGAAACCATCAAAATACAAACTTACCCTGCTGGCTTTGATAAATTGTTCACCTATAGGGATTACAAAGTCTTTGATCAGAATGGGGTATTATTGGCGCAGTCTTCCTCGACTTGGCTGTTGATGAATACCATTAAACGAAGTATTGCTAGGATTCCTGAAGAAATTCGACTCAGAGGCGATTTTGATACCTCTAAATGCCTACCACATGCAAAAAACAAACTGCCCAAACTAACACGAGTTGATTTCCAAAAAACCTTTATTGTCAATTGGCATGACATGGATTTTAATGAGCATCTTAATAATGTTCGTTATATGCAATGGATGTTTGAAACCGTTGATTATTACCTAGAACATACTGGAACATTAGAGGAACTGGATATTATTTACAAAGCGGAATGTTATTGGAAAGATACGGTAGAGGTGAGTACCCAAAAAGTAGATGAGTGTACTTATTTGCATCGCTTGGTTCGTCTGTCTGATCAGGAGGTAATTGCTTTGGCGCAAACTACTTGGAATAAAAACAGCTAGTAGATTTCATTACCACTAACCAATTCTACACATAGAAAGTGTACCATAGGGACTTTGGTACTTATGTTTTTTGGGTATTGTTTATTTTTTCAACTGATGTTTCTTGTAAAAAAAGAACCAAAAACGTATCGCACCGCACTTGCTATACATTTTTGGCTTTTTTCCTTTTAACTTTCTTCACAATTCAAAGATGCAACAATTTAGTGCTGTTAAAAAAGATTATTTTAGGCAATTATCTTTTTTAATAATCTTCTAGAGTTCAAAAAAAGTAACTTAAAGACAAAAAAAAGCAATTATTAAAAATAAAAATCCGATAAATTACAATTAATAAAATGTAACTTATTTTCTTTTAAAACAACATTATCTACTAATTAGATCCTAGAATTTAGATCTATTCTACAAAAAATTAACATTTAAAAAATCACTACTTATACTCTAAATCTTTATATTAGAGCTCCCCTCCCTTTAATTAAAACAACTTATTCATTAAACAAGAAGAATTATGAAAAAATTAGTTGCAGAATTTATCGGAACCTCCTGGTTAGTTTTAGGTGGATGTGGAAGTGCAGTATTAGCTGCTGCATATCCTGAATTAGGTATTGGTTTTGTTGGTGTAGCGATTGCATTTGGTCTAACAGTTGTTTCTATGGCGTATGCTATAGGGCACATTTCTGGTTGTCATTTAAACCCAGCCGTTTCACTTGGACTTTGGGCTGGAGGACGTTTTGACCAAAAAGAAGTTTTGCCTTACATCGTTGCACAAGTATTGGGTGGTATTTTTGGAGCTACTATTTTGTATCTTATTGCGAGTGGAAAGCCTGGTTTTGAACTTGGAGGTTTCGCAGCCAATGGATATGGAGAACATTCCCCTGGTAATTATAGCATGGTTGCAGCACTTGTAACTGAAATCACAATGACCTTTATGTTTTTAATTATCATCTTAGGAGCGACACATTCTAAGGCGCCCAAAGGTTTTGCTGGTTTAGCAATTGGTCTTGGATTAACTTTAATTCACTTAATCAGTATTCCAGTTACCAATACTTCTGTAAATCCTGCAAGAAGTACTAGTCAAGCTATCTTTGCTGGCGATTGGGCGATACCTCAATTATGGTTATTCTGGGTTGCTCCAATTATTGGAGCCGTTCTAGCTGGTTTTGTCTATAAAATGATGTCTCCTGAAGAAGATTAAAAGCCCTTCAAAAAAGAAGCTATATGCTATTTATGAGCATTCTACAATGCCTCTAAAATGGTATATAGCTTTTCTATTTTAAAACCGATTACTTTTTATTCATTCTCGAACGCAAGCGAGATAGGGAAACAGGCGTTATCCCCAAGAAAGAAGCTAAATGTTTTTGCTGCACTCGTTGCAACAAACTCGGCTCCTCTTCGATCAACCAAAGATAGCGTTCTTCGGGCGTACAGATTAAAAAGGTCTCTAAACGTCGAAGTACTTTAACCAAAAAGTCTTGAATAAATTGATTCCGCATTTGTTCTACTCTAGGATTGTCTACAGCAAGGCGTTCTATGTCCCGATAATCAAACACTAGCATAGTTGTTGGCTCCAAAAACTCTACAATTTGCCGACTTGGCTGATTATAAAAAATAAGCTCATGTGTAGAAGCAATTTCGCCTTCTTTCGCAAAAATAACAGAGACTTCCTCTCCTGAACTTTTAATGCTATAACCTCGAATTAGCCCCGTTTCGATGATCCCTATTTTCTTTCGAGTAGCGCCTAATGTAACAAACTCCTCTCCTACTTTATAGGTTCTTTTCACCGAAATTCGCTCTATTTGATCAATATCGTCTGCTTTTAAAAATGGAAATCGATTAAAAAAGTCTGCTAATTTACTCATCTGTTAATTACTAATAATAAACTGGCTCAATTGGAAGTTTTGTGAGCGTTTAAGATTTAGAATCCTTTTTAAGGCTATGAATTGGGATATAAGTTTTAAGTAGAAAGTCGTTTATTATCAAAATAAAACATACGACTTTCTACTTACGACTCATATCGTCTGATAAAGGTACCTCTTTTTTTATGACCACAAAACTTGTTATTGAACCAATAAATTCAATGCCATTAAATAATTTCAGCCCATTCTCCTTGAGCCAAATCATATAAATCACTAGGGGCAACACCAACTAAGATTCCTCTAGTTCCTGCATTAATATACAATTTTTCTAAGTCTTTTGCTTCTTCTGAAATATAAACTGGATATTGTTTTTTCATTCCAATGGGAGAACAGCCACCTCGAATATAGCCAGTATGCTTTTGTAAGTCTTTGACCGCAAGCATGGCTACTTTTTTATTATTGCTAATAGAAGCCATTTTTTTGAGGGATAAACTTTGGTTTCCTGCCACTAGAGCCACAATTACACCCGTTTTATCGCCTTCCAAAACTAAGGTTTTATAAACTTGCTCTAAGACCAAGTCATTCTCTTCTGCTATTTTTCCGACATTCAAATTATCACTATCATAGGCATAATGAACGGCATCAAAGCTTATTTTTTTCTGTTGCAACAATCGTATTGCATTGGTCTTTTTCATTCTTATTTTGTATTTTTATTAATCGCTAACAAGCCAGCGATACAACCATTTCTAAATTTACTGCATCTACACTAGTAGATTACTCTATTAGACCAAACTAATGAACATGCCACAAAGGTTCCTTTTCTTCTATCTATTTTTCAATTTTGTTTGTATTAATATACAAGCACAAGACGGCATCTGCGTTTCTGGCAACTGTGAAGATGGCTATGGTCGATTCGAATGGCTTAGTGGCGAAGAGTATATCGGCAATTTTAGCAAGGGTAAAATGAGTGGCTATGGTGTTTTTTATTGGAAAAACAAACGCAAATTCATTGGGGGCTGGAAAAATGGAAAGATGGATGGAAAAGGAATGCTCTTTTACGAAAACGGACAGATAAAAAAAGGCATCTGGAAAGCCAACACCTTTGTTCGTCTATTGCGCAACGACTTTGCCTTATCCAAAGAAAACATCATCAATGCCGAAAAAGAGCTCTTAAAAATGGTTAGGGATCGACCTGGCATGACTAAAATTGTCGAAAAGGACGATATTATTTGGCAATGGGTGCTCTACAAAATGGCTGGAGAAGATGTTCGCTCTCCAATCTATTGGCAAGAAAATTCCACCAAAAACTTTCCCATTCCTAGTGGCGTGAAAGCCGTTCATGCTTATCCAACCAAAAAATCAGATGGACGTGTTTGGGTGGCTGATAATCTTACGTCAGAAGAAATGTGGGCAGGCATTATCTATGAATTACACAATATAAAAAATGGTCCTGCCTTTCAAATGGTCGAACGAGATGCCAAATACTTTGCTTGTAATCGACAAGACTACATCATGCGCTATGCTCGACTAGAATACAAAGCCGCTCAGGAAACCGCTATTTTTTATACGAATATCTGGCTGCCCTATTGCAAAAGCAAAGGCATTAAAGCGAATCCACAACTTTGGTTCCATTACCTTCCCGATACCTTCGAACAATGGGCGCTTAGTTTCAAAGATAAAAATAGCTACCCTTGGCATCCTTATTCAGGCTATTACGATCAAATTGTCAAAGACATCGTGAAGAATTATTAGTGCTTCTGGCATCTCAATCAATGAGTTTAATCCTTCTTTCTACTAATGTTGATATTGCTACTTCCTGAGTTTTGTATAACAATGTTATTACTTCCTTTTACATTTATTATATTTTCTTCTTCTAGATGCTTGCTTTCTAAATCTTGTATAACAACTTTGTTATCCCCCTTGAATTCTATTCTATTTTTCTCTTCTTTATCTTTTTTCATTCCTTATATTTTTTTATTAACAACTATTATCAAGGCAAAATTAATCAGAAACATGCGTTGCCGTTCGATCTCGCAAAGCATTGATCCACGTCCCAAATTGCACTCCATTGACCTCTTTTTGCATCGTTCCTGGCAACAAATTAAAGGTATGACTAGCATCATCCACATAAAATGTTTTCCAGTTGGTATGTCTTGAAAAAACAGAATCTCTCAGATGGAGCAAAGCATTTTTATAATCTGCTGCTGGCAAAGGCGCAGGAACAACCGTTGCTTCTGCACAGTCATTGGTTCCATAACCATAAAATTCCCGAATAACAATATCCTCTAAGGCAGAAATAAGTCCAAATTGAACATTTGGATGTTTGTTGCTAAGGTACTCATAAATAGATTTCAAATCTGTACTATATTGCCCTGTCGTGTAGTCGAAATAATCACTCGGCAAATGTACTTGAAAAAGCCCTTGCCACAAATCATCCAAACAATCTGGTTGTACATTTTGATGCATCAAAACAGGACCAGAATCATCCAAAACTGTAGCATCAGCTCCAGGAAAGGCTTCAATGACTTGATTTGCATTGATTAAAGTGCCATAACCTCCTGCGCTAGATCCTGTCAAAAACACCTCATCTAAGCGCGTTCCAAAATGCGTTTTCAACGCATCCAAGGCTAAGGTAATGTTATCGTGTCCAGCCATTTTTTGATCTTGATACACTAGATTCACATAGGTATTATAACTCGTGCCGCCATGCACATCTCCTGTACAATAAGGAATATAGACGAAATTCCAATCTTTGAATGGATTGTGTACACTCCCTTTATCAAAAATCCCCAATTGCAAACCAACCGTCTTCCAACTATCAAAAGCGATTTGACCATAACTACCAGGATTTGCCACACAAGTAACGGCATTAAAACAACCGCCTCCACCTTCCAAATAAATGATGACTTTGTTCGAGCTATTTTTCAGACGCACCCCAATACCTGTATTGCTATTGTCCCTGCAAATCATTCCAGGAACAGGGATAAAGTGCCATTTTTCTGATTCCGCAGCTTCTTCAAATTCTTCTTGAAGTGTTTTTTCTTTCTCACAACTAAGTAGTGTCATGCAAAGTATTGTAATGGTAAGTAGATAGCGTAACATTCGTTGTATTTTATTGGCGTTTATTAATTAACAGCAACAAGTCTTTAAACGTAAAAGCTCTATTCTTATTGTTATAACAACATAAAGCTTAACGCTTTAAATTTGCGCTTACAAAGCAATCTTCAAACCTTCCTCGGCAATACGATAACCTTTTTTAAGTACCTCTTTTTTTGCAGCACTATTTTCTTGTAAAATAGGATTGGTATGATTAAAATGGATAAAGTGTACTTTCACCCGTTCTTCTTTTGATAATACCTCAAATAAATTCATACTCTCTTCCACAAAAGGATGTGGAATTTCAGACATATCTCGATTGCCCACTTCTCCATTCTTAAAAAAAGTAGCATCCAAAAGTGCGATATCTACCGCTTGTATTTCTTTGATAATATCTCGTTCCCATTTATTCCATTTATCAATATCGGGTATGAATAAAATTTTCTTTTTAGAGCTTATAATTCGATACCCCACCGTTTCGGTATACTCGCCACGATGTGGCACCAAAAAAGGAATTACTTGAATTTCTTCTGTTAACTCCATTAAAGAATCGGCTTTCAAAGACTGCAAATCAATATTATGAAGAGCAACCAATTGACTCCAAGGACCACTTGTTTCTAGATAATTTTTCATTCTAGGCATAGCGTAAACGGGTACCTTATCCGCTCCCATTGCTTCTCTTCCCAAGTGCATCAAACCAACATAGTGACCAATATGTCCGTGGGTAAGAAAAATGCCCTTCGGCAAGGTAAATTTCGTTGGATTAAGTTGATCTGATAATAATTTGGTTTGATATTTAAAGTCTGGAGAAGCTTCAAACAACCAAGTTTGCTTAGATTTCTTATCCACAATTCCCAAAGAAGTAATCATTTTTTGCTGTGCGGCTGGATTCCAATGTTCTTTACAACAAGCTTTCATACAACCGATTTGAGGATAACCAGCATCTTGCACATTCCCCAAAACCATTAAATAAGTCTCTGTTTCTTCTGTAGAAATAGGCAAGTTCTTTGTTTCTTCTACAGAAACATCACAGGCAACAAGCATTCCAAACAGCAACAGAACAAAGATCCAATAATTCATTTTTATTTTTTTGAATATAAATTGATATCATCAACTAAAGCTAGTTATAGCTAACAATTTTAATAATATATTTTCTAGCCTAAAGTCTAATATTCTTAAAAAGGACATCACCACAACACCATCCCTAAGGGCATAGCCCTGAAACCATCTATAAGGGCATAGCCCTGACACCACTTATACCTTCTAAAACAAAAACGGAGTAATCTGATTTCAGACTACTCCGCAAATGCGAAAGCATATCATGCTTAAATATACCTTTAATATTCCTTAAACTTAGGCTCTACTAGAGGCACTTATTTTATTGTTGGATCACTAGTTTGTGACTAATCGTCTTATTATCTGTTTTAATAGCAACAACATACAAACCTGCTGCCAATGCAGAAACATTCAAACCATAAACATTTGCTCCAGTTGCCATTTCAACCATTTGAGGAGACAATACTTCTTCTCCTATACTGTTGTAAATTGAAAGACTTGCAGAACCTGTAATAAGTGATTTGATAGAGACAAACACTTCTCCATTTCCATCATTTGGATTAGGGTGAATGGATGAAAATTCAATTTCTTTTGCAATTTGATCCACGCCTACTGCCCAATCAAATACTTGAAAAACAGCATTACTAGAAGCATTAGCCGTTACCTGAGTCGATGTTGGTCCACAGAAAGAACCATTAGCAGCATTCAAATAACTGAAAGAGTTCGCATTCAATGGATAAACCTTCCATTGGTAACATTTATCAGGATCTAAGGTTACCCAAACACTTGTTCCTTGAATCAATTGCTCATAAGGAGTATTTAAGACAATTGGAACCCCACAACTCACTTCTTGAATAAGCACACGATACATCGTAGCTCCTGCTACTGCATTCCAAGAAAAATTAATCGTAGGCTGTGGTGAAATAGAGCCATTTACTGGTGAAATAACCGTAACAGCATTCGTAATTGGCGTAAATGGTTCAGGAGTAAACAAGTTGGCATAACCTCTAGATAAATAATCCAATTTCATGGCTTCTTTTTGCTCCGTAGAAAAACTTTGAACACAACCAATATACGTGTAATAACTCATGTAGTTATCAGAAGAAGTTCCAGAAGTTGTTTGCTGAGGAGCAGTCGTTTTCATACTAAAAGTAACCCCTGCTATTTGGGTAGCATCTACTCGCAAATCTATTGGAGCAAAAGTATATGATTCACCTGCAAGCAAAGCAACTGGTAAATTATAAGTTCTATCATTAGAAGAAACCAAGGTTGCTCCATTGTAAAAACCATCGGTTACCGTTACAACCGTGTTCATAGGAATTGCTAAGGTTCCTGTATTCGTTACTCTAAGACTATCCATATCCACTCGGTATGGATTCGTCAAAGGTTGATTAAAGCTATATTCACTAGTAGCCGCTTCAAAGTTTGCAGAAAATCCTGCTGGAACAGAAGGTGTTGCGCTCAAATAATGGTTACCAAAGTTAATAAACTCACTTTTGACATCCAATTGACCTGTTCCTATAATGTTATCGGTTCCGTTTGTTGGGCAATAAATATCGGTGGTATCTGAGTCCCCAATGGTATCTTGCCACATCATAACTGTATTTCCTCCCAAAGTATATTCGGTTTCTACAACAATCAATGTTTTAGGATAAATTTTGTCTTTATTAGAGGTATTTTGCAACCACATACCATCAGGAAAGGTTTCGTTTTCCTTCATGGTAAAACGTGGAGCCGTTGGAGCAATAACACTTGGAAGGAATAAATAACCATAAGGATCGTGTGCGGTTCCCTTATAAACACAAACATCGTTAAGTCTATTCCCTTCACCACCAAAGAAATAAGAAGGATCTGTATCACAGAAACCATCTGCGGCAGTTTGACAATTTTCAGTTCCACCACTACGAGCGATATTTTCTACTCCTACAGGTTGACCACTTGGTCCTGTAATAATTGTTGGCGTACGTCCTGTTGTATTAGCAAGCACCACAGAATAATAAATATCACTGTTCGGGTTGTTATTTTCATCATTCTCCCAACCATAAAAAGTATGATTTAAAGAGAAGTAATGTCCAAATTCATGTGTTAAAGCAACATCATCTGGCATATTTCCTCTAGGCATACAAATGTAATCATCGGCTGGTCCTCCACGATAAAACCCACCAGAGCCAGGCGTATTATTAACAATAAAAACATTAATTGCATCGTCTACTTTATACTGCTGCATAAAGTATCGAGCTGCTGGAGAAGAACCGTCATCGTACAAAAGGCTACTATTAATCGTACGAATAGGTCCTTTTAGGTAAAACTCCATCGTAAAATCCGCATCTGATGGTACAGAAAAATTTCTATTCAACTGACACAAAGCAGCATAAACCACTTGCTCTGTTGTTCCTCCTGTTCCTGTATTAGAACGAACAATATGGAATTGAACGGGAGCATACAAAGTATCCGTACCGTTTCTACTGTTTGCTAATAAGCTTAGTAAAGCAGCTTTGTCCCTTCTGTTATCAAACATTCTATTCTTGATCTCTACCCCATCAAGTGTTGTAACGCCACATTTGCTGTGATCGTGAGATGATGGTGATTGCGCTTCCGCTTCAAAACTAATTACCGTAAGTGTGAGAATCACTCCACAGAGGTATAATAAATGACGAACCATAATGTGTAAAATTAAATTTTTGAATTAAAATAGATTATCTACTTCGTGGGGAAGTGTATCCAATACTTATTAAGCCACCTATCGTTAAGATATTATTGGCTCATTAGTGAATCTAAATTGTAAATTGATTTAAATGCTATGTATATGGTTATACAGAATTTCGAGAAAATTCTTGTTGGAGTTTTATAATAAAGCTGTGTTGGGGCACTTAATACAGTGTAACATAAATTTTCAACATTTATTAAGCGAGCCTTTTTGCGAACTTCTTCGTCCTGTCCTCGTTATGATAGCTAAGGCTATCAAACTGTGGGAGTCCTCGAATTTCATCAAAAATTCTCTGTAATAAAAATCAAAACTTATGTTACACTGTATTAAGTACAGTGTAACAAAAGTTTTAAATAAAAATATTAAATTTGTCATCAAAAAATAGACAAATGAAAAGACATAACATTAAATTAGCAGAAAAAGATAAAAAACATCTTCAAGATTTATTATCAAGAGGAAACTTACCAGTTCGAGTTCAAAAACGGGCTCTAGGTTTATTAGAGCTAGATAGAGGAAAAACCTACCACGCAGTTTGTGATACATTAAGCAAAAGTTATTCAACAGTATACAGTTGGGGTAAAAAGTATAAAGAAGGTGGTTTAAATTTTCTCAATGATAAGCCTCGTTCAGGAAGACCAATAGAAGTAGATGGGGAATTAAAGGCTAAGGTAACAGCATTAGCCTGTAGTACTCCACCAAAAGGTTATGGAAAATGGTCATTACGCCTTCTAGCTGATAAAATTGTAGCATTAGATTTCGTGGATGATATTTCTCATACTGAAGTTGGACGCATTTTAAAAAAAATGAACTGCAGCCTCACAGAAAAAGACAATGGTGTATAAGTAAGATAACAGGTAGATTCTTAGCACAAATGGAATTAGTTCTAGATTTATATTTACTTCCTTATGATGAATTTTATCCAGTTGTTTGTTTTGATGAACGTCCCTGTTTTTTAATTGGTGATACAATAGCTAGTTTTCCTATGAAGCCTGGGCAAGTGGCAAAAGAGAATTATGCTTATACAAAGCATGGTTCCTGTTGTGTATTAGCAATGATAGAACCCAAAACAGGTAAGCGTTTGGCACATATACGAAAACAAAGGAGAAAAAAAGAGTTCTGTGCTTTTATGAAAAATTTAGCTCTGCTCTATCCTAATGCTAAAAAAATTAGAGTAGTTCTAGATAATCTAAATACGCATAATTTTAGTTCTTTTTATGAGCATTTAGAGGCAAAGGAAGCATCAGAGTTAGTTAGTAGATTTGAGTTCATATATACTCCCAAAAGTGCATCATGGTTAAATATGATTGAAATAGAATTTTCTGCACTATCAAGGCAATGCTTAAATCGACGAATTTCAACCATGAGAGAAGTTGGTCAAGAAGTTATTGCTTATTTCAAAGAACGTACTGAACAAAGAATTAAAATAGATTGGCAGTTTAGTAAAGAAGCTGCTCGGAAAAAATTAAAAAACCATTATATCAAGGTTAATCCTATGAATTTAAAATAGTTAAAACTTTTGTTACACTGTATTTAATACAGTGTAACATAAGTTTTGACTTTTATTACAGAGAATTTTTGATAAAATTCGAGGACTCCCGCAGTTTGATAGCCTTAGCTATCATAACGAGGACAGGACGAAGAAGTTCGCAAAAAGGCTCGCTTAATAAACGTTGAAAATTTATGTTACAGTGTATTTTAACCTTGATTAAAAAAGTTTTTGCGTAACATCAGTTAATCAATGGTCTGTCTCCTTACTCGCCTAAGAAATTCGTCTGAACTTCATCCACCCTTTCCCCTTTATTGAAAATTCCAATGACAACAGGAATTTGTCGCCTATT
>CALDEP010000031.1 GCA_937942475.1 uncultured Aureispira sp.
CAAAACCATGACGCTCATGTTGCACCCAAAGTCCAAGCATGACTTTTAAGCCTTTTTTTTCTGCTTCATCCAAGACCTCTTGTGCATTGTCTGTTCCCCAAGTTCGGATGGTGTTTCCACCAGCTTCAATGAAAATGTCTAAATGTTTGACACCTCCAGCGCCTTTAATGTAAAAAGGTTTTCCGTCTACTTTTAAGAACCATACATCGTTTTCTTTGTAGACCTCTACCTTGCTCTTCTCTTCTTGTCCCAAAGAATTATCAGATAAAAACAGTAACAATATGATGCTGATTAGAACTCCTTTGTTTATATAATAATTCATCTTGATAAGTGATTTTTTAAATAGATGATCCTTTAATTAAGGTGAGTAATTGATTTCTTAAATTAATTTCAACTGAGTTTTTAAAAAGATTAAGCATTCGTTTTTTGTAATAGGAAATTAAGAATGAAGAGGAATGCCCTTTCCGTGAAATACCATAAGGTGAAAATATAAGGTTTTGGTAATTAGTAGCTTATTGTTTGAAACTTGTTTTTGTAAAAGGTTGATAATTACATTTTAATAATAAAAAAAAACTCATAAAACTCCTGTTGAAGCATGATTTAGTTAAAGAGTCCAATGGATAGGACTTGACTTTAAAATAAAAATAAATTTTACTTTCACTTAGGATTAAAAATATTGAGCGAGATCAAAAAATACTCATCTTAGTAGATTAAAGCTACCGTTTTATTTAAAAAAATAAAATATAGGTTAAACTCAAATTTTTTCCTAAAATTAGAATAATTGAATGTCCTTATGGTATAATATACAATAATATTTTTATTTAATGACTTATCAATAAAAAATGTGACATATACAAACGCTGCACATCAATTATTTATAATAGAAAACCGCATGAATTGTTCCTACAAACGTGTTGGAAATACCCAAATGCTTGGATGGTAAAGAATTTGTCAAAGAACTCTAATTTTTGCATTAAAAAGCCATCTATTACTGTTTGATAAATGTTTCCTTAAATTCTCCAGAATTCAATATGAAGTAATAAACTCCAGATGGAAGATTAGCTATATCAATTAATAAATGTTGAGCATTTGATTGTTTTATATGGACTTGCTGATGAACATTAATTCCTAAAACATCTACAATAGAAAAATCCATGCCTTCAAAATCTACTCCTGTTACATGAATATAATCTGTGCTAGGATTAGGATAAAGATGTATCCCTGAATAATTCTTAGCATTTAGTTCTACATAAATAACGTTAGAAATAAAAGTGGTACCATCGAAGTCTACTTGTTTTAATCTATAATAACAGCCCCTTTCATTCAGACCAAAAGTTGGGTCTTCAAAAGTATATCTGAGTTCGCTACTTGAGTTTCCCGCTCCATTAACTAGACCTATAGCCTCCCAATCTTGAGCATTTTTACTAGTAGAACGCTCTATTATAAAGTGCTCATTGTTAATTTCTATGTTTGTTGCCCAGAATAAGTCAACGTTTCCAGAAGTATTCAGCATCCCATTAAAAAAGACTAACTCAATCGGTAGTAGACTTGGTGGAGTACAGACAGAAAATTCTGAGCTACTACCAGTTGAAGTTGTTTGTGTAGCACTAAGAGCAGAAGAGGAGTTACTGCCTAAATTTAGGTTGTGTGTAAGAGACCAGACCCCACCAACTACTGTCGTCGAACCAATATAAGATTCGCCTTCACAATCGCAGGCTAGACCTCCGTCAGAACTAATATTAGCATAAATGTGGATAAGCCTTCCGTTATCGCCTGTGCCATTGATCCCATTTGTATTAGAGGCAATAATAATTGGAGCTGCTTGACTCTCATTGGCTGCTCCCTGTCTAAAAATACCTTTGCCTGCATTACAATGAATATTATTGAATGTTATTTCGTTGTTATTTCCTGCTCCAGCTGCCACTGTAACACCATCTCCATCTAATCCAGGGCGTTCCCCTCTGGTATGAGCAATAACATTGGCATTCGCAAGGCTCCCTCCAATAATATTTGAATTAGAAGCCCCATTATTAATAACGACTCCGTAATCCCAATTACCCAAAGGAGCACCACTAGAGGATTCTCCTACAATGTTTCTAAAAACTCTATTGTTGTCTGAACCATCGAAAATCCATATTCCTTCATTGCGATTATCTGAAATCAAATTGTCTAAAATATCGTTGTTATCACTGTCGTTATTGATTGAAACACCTCCCCAGTGGTTGCCAATGCCTATTGTACCGGTAGAATCGGTACCCAAATAATTGTTTTGAATCAAATGGTTATCTGAGCCTAAAATACGTATCCCATCTCCAATAATACCATTATCAGGATCAGTGTCTACGACAAAAGTACCATTTCCAGAGATAACATTTCTTTCGGCAAGAGTAGGACCTCCAACGGTCATATTATGGGAAGCTCCTTGGTTGCTGACACCATGGAAATCATTTTTTATAACTGTTGAGCCATCAGCACCTACACCTATAAAATTAGCTTTTACAATTCCATTAGGTGAAGTCCCTTCAAAAGATACACCACTCAAGTTATTACCACCAATAACATTTCTTCTACTTATACTAGCTCCTCCAATAACGACATCAGCAGAATTTATAATCAAAATTCCATGTTGTCGATTTCCCATATCAACTAAGCCTGTTCCATCTACTCCAATAAAATTACCTTCTATCGCCGTTCTAGGAGAATTGTTAACAACGATTCCGTTAGCAGTATTATTTGCTACGATGTTTTGAGCCAGTGGAGTTGAACCACCAATTTGAGAATCTTCATTTTCATTTAATTCTATTCCATGAACACCATTTCCAAGTGCAATTGTTCCATTTGCTGAAACACCAATTTTATTGCCCTGTACGACCGTATTTCTAGAGTCGCCTCCAAAAATACTCACTCCATGAGCACCGTTGGATGAAATGACATTTCCTTCTCCAGGTGCCACACCTCCTACAGTAGTAAATTCACAGTTGATGCCTATAATACCATTTCCAGCATTAGGTCTGCTTGTAAAACCATCTGCCGCCACTCCAATGTAATTCCCCTGAATAATCGTATTGTTGCAATCATCTATACGGATAGCACTAGAGTTATTACCAGAAATATAGTTTCGTTCATGCGCTCCTGCTCCTCCGATTCGTCCAGCGTCAGAACCTGAAATAGCCTCTACTGAAGACAAACTATTAGGAACAGGGCTTAGTATATCTGCTGCCAAGCCAATCGTATTGCCTATAATCACAAAACTATCGCAATTGATCATAAAGATAGCTCGCTGTGTATTGCCTGAAATAATATTGTGCTCATTTATATTTGTTCCACCAACGGTTAGCTTAGTAGTGTTATCTGCAAAAATTGCATTTCTAAGACCCAAGTTTGTTATTCCATCATTTCCTATTCCAAGATAATTTCCTTTTATGGTATTATCAGAAGACGTACCTTCAAAACGAATTCCCTCTTGTGCACAGGCTGCAACGATATTTCTATCAATAGCTCCACCACTACCACCAAACACATTATTACTAGAACGTTCTATGCGAATTCCATGCTCAGGGATAGGATTAGGAGCAGCAGCATTGCCAGTATTATCTGTTCCTATCCAACAGCCAGCAATCGTATTATTACTAGTATTGGGACTTAATCGAACACCTATATTAGTACCATAAATAATGAGTCCTTTAATTGTAGAGCCAGCAGAACCACTTCCCAGTTGTACACCAAACCATCTACCATTTAAAGCACCATCTAATTCAATCGTTGGATTTCCAGCAGATGCACCAGGCTGGGTGTAACCATCAATGACTACAGGATCAGAAACCGACAACCAAGCTCCTCCACCAGCCACTGTGTTGGTAATTAAGGTTGAGCCTGTAATATTAAAATTGATTATATCTAATCCAGGATTAGTATTGGCTAGCCTTAGGCACTTTCGTAATGTATTGGTTCCATCTCCAAACGTATACGTACTAAGGTTGTCGTTATCACCATTGCTGTCAACAATAAAAGTGAGTGCATATGAGGGAATGGCACATGCAGTGAATAGAAATATATATATATATTGGAGGAGCATCTTAACTTAGGTTATAGTATATTATACAATAAGTGCAAGTTAAGACTAAATTTTAATTAAAAAGAAAATACACCCAAAAAAAAGCGTTGAATTAGTTTTTTATTTTACAAAAAAAGAAATTTTGTTTGTTAAAATTTGCAAAATGAATATTTTGCAATATATAGTATTGTAAAATGCCAATCTGTGCCAAGGCTAAAAGAGTTCTCTTTTTAGACGGTATACTGGCACAGATTGACATTAGTTTTAAACTATTGAATCTTTATTTATTGCGTAATTAATTTAAGCACCGATGTAGAGTTATCTAAGGTCACTATTTTCATATAGTAGATCCCAGTTGCTAAGCTGCTCAAATCAATGGTCTGATTTTGATTAAAGATGGATTTAGAGAACATTACTTTTCCATTAACATCATAGATCTCAATGGTCGAGTTCATAGCTCCTGTAATGGTTACATGATGGAGTACTGGGTTGGGATAGATACTTAGTCCTTCTATTCAAAAATTGTCAGAGAACCAAAAAAATCTTGTGTGTTTATCTGTTTGTCTTTTTTATTGGTTTTACGGCTTTGTCGTAAGATATAATTATATTTTATTATATATTAATACTACTAAAAGATAAAATAAAAATATACTTTTAATTATTTTTTATTGAGCACCTAACTTTATTTAGTAAGGGTATAAGGTGTTCTACACGGCGGTTTTGGTGAAAACGGAATTTGAGTACGTCGACTGTTAACGATTATTAAACTACTTCCCAAGTAAATTAGCTTTGTTACTCGTTACGCTTATGAGCGTGCAATGCTGTTGGTGTGCGACACCAAGTGAGGTTCACCCTGTTTATATTTTTAGGATTTTATTTGTTTTTAACCGCTAATTCATTTTTTAGAAAATCAATCGCCTCTACTTCGATAGGATCGACTCCTCTAAGGAGCGCTAATTCTAGAGATAACCAATCTCCAAGATGAACAGCATACATTGCTTGTTCTATCAGAGAAGTTCCCAAGCAGTCTACTTCAATCACTGAATCTGCCACTTTAGCCATTATTTCTGTACAAATAGCTATTCTAGCTTGATTTTTTGGTAAATCGTCTTTGGATTTAAAAATTAAGACACAAAAGTCACCGTTCTGTGTTCTCCATCCAACCAATTCATTATGATTCATTTCAGGAATGACTTGATGCATGGAAAGGAGCTTAGAGTTTTCCCCTAACTGTTGACGCAGGCGTAATGCAACCGCTGCAAACCTAGTAGTTGCATAAATAACAGGAAACTTATTATGCATTTTTTTAGCAATATCAGTAGCTTCTTTTTTTATACTTTCTTGATGTTCCTTTAATAAGTCAATAGATTGTTTTAGCTCTTCTAAACAATTTGGGGGAGCAAAGCCGAAGCGTTTTAAGACCACCAATTGTTGAACCATTGAATAACCCAAACAAGCTCTTGGCGGAAGTTGAACGGGAGGAATTTGGATAGTATCCAATCCCAATTCCTTAGCTCTAGCAATCAATTTACCACCAGTAGAAATACAAATAACCTTTGCTTCTGTAGTTAGGGCTTGTTCAAAAGAAGTTAGTGTTTCTTCGGTATTGCCAGAAAAAGAACAGGCGATTACTAGTGTGTTTTTTCCTACAAAGGAGGGCAATGTATATCCTTTACAAACAATAAAAGGAACTTTACTATAGCTTTGTATGATCTCTGAGACAAAATTAGCTCCAATTCCTGATCCCCCCATACCTAGTGCAATAATATTATGAATAGGGTGATTTGGAGCTTCAAAAATTGCTTGTTCTCCAAGTTCCAAAGCGGTTTTTAATTGCTCAGGAAAGTCTTGGATATAGACATTCATCATTATAATTAGTTTTAATTGTTAAAATAATATTATCGTCCTTTACAGCGTACGTTTTTAATCCTCTTGTTCCAGTATCATATCTTGTCAATTAGACCAGCCACGAACCTCCAACTGACAATACATTGGGCATATCTAATAATGTTTGAAAATTACCTGCACCAACACCTCCTGTTGGACAAAATTTAACGGCAGGAAATACATTAGCATATGTTTTGAGTGCTTTTTCTCCTCCTGCAAGGTTAAATGGAAATAATTTTAAGTAACGACAGCTTGATTCTAAAGCATTCAAAATTTCAGAAGGAGTCATAACACCAGGTAAAAAGGGAATACCAGAAGAAGCCATTTGCTGAATCAGCATTTTAGTTGCTCCTGGGCTAACCATAAAATCCACTTCTAATTCTTGACACAGTTCAATTTGTTCCTTGTATAGAATGGTACCTACTCCAACACTAAAGCCTTCTGGAGCTATTTTTTGGCAATATTTAATTGCTTCTGCTGCTACAGAAGTTCTCAATGTTATTTCAATACACTGTATATTTTTAGCTAAAAGGCTATTTAGCACTTCTTCTACTTGATCCAATTCGTGAAATGTTACTACAGGAATTTTGGAATTAGCAACTAATAGTTGCTGGATACCGTTTTGAATATTCATAATTAAAAAATGGTTGCCCCTGTTTCACTAGATGAAAGCAAAGCTCTAATGTTATTAAATAATTCTCTTCCTGATCCATGTGCAGGGGCAGGATTGGGTACTGCTTCTCGTGCCATCACAGCTTCTTCGTTCAAACACATAAGAGTGCCTGTTTTACAATCTAGTTTCAAGAGATCCCCGTCAACTAGTTTGCCTAACAAACCGCCATCAATGGCTTCTGGACTACAATGAATAGCAGCAGGGACTTTTCCCGATGCG
>CALDEP010000032.1 GCA_937942475.1 uncultured Aureispira sp.
CTAATATCCTAAATCAAATGAAATTAATCGTACTTCTTTTTTTTATGTTGCCCTGCTTTATGCAAGCGCAAAGTGGTTATGCTAGATGGTATTCTATTCAAGAAGGTTCTGGAATTCATTTGGCTGGAAATTATAAAGAAAAGAAAGTATATGGTAGTAAAACAGGGGATAAGAGTGACTTGAAATTGAGCCATGTGCAAACCTATGAAAATGATCGTTTGGTAAAAGATATGATGTACACCGAGTATCCTAATTTGATGTACAATATGACCATTAATTACCAAGAAGATGGAACGGCTATAGGAATGAATATAGAGGATTCGAGTGCCGTAACTTATGCCTTTACAGAAGCTGGAAAATTACGCTATTATGTGGTAGATCGCCAAAGTGATATGCATGTTGTTTATACTTATAATGACGATGGAAATTTAATTCGTTGCAAAGATTGTTTGGCTCCTTTTGATGATCATAATTGGTGTGCTTATTATACCTATATTTATAATGAGGAAAAACAGCTTAGGGAAATTTATTCTTATAATTTGGAAAAAGGGGCAGCGAAAGAGAGTAAGACAATGTTTGAATCAGATACTTTGGTTTATGAAAACAATCTTTTGACCCTTCGTTGGACGCTGAATGCTACGGGAGAAGCGATTCAAAAAGCAACTTATTCTTACGACAAAAAAGGATTGCTTATCAAAGAGCATTCTACTCAATTGGCTCCGTATGAAAATCCAAGAAGTTACCTCAAAACCTATACTTATCATTGCAACCGCCAACTCAAAGGCTTAGAGGAAGCTTATTATACCAATGAAAAACTAGATGGAAAACAGGTTTCCAAATACAATAAAAAGGGAGATAAAGTTAAGCAAGAATCTTATCGTGGCGATGCCAAACGAACGAAGCTTTATTTGATAAAATATAAGGGCTAGCGTTTTAGCAAGATGCCAGCCACTTCGAAAGCGGCTGGCATCTTGCTTGCGCTCTTAACGAACCAAACTAAGTTTTTTCGTCACAGTAGTACTACTCGTTTTTAAACTCAAATAATAAGCCCCATTCGGTAGGTTTTGTAACTCCAATTGCGTCTGATCGCTATTGGTAATTTCTTTTTCCAGTAAAACCTGTCCCAAAGTAGAGTAGAGGGTTAAGCTAAGCGGATTGCCAGTTGTTAATTGATGTGAAATGAAGACCGTTCCTTGTGATGGATTTGGGTAGACTTCAAAATGAGCGATGGTTTGAAGGTCTATCACATTTACCGTAGTTTGTTGCGCCATAGAAACAGCCAAAAAGGCATTCACGCGACCATAACCCAATTCACTAGACCAAGTTCCATAAGCATTATTAGTTGTATAAGCATAACCACCAACCCGTTCAGCAGTGGTATCAATGATTGCCCTTGCTCTTTCGGCCGTCAAACTACTATCAACAGACAAAACCAGCGCCATAACAGCCGCAGCATTGGGGCAAGCCGCAGAAGTTCCATTAAAGGTATATTGATAATCACCCGTGCGATAACCATTACTCCCAACAGCATCTGTCGTCATTATTTTTACACCAGGCGCCCCCAATTCTAGATGCGCTCCCCAGTTTCCTTCCCAAGATTCACCATCACAAGAACCATTTACTTTGCGTTCATCACACATTGAAGTCGCATTGACTGAAATGGCATCTGGCTCACGGCTTGGCCAAATCGGAGGATCTGGACCATCGTTTCCAGAACTAAAGAAAAGCAAACTTCCCTTTCCATTTCTACCATTGGCATAAGCTTGAATAATAGCCGCATTCACGGTAGAAGTATCTCCAGGACCAGGAAGTAAAGGAATAAATTGATCCCCAAGTCCCCAAGAATTACTCAATACGTCTGCTTGACCCGTTTGCCAAGCCCAAGTAATTCCATCTGCCATCCAAGCGGCAGTTGAATAAGCGATCACGCCTAAGGTTGGAATGTTTTGATAGGTAAATATTTTGATCGGAACGATTTTGCAACCGTATGCCACGCCTGCGATGCCTATATTATTATCGCCTTTGGCAGCCACAATTCCTGCACAACAGGTTCCATGACCATCATTGCTATAATTAAAACTAGGATAGCCATTACTGTTGTCTCCATTTGCGGAATAACCAGGCAATAGATTGGGCATTAAATCAGGATGCAAGGTATCCACACCTGAATCAAGGATCGCAATACGAATATGTGGCGCCCCTGTCGTGACCGTCCAAGCATCATCTACATCCATGTCAGCATCTATCGTCCCGCTGTATTGTATGACCGTTCCTGTATTATTAATTGCCCATTGACGACCATAAAAAGGATCCACTGTAGTGACAATTGGATTGATTAAATAATTAGGCTCGGCATATTTAAACGACTTGGATTGGTGTAGTTTTATCGCTAAATCTATCGTACTAAGCGTACTATTTTTGTCTAGATGCAACTCGTATAGATTTTTCATTCTGTGAGGGACTATACTTGTTATGTTGTGTTCCTCCGCTACGGTTTTTAGTAAGTGATAATCAGCAGGATTTTTTAGTTGAACCAACACTTGATTCAACATACCTAAGTGGTTATTCTTGTCACTTTTGAAGTATTCACCAAGGTACTGGATAGAAGTATTTTGGCTTAATTTCTCTATTAATTGATAATATTCAGAGGCATTTTGTGCCGAAGTAATGGCAATGCTAACCTCAGGATAGGTTAAGCTTCCCCAAGTTTTTAGCATGGGGTATTGACTTAAAATTTTATCCTTTGTACTAGTTTGAACATTGGGTTTGAATTGAATGATTATTTTTTCAAGGTCCAAATAGGATTCGTAGCTTTCTCTGTATTGTGCCTCAACAGTAGGAGTTGAGATACTAATAATACATAAGCTGATGATGATATGAAAAAGGAAATTCATAGCTTTTAATTATTTTGTGTGATTTACTTTATGGATGTTTCTCAAGCTAATAAAAAAGTGCCGACTGACCAAACTTCATTCATGGATTCGGTGGTGAGCTTTTAAATAAACGAATTATTTCTACCTTTTATTAAAAAATGAGCGATTAGACTATGATTTAGAGCGCTTTAATGTTGAAAATCCTTATTGCAAAGCAATGCCAAAGCATCCTATGTCTGTAAAAGGTAGTACGATCTTGACTTGGGAAAAGAATAAAAGTTCTTATAGGAAATAGGTTTTTGATGTTAATAAATGGATTATTTTGAACTAAAAGAAAAAGTATCGGGTTAGTCCTTAAAACTAAAAATGGAGTCAAAGAACGAGCATAAAACATTGTTAATATTAGATTTGGATGAAACCTTAATGCATGGAAGTGAAACGCCTTTGGAGCAAGAAGAAGCTTTTAAGGTGCTTCACTTCTATATTTATTTAAGACCTTTTTTGAAGACTTTTTTAGAGGGCATAAAAGATGATTTTCTAGTTGCTGTTTGGTCTTCTGCTTCTGATGACTATGTGAATATGGTGGTTGAGAACTTATTTCCCAAAGATTATCCTTTAGAGTTTGTCTGGGGACGAAAACGCTGTACGTATCGCTCTAAGCGATTCTCGAAAGATTTTGGACGTTATCTAGAAGATTATGAAACGCCTTTTTTTTACCTAAAACCATTGGATAAAGTAAAACGACAAGGATATAAGATCGAACGTATATTGATCGTAGATGATTCGCCAGAGAAAACACAGAATAATTATGGGAATGCGATCTATCCAAGTGAATTTACAGGAAATATAGAAGATAATGAGTTGCTCTATTTATTGACTTATCTAAAAACCTTAAAGGATAAAACGAATGTTCGAGGAATTGAAAAAAGGGGGTGGAGGACTTTAGTAGACGGTGAACTATGAATACTTCGTGCATTAAAAGGAAGATTTATATGTTAAAATTGAGCATTAAGAAACTTTTGAACCATAATGGAAGTTGTATAATTGTATGAAAACTTTCAATTAAAAATGAAAATTGCTTAACTTTGAATATTCTTGTACTTATTTCTATTGTAAAAGCTTAAAAAAGATTCAGTTAGATTGTGAAATGATTGTTAAAGTCAATGGAATAACTCTGAATGATTCTGATTTTTTTGAAAAAAAATATGTATATTTATACACAGAATTAATTTTTGAGCATTAATAAAAGATGAATCAAAAAAAATTGATTAATTGTTCAATAAAAAGTTTTTTTGAGCAACAAATAAATAAGATAAGCCGTATAAAGTTATGTATGGACTTATAGGTTGCAATAGAGTGGCGTAAATTTATAAAATAAGAAATAAACAGAATTTTTGTTTTTTTAACAAATCATAAAACTAAAAATAAACATGAACAGAATGTTTGTATTCGGAGCAGCATTAATTGCAGGTTCCTTACTAATTGGATGTAATAGTGCCAATACGGATCAAGATACACTTAGCTATCATTCTTCTGACGAAATGCGTGAGCAATCTATCGAATTGCAAGTTGCTCGTAAGTTGACAAACCCTGGTAAAATTTATGTTAAGGATGACATGATTTTAATCAATGAAATGGGAAAAGGTATTCACATGATTTACAATGAGAATCCTGCTGAGCCTAAAAAAATTGGTTTTATTAAAATTCCTGGAAATATTGATGTTGCTGTCAAAGGTGATATGATTTATGCGGATAACTACATGGATTTAGTAGCTTTAAATACTAAAACAGGCGAAATTAAGCGTGTTAAAAATGCTTTTAAAGTATTTGAGAAGCAACGTAGAGAGCAAATTTTGGCAATGAACAATGGTGTTGAGCCAATGAGTGGCATGAGAGCAACACAATTTCAAGCGGTATCTAACGGTACGCCATCTAGCGCTGGAAACCCAGTAGGTACAGGTGGGTCAATGGCTCGTTTTACGATTGTTGATAATAGTTTGTATGTTTTGGATGGCAACAACATGGTAATTTATGATATTACAGATGCTGAGAATCCTAAGAAAATGAACGAAATTGCAATGGATTTTAATGTAGAGACTATTTTTCCACACGAAGGACAATTGTTCATTGGTGGTACAGAAGGAATGTACATTTATGACAACTCTGATCCTTCATTGCCTGTTTTCTTGAGCAAATTTGAGCATGCAATAGCATGTGATCCTGTTGTAGTAGCTGGTAATTATGCTTATGTAACACTACGTAGTGGAGGTCCTTGTGATCGTGCCATCAATCAATTGGATGTAGTTAATATTTCTGATGTTACCAACCCAACTTTGGTGAAGAATTTCCAAATGCACAACCCACATGGTTTGAGCGTACAAGGAAATACCTTGTACTTGTGTGATGGTAACCAAGGTTTGAAAGTGTACGATGTAACGGACAAAACAAACATTTCAGATAATTTACTAGATGCTGATAGAGATATTCGCAAGGCATACGATGTCATTCCAAATCCTGATAATGGAACATTGATCGTTGTTGGTAGAGATGGTATCTTTCAATATGATGCTATGGACCCTAATAACTTAGAGCGTATTAGCGAAATTACAATTGAAGCTTAATACAAATGGCTGAAATATAAATTACTAAATAAGTAATAAGAAAACCTTGTAACGTTTGTTGCAAGGTTTTTTTCGTTTAGCCCAAACACAAAAAGCGAATTAGGAATAAATTAGGTGCCTCTTTCTAGTCTAGAAGTACTAAAGGGAGGATTATTTTAAATTTTATTCGGTTTATTTTGCATAATCTAATTTAAATGTGCAGATTTACATTACAATAAATAAATTGAACGTTCAGTTTATTTATTAAAATCAAAAAGATTAAAAATAATGAAAAAAAAATAAAAAATAAGGAGGGTACTGTTTTTCTCACACGGTTAGTTTAGTGATGTTAGAAATGAAGCAGGCTTTAACAATTCTTTTTATGTTAAAATTTAATATTTACTTAGCATATTTGCTTTAGCCTGCGTTCTTTGAAATGTGTAAGATATAGAAACAAATATTTTTATAAGAAATCACAAACCACCCAATTATTCATTTGTAATTTATTTTCATAACCACACAAAACTTAGTTAAATTATGTACAAAAGAAATGTGTTTTTTACAGCAGTAGCGCTACTATTTTTAATGGCTAGCTGTGTTAAGGATGATTGTACTAGAGTAATGACATACACAAAGCATACGCCAGTGTATAAAACTTTAGATGAAATTCGTGTAGATCCTACGGTAGAACCTGCAAGAGATTTGAAAAATCCAGGAAAAATTTACCTATATGGTAATTTGATCTTAATTAACGAAAAAGGAGAAGGCGTGCATGTCATTGACAATGCAAATCCTAGTGCTCCTGCTAAATTGGCTTTTATTTCTATTCCTGGTAATATTGATATTGCAATGAGTGGAAGTACTTTATATGCAGACAATTATATTGATTTGTTGGCTATTGACGTATCCAATATTCAAAATGCTCGTTTGAAAAAGCGTGTACAAAATGCTTTTCCTGATTTTGGAACAAATTCAGATGGAGCTATTTTAGTTGCTTATAACAGTGAAGAAGTAACGGAGGAAGTTAAGTGTGATGATCAAGCTGCTATGGCTCAAGCTCAACAAGGGCAATGGGGGAATAACATGATGATGAACAATACTGGTGTTGATAATGCTGGTGTATCTGCTAATGTAGGTGGTTCTGGTCGTGAAGCAATTGGTATTGGTGGGTCAATGGCTCGTTTTGGAATCAATGGTCAAAACTTATATGTTGTTGACAACCAAGACATGCACATTTTTGATATTTCTAATACAGAAGATCCTACTCGTGTAAATCAAGTAACTGTTGGAATGGGTTGGGGAATTGAAACGATTTTCCCTTACCAAGATAAGTTGTTTATTGGTAGTAACACAGGAATGTTTATTTATGACAATAGCAATCCTCAAAGCCCAACTTATTTGAGTGAATTCCAACATGCAGACGTATGTGATCCTGTATTTGTAGATGGTAACTTTGCTTATGTAACGTTGCGTAGTGGTACAAACTGTCAAGGATTTAGCAATCAATTGGACGTAGTTGATATTTCTAATATCACTAATCCAGTATTGGTTAGCTCAACAGACATGCACAATCCTCATGGATTGACTGTAGAGGGTGATAACTTATACTTGTGTGATGGTTCTGACGGTTTCAAAGTGTTTGATATTACTGATAAGCAAGCAATTGGACAAAATGAATTGTTCCATGATAGTTCAATTCCAGCTTATGATGCTATCACGATTCCTAGAGCAGATGCTGTTTTAGTAATTGGAGCAGATGGTTTTTACCAATACAGCACATCAAATCCAGCAGCATTACAATTGCTAAGTCATATTCCTGTGACAAAATAATTTACCAAGGCTACTCCTGAAAATGGTGTTGCTAATAAGTATATAGACTGAATAATTTAGCAGGCAGATGTAGACTATCTGCCTGTTATTTTTAGAAATAAAAATTAAATAAATGAACTACAAAAAATTAATCTATTGTTTGTTGAGTGTTCTTGTTATAATTTGCTTGACAACTGTAGATACTTGGGCGCAAGAGACCAGAGAAGACGTTGTTTATTTGGAAAATGGAAGCGTAATAAGAGGGCAGGTGATGGAGTATGATCCTAATGGAAATATTAAAATAGAAATCTATGGGGGAAGTATTTTGGTTTATAAAAGTTCAGAAGTACTTAAAATAGAGAAAGAGACGACCAAAGTGGTCACAAAAGTAAAAAAAGAGAAACGCCCCAATCATAAGGTACCTAATACTGGAATTTATGGGACTATTTCTGTTGGAACCTTGGGAGGACTGGGCGATTGGGGACAACCTACGCCAGGGATAAGCCTAAAAGGTGTCGCAGGGTGGTATTTTCATCGCCTTCTTGGTGTTGGAGGAGGAATTGGAATGATGAATTTAGGAGGTCCAACTTTTGTCCCTGTTTTTGCTAATATTCGAGGAAATTTCATGAAGTCTACAGCGAGTTTGTTTTATGATATCAATATTGGTTATGGTATTGGAGTTGTCAATCCCATGTTTTTTAATGGACTAGGTCAAATGTCGTCTGCAAGTGGCGGTTTATATCTAAGACCATCTATAGGAGTGCGTCTTCCTTCTACAAGACAAACGCATATTTTCTTAGACTTTGGATATGTTATACAATTTTCAAGTGCGCAGTATATGGATTGGAACAACAATTCAATTTCAGAAAAAAGAACGATCTACAGACCTTCTTTTCGGTTCGGTATTACTTTTTAAGTAGAACAAAAAGCTTTTAATAAATCATCTATTATAATCTACAAAACATAAAAAACGACCTCTAGGACTAGACTTTTATGCTTAAAAAGAGCTATTTTTTAGATTAGATAAAGAAAAGCAATAAAAATAAAAAATAATAAGATTGATAGTCAAGCCTTTGCAATAAGTGTTTCATTTATTTCGAAGAAAAACTTGTGAAAACTAAAAAAGCGTTTTATATTTGCAGCGGAGTTGGAGGTACATGACAAGCTCCCATTAAATCCCCCAGATGTTAACGCAAGCAAGGGTAGGTGGTTGTAGCAGTTGGTGTATCTCTGCTCTTTTTTTTTAAAGGGGTCAATAGCAATTTATTGTTATTGACCTCTTTTTTTTTGTTTAAGAATAAGCTTGAAATTAAAGGATGCATAAAGAAACTTCAGCTTTGTCGTAAATTCTTTCATTTGATTCTTAATATTATTTTGGAATGCTATAAAGGCTTTGGAAAAAGAAAATAATTAAACGTTTTAATTTTTTTTAAGGAACTAGCTTTATTTTTATATGATTTGTACGAGCAGCAATTTTGGCGTATAATGTCTTGGCTTATAAAACGCTAAGTTTTGTTTAGTTGTTAGAACTTAATTCCGAATTAAAAATTGAATAAGAAAAGTTTAATTTATTTGAGAGAAAAGTTTGCGAAATTTAAAAAAGCGTTCTATATTTGTACTCGGAGTTGGAGATGCATGGCAAGCTCCCATTAAATCCCCCAGGTGTGGAAGCAAGCAAGGGTAGGTGGTCGTAGCAGCTGGTGTATTTCTGCTCTTTTTTTTAAAGGGGTCAATAGCAATTTATTGTTATTGACCTCTTTTTTTATGCCCATTTGTAGCAGGACAAGAATAGCGGTTCTTACCAATATAAAAAGCCTATCTAGATATTACATCCAGATAGGCTTCTCTTTATATTAATATTCCGAAAAGGAATACCATCATTTATTTATTGCTTACTTAGTAATGATTAATTTTTTCGTTAATTCATCTGTACCAATTGTAAATTTAACCATGTAAACACCAGTAGGTAATTGAGCTGTTTCTAACTCAAAGGTACTGTTTTGTGCTTGATTGAATTGGTGTGTCATAACGGTTTGACCGATTACTGTTGTAATTTGAATTTGAACATCAGAAGCTGTTTCTAAGTTCAAGTCAACAAAAACATTACCACTAGTAGGATTCGGGAACATATTTAAGTTAGCAGCATTATCAATAGAACTAACATCAAGTGCTATCGCTTGGAAAGAAACAACGTCACTACAACCATTTGCATCTGTAATAACCACATAGTAAACATTACCAGGAGTCAATCCTGTAGCCATCATAGTAGTTTGGTTTCCAGTAGAAGCATCCCATTGGTAAGTATATGGTCCAGCACCACCAGAAGCGTTTGCTGTAGCTGTTCCGTTACCATTATCTGTTACCGCTGCTAAAACTGCTGTTGCAGGTTCTGTCAATACAACTGTATTTGTTAACTCACAACCATTGTCATCTGTTACACTAACGGTATAAGAACCAGCAGGGGCATTCATCAATTGATTAGACATTTGACCATTACTCCATAGGTAAGTATATCCAGGAACACCACCTGTTGCCATTGCCATAGCAGAACCACTGTTATCACCATTACAATTCAAATCAGTACTAGAACTAGTTAAGTTCATTGTAGGAGGATCTAATAACGTCAATGTTGCAACAGTAGCACATCCAATAGAATCTGTTACCGTTAACATATATGTTCCTGCAACCAATCCTGTTGCATTAGCGGTTGCTTGACCATCACTCCATAAGTAAGTGTACATTCCAATACCACTATTTCCCATAGATTGAATTTCTCCATTAGCAGAACCAACACATCCTACAGGATTTGTCATTGCTGCGTTTACACCTGTATAAGACATACCTACAGTTGCTGTAAGTGTATCATCAGAAGGTGTTTGATCTGGAGCAAAATAAGTGTAGGCTGTAATCATTGCATTAGGACCTGCAGGTCCAACACCACCTAATGTCAAAGGAATTGTATCCGAAGCATTTGGAGCTAAGGTAGCAATGACACCACTAGAGATAACCATTCCGTTTGATTCAACAGCCCATGGAACATCCGTTTCTGCGTTACCTGATTTATTAGAAATAACTAAGTCTACACTAACCGCAGCATTACAGTAAAGTGTTTGTAAACCTAACATTTCATCAACAGATACATTTGGTGCATCTTTGATTTCTATATCGTCAATTAAAATATCATTGTAGAACGCAGTACCAGGAGAGTCTTCCGTAATGGTAAAACGTACTTGTATAGGACCTGTAATAGTTAAACCTTGTAGGCCAATAATCACATTGCTCCAAGCATTTCCTTGATCTGTATTAATTGTGCTAACAAGATTCCAAGCAGCACCATCATAAACTTCAGTAGTTAATGTATTGTAAGTGTTGTCTGTCGGATTGTGTGTAAATACCCAAAAAGAAAGTAAAGGTACTGTTAATCCACTAACATCAACAGGAGGGCTTTCTAAAGTAGAAGCTACCGTCGGACCAGAAGCACCAGAACCATCAATCCATGCATAATTACCACCGTTACCTGTGTGATCACCGGCATTAGCTGAAGCATAACCTGCTGTAGTTGAATAACGCCAAGCTTCTGAACCAGATTCTGACCAACAGTTTGGAGTAGACGTTCCTGTGAAACTTTCTGACCAAGGAGCTACAGCTGTAGCACAAAGTGTTGTAAACAGAATTGGACCCACCCATTGGCTAGTATCACCAGGAGCACAAATTGAACGTACATAGATCTGAAATGTAGTACTAGAAGCTAAGCCTGTTAGGCTATTAGGATTTGTTGTTGTAAATAAAGACGTTCCTGCTGCTGATCCTTGTGTGAATCCTTGAGGACCAAATTCTATTTGCCAATTTGTAGCCGTTCCATTCTCAACCCAAGCAAAATCAGCACTGGTAGCAGTGATTGCACTCATTGCTAAATTACTTGCAGAAGGACATGTTGGTAATTCCATTACTTCAACATCATCAATTAAAAGGTCATTGTAAAAATCAGTGCTAAGTCCGCCAGATTCTCCACGGAAACGGAATTGTAAGTCAGCACCTCCATTAAAGGTATAAGCAGTCATATTAAAGCCATACTCATCCCAGCCAAAAGGTGTATTACCTTGGAAGGTATTCACTAATACCCATGATGTACCATTCCATGCTTCTAAATATAAGAAATTAAAAGTAGCTAAAGTGCCACTATAATGGCTCTCATGATAAAACTGCAAGTAAGGAGTTGTTAGCGTAGATACATCAACAACAGGGCTCTGCAAAATAACGCCTACATCTGTTCCTGAAAAATCAATCCAAGCATAGTTTCCGCCATTCCCAGTGTGGTCAAGTGTTGAAGAAACATCATAACCAGCACCAGTACTAAATGTCCATCCAGTGCCTGTTGTTGCTGTATTTGTCCATCCAGCTGGAACGCTACCGCCATTAAAGGTTTCTAGTAAAACTGTTTGACCGTTTGTAAACGTGCATGCCATGAAAAATAGCAGACAAGTTGTAAAAATAACTTTCATAAGGTACGTTTTTTAATTAAATGAATATTGTTTTGAGGTAGACAATCTTAATTAAGTCTCCATTCCTGAAATGTGGTGTAAGGGGGTAAGGGGTAATTAAAATAAGCGAACAAAAGTGCTTGAAAAATAGTATTGAACGAGTTTTACTGTGTAGGAGCAAAAAATAAAGATTTAGCAAAGTTTGATTTCTAGTTAAACTTATTAATGATTTATTAAAAGTTTATTTAGAATGCTAAATCAAGGCTTTTGGTGGCCAAAACAGGGGAAACACATTCAACTTAAAATACAAGGACATATGAACAATCATTTGTATGATGCCAAGATAAAATTTTATTAGCAAGTTTTAAGTTGAGTTGGGAATTATTTTAAATAATAAAGTATAAAAAGTGGTTTTTTGACAAAAAAGAAGTTTTTTATTTCTTTTTTTTGCATGAAAAGAGAATGATATATTTTTAATGTATTCATTAAAAAACATTATAACAATAAAAAAAAGAAGGCTGCATCCTCCTAGGAGAATACAGCCTTTTTGTCTAGTGAAATACTAGTTTATTGTTTACTAACAATCAATTTTCTAGTAACTAACTCCGTTCCAATCGTAAATTGAACCATGTAAACTCCTGAAGCTAAAGTTGACGTATTCAACTCTACTTTTTCAGATTGTACATTTGTCAATTCTTTACTGATAACAAGTTGACCAATAGAATTTGTAATGTTAATTTGAACATCTGCATTTTCAACTAATTCCAATTCTACAAATACATTTGCGTTTGTAGGGTTAGGGAACAAGTTAAGGTTAGAAAGGTTTGCAATGTTGTTTACACCAACAATAGTTACTGTAACAGAAGCCATAGCTGTACAACCATTAGCATCTGTAGCCGTTACCATGTATGTGCCATTATGAACCAATCCAGTAATAGTATCTGTAGTTTGACTACCAGCAGCAGCATCCCATAAGAAGGTATAACCAGCCGTTCCGCCAGTAGCTGTAGCATAAGCAGTACCATCACCATTATCTGTAATGGTTAAACTAAGACCGACAGTAGGCTCCATAACAGTAGAAGTCATCATTCCCATACAACCATTCATATCTGAAACAGTAACGGTATAAGAACCAGCTCCTAAATTCATAATCATGTCAGCAGTACCACCATTTGACCAAGCATATGAGTAAACTGGAGTTCCTCCAGTAGCCATAACCATAGCCATACCTGTAGAATCACCTTTACACAATACATTGTCTACAGAATCTGTCAATACGATTGCTGTTGGCTCTGTTAAAGTAACCATAGCAGTATCTGTACATCCAATAGAATCCATCACTACTACAGAGTGCATTCCAGCAGGAACGTTCATCAATGTAGCACTTGCAAGGTTAGCATTAGCATTCCACATGTATGTGTATGTACCAAGACCATCTGTACCAACTGCCATTACAGCACCAGTAGAGTCACCATTACAAGCAATAGCTGTCATGACACTTGCGGTAGCACTAGTGTTCGAGATATATACCATCATAGAAAGCATATCGTTACTAGCATTGATGTCACCTGTCAATGAAGTCATTGCAACAATATTAGCAACACCAGTAGCTGCTGGTAAAGGTCCAACAGTAATTGTATCAGAAGCATTTCCTGCTAACAAAGCAATTGTTCCATTGCCAATAGGAGTACCATTAGCTGTAATTGTATAAGGAACGTTTGTTGCATCTGTTGCGCTCATGTTTGTAATAATTACAGAACCTGTAATTGTAGCAACGTTACAGTAAGTAGAATCTAAGTTGTAGAAGGAAGCAATAGCAACATCCAATGGAGCAGGACAAGCATTTGCCATACCAGGACTAGCTAAAACAGCAAAACCATTCACAGTAACTCCTGTACTTGTTACACAAGCATTCCAGTTGTTACCATCAGCATTATCTGAAGCCGTATCACATAGAATGATAGAAGATCCACCACCATCAGGTAGTCCAGCACCAGAGCCACTTGGCCAAGGCGTATTGTCATCATATCTTACAGAATCAACAACAACACCTGTTGCATCTCTAATGATAATAGCTTCACCGCCATTAGATAAACCACCAGTAGCAATACCATCAGCAGCAAATCCGTATACTGTATTAAACGCAGAAGCATTAACACCAATAACATAGTATCCGCCAGCAGCTAAACTTACCGATGGGAATGTATATGCAATACCAGACAAGGTGTAGTTTGTTAAGTCAGCAGCAGTTGCGCCATTATTATAAATCTCAACAAACTCTGTTGTATCTGTACCAGATTCTGCTGGATTGTACATGATTTCTGTAATCACTAAATTAGTAGCAGGACATTGAATCGTACTAGTTATATTCAAGTCGTAAATTCCTTGATTAGTAGTGTATCCTTCTACCATAATGTAGATGGTGTCACCTACATTAGCTGATGCATCATTTGTTACATCAATTGCTAAGTGAGAACGACTTGAACCACAAGCAGTAAAATTATCATCATTGAAGAATAATTGAGTACTTGCATCACTAGCAAATACACGTAGGTAAGTGTCAAAAGCAGATCCACACAAAGAAATAGTTAATGAATCAGTACATGGCTCAATAATATATTGATACCAAACATCTGCACTAGCATTGCCTGCTGTATTCATATAACAAGAATCTGTGTTACCAGTAGTTGTATATGGAAGTGTACCAACTGCGATTGCATCTGAAGATACATCTCCTGATACAACACTACAAGGTGTTACAAACATAAAAGGACCCGCAAAAGCACTCGTATCGCCAGGACCACAGATAGCTCTTACGTAAAATTCGTAAGAAGTAGCTGACATTAAACCAGTTAGGCTTAATGGGTTAGAACCTGTAACCATCATAGGTGCAGCGCCAGGACCTGAACCTGCAGGACCATAATAAACCGCCCAAGAAGTAGCCGTACCAGCTTCTGTCCAAGCTAAGTCAGCAGAAGTAGCCAACACATTACTAGTTGTTAAAGCAGTAGGGGCAGCACAAGTTGCTAAGTTCGTTACTAGGAAGTTGTCAATAAAGACATCGTTATCTGCATTCGAAACAGAAGAAGCAGCATAGAAACCAAACTGAACAATACCTGTATAAGCAGATAAATCAATTACGATATGATCTCCTGTATTACTTGGTTCAGAGCCAGCCACCCATAATTGTAGCACATTAGCTAATTGCCAAGTTGCACCATTATCAGTAGAAATCACGACAGCAATTGTATCGTCCACTCCTAAAGTAGTAGCAGAAGTATTGAAGTAATCTGTTAATGCAATATCAAATTCTAATTGATAGTTTGTTGCAGTAGTACCTAAGTCAATACTTTGACTAAGAACCCATTCGTCTCTACCTGTTCCATAAAGGTTAATTCTTGCAGAATTATTAGATCCTGTATTACCAAATGAAGCACCTGTCCAGTTGGACGCTGTACCCGTTAATACAGTACTAGTAGATAAGACACCTTGAGCTTCATACCAGCAAGGGCTTAAGTAAGTACTAAAATCTTCTGAATACGTTGGAGTAACTACAGCTGCACAAGGCGTAACAAAAGTGAAAGGACCAGCCCAAGCACTAGAATCACCAGGAGCGCAAATAGCTCTTACGTAGAACCCATAAGAAGAATTTGGCATCAAACCTGTTACGTTTAAAGGATTTGCACCTGTTACCATCATCATACCAGTACCTTGAGCGAAACCTTGAGCACCATACTCAACAGCCCAAGAAGTAGCAGTACCATTTTCTGTCCAACCTAAGTCAGCAGAAGTAGCTAAGATATTTGTAGCCGTTAATGTAGATGGAAGGGCACAAGTAATTGTAACTCCACCAGAAACGACAATACTAAAGTCAGCAACAGAACCCCAACTAAACGTACCACAAGGGTTAAGTGGAGGTATAACAGTTCCTCCTTCTTGTTGCATTACACGCATACGAGTAGTTCCATTAAATGCACTAGCAGGTACTGTAAATGCAAATGTGCTAGTATCTGTAGGTGAACCAGTCCATGTTCCAATTGATTCAGCTGCATCAAATACATCGTTTTGATTCCAATCGATCCATACTTCACCAGCTCCTGCATAAGGAGTTGTTCCACAAGTACCAAATACAACAGTAGTGTTATAGTTGTTACCAGCAGTTACAGAAGCACTTTGAGTAGCTGTTAGGTCTTCTAAACCTGTAGCTGTACATACTTTTAGGTAGCTTATAGCACTACCTGCATCTCCTGTTAGACCTATACTGTCTACATTAGAGTCGGCAGTACTACTTGCACCAACTGCGGTACAGTATTGTGCTGATAGGTTAGTTGCTCCTAAACCTAGGATACCAAAAGCTAAACTTTTTATTAAATGTTTTTTCATACTAATAAGTTAAAATTAAATTGATTAAGTAATGTTAGAAATTTATTAATTTTTAGGTATTGTAAAGTTAAGAACTTCCTTGAATATCTTCAAGTTAAAGGCATGAATGTGAGAAAAAAAAGGTAACATAGGACGGTTTTGACATATCATAAGGTCTAACTATAAGGAAGTTAGGGCTTCCTGTTTTAAGCATTGAAGATCGTGGAATATATTTTATTATAGTATGTTTTATGACAGGCTATTTTGCTCACTTTTCTAATTGAATTCTTTTTTAGAATGTCCAATAAGTAGCTATTCTAGCTATTTTTTACGATTTAATGGACAAAAGAATGGGGTATGAAATACCAAAATAATGTAAGTAAGCCAAAGGATGTTTACACTCTAATAGTAATTTTTATTGCAGGTCTTAATACCAGTTATTATAAAAAAACAAGTTTATAATAAATCGAAAAACAATTCTATATGCCTTGGAATGTTGTTTGAAATATTAAAACCTTGCATAGCTTATTTTAACATTACTAAATAAAATACTTACTTCGTTGATTTTTTTATTTCCTTAATGAGTGGAGTGCTTTTGGTTTTTTGAAGATTAAAATTTGATCAAAAGAATAAAAAATCCTTACATCTGTTTGATTATTTTTTGAAATTACTTACCTATTAGGAGGGCAATTTATTGATAGTCAAATAAATGTAATTTGTATACGAAATAGTGCTAATAAAGATGAAGCTATTGCTTTTTTTCTAATGTTTTTTAGACCATTGGGTTAAGTAACCTAATTTATAGAAATCAAATAGTGTTAATTGGGGGCGGCGAGAAAAGAGATTCTTGATTAATGGTTTTTTTGTAAAAAAAAATATTACTGAAATAAGGTAATGTAAATATAAGCTTTTTGTTTGCACAAAAAAACGAAGCAACTTAATTTCTTTATGGACAGAATGCTTGGTATGTAGGAGGTATAGATTTTGAATTGCTTGCTCACTTTTTTTTAAGAAAATTTGATTGGATTCTAATCCTATATGTTCCAAAGGGTTGTCTAGGTGGTAAATAGGAATGTTGTTTTGTTGCAATTCCAAACCAAATAAAGTGTCCTCATGCCCATACTGTGTTAGCTCTTCATCAAAACGAATGGATTGAAATACATTCTTGGGAATCAAGAAGTTATTTGTCATGAATGATTGATAGGCATTCTTCTGTCGATCTTTGGCGGTGCTTTGTTCTCTGTGTATTCCATAGTACCAATGGAAATAAAGTTCTGGATCTTTGGGAGCTTGATCTTGATAACATCGACCACCATATAGGAGTTGATTGGGTTTCAAATGTGCTGTATAATTAGAAAGGTAAGCGTCAGAAATGGGCATGGAGTCACAATCCATGAAAAGGAGATAGTCATATTGAGCTTGTGTGGCAAGGTAGTTTCGTATTTTGGAACGCCCCATATTGTTGGCCAATACTCGATGACTAACAAAGGAAAGGTTATTGATTGATTGATTCAAATCAACGTATTCTTGAAGAGAAGCATCTTCTATGCAAATTATTTCGAATGGTACAGCGAGTAAAATTCCTTGCTGATGCAATTGATGGACAAGCTTTCGCACATCAAAATTATAACTAGGAATTAGGATCGATAGCATTTAAAATGGTTTGAAATTAGGTTCTCTGACAAATGCCACGCAATTTGTCAGAGAACGAAAAATTATAAGGTTAAGCCTCCTTCCAAGATGATTTCAGACATGTTTTTTTCTTGAATTTTGCTTTCAATCCAAACCACCAAATCAAAATTGGGTAAAAAGTTGCGTTCAAATTTATGGGTACGAACCTCTTGCAATTCTTGTTTAAGCGATTTGAAGGACTCCATAATTTCCTCGTTTGTCAACATGCGAAGGTATTTCTTTAAATATTTAAAAATAATCTTCTCACTTTTGTATAATAATTTCCGCTTGTACATCATTCGATACGTATTCAAAAGAAGGGATTCTAACAATTGATAATTACCCAATTCAAAATGAATCAACAAGTTGATAATCATAGCTCCAGAGTAGATGTACTGGTGCTGTTTTAAGACCTTGTTGGCAAATACTTGTTCGATACTAAAACTAGCGTCTTGAGGCAATTGATTGCACAGGAAAATCGACGTTTGAACATAATCAATTACGAGTTTTCTGAAATCCCCCACTTGATCATAAATGGCAACAATTTCTTCTTTATTCGTGGTTTGATATTCTAAAGCCTCTTGATATTGATAGGAAAGTAGGTAATACTCTAATTTGAATTCAATAGCCCGTTCCTTTACTTTTACAATTAAATGAGCGTTGTTTTTAACATGTTCATGATCGATTAAGCCAACCATTTTTTGACAATTAGACCAAGCTTTATCAAATAACAAGGCTTCTAATTGCAAGAACATTAAATTGTTTAAATTTGAAATGTATTCCTCTATTCTATTCTTAGGTATGGTTTTTAATTCTTCTAATTCGTCTACAAATTCTTGCCAATACTCCGATGCTTGGACATATTTGCCTTCGTAACGACAAATAAATCCATTTAGAAAGCGATACATTCCTAAAGCACTTTTGGACTTAGCCAAAGAAGGATCTTTTAACAAAGGATGTTCTTTTAGGGCTTGAATTTGTGCCATTTCAGCTTCACTTCGAACGGCTTGTTTTTTGTGCGTTATAAATAAAGTTTTCAGCTGCAAATATTGATACGTAAGATCGGTTTTGTAACGCTCCAAAAAGTCGTATTCTTCTTCTAATTCACGATCCAAATAGTGCTTTATCTTTGTTAAGTCTCGCTGATTCATAAAAGAATTCGCTTGACCAGATAAACCCGTTATTGCTAAAGGGAAAATCTCTAATTTTGTTGCCGTCTGAATGGCTTTTTCATTGAGAATATCGGCTTGTTTGTACAAGCCCTTTTTTTGTAAAATCTCCGATTGATAAATCAATTGATTGATTTTTTGATACTCCGAATTTTTTAGATGATAAAGATATAATGCCTTTAGAATTAGATTGTACAATCTATTTTTGGCAACATGAAAGTTTTTAGCTGGAATCTTATCCTCAAAATCTTTTCGAATTTTATCTTCATTATACTGTTGTTGCCGATCAAATGCATCAAAAAGAGCGAGTTGATTGTCTGTTCCTTTACTAGTAAAAGCCTTCGCAACCAATTTTATATATCGTTTTTCAGATTGATTGAGCGCATTTATGAGTTGATATAAGTCGTCAGAAAACTTCATACAGGAGCTGTGAATGGGGATGAATGAGTATAAAAAGAATCGTACATGTACTTTTTTTGTTTATTAAACAGCAGTATTCAAAATTAGTTTAGTTAATAGGGGCAAAAACAGACTTAAAACGCTTTTTGTTTACAAGATGTATTTATCTCTAAAACACCACTATCGCAAATATATATAATTTTGAATTGAACACTAAATTTTTAGATAAGAATCAGATTAAAATTACAAAAAACACATTTTCGGTCACTTCACTTAGCTGTTTATTGATAACAGACTCAAGTAAATGGAGGAATTTAATGCTTATATAATTTACATTTTTATTACTTGATTATTAAAAATAAAAGATTTACTTTGTAAGGTCTAATGTTCCCAAACCTTTATAATTTATTTTTTAGACGTCCTAAGCCTAAAATTTTTATACAATGAAAGATATTTTTCTTTTTTCTTTTTTTATTCTAAGTGGAATAATAGGAGTACATGCACAAGAAATATGTGATAATGGCATAGATGATGATGGAGATGGACGAATAGATTGTGTAGACTTAGATTGTGATTGTAATAATTGTTCTGAAAAACAAACCGATATATGGTATTTTGGTCATAATTCTGGACTTGATTTTAGTACAGGTTCACCACAGTCTATCACAGGAGGGCAAGTGAACACAGGCGAAGGTTGTGCTACCATGTCTGATGCCAACGGCAATTTGCTTTTTTATACAGATGGTCGTACTGTTTGGAATCGAAATCATGTAGTGATGACAAATGGAGGAGGACTTATGGGGCATCCTTCTTCTACCCAATCAGCTGTAACCGTTCCACATCCAACAGATCCAGCTCTATATTATGTTTTCACAGTAGATTATTCTGGTGGAAGTAGAGGCTTACGATATTCTATCGTCGATTTATCTTTAAGTGGAGGATTGGGCAGCATTACCACCAAAAATATATTATTGATGTCCAATACAACTGAAAAAATTGGCGTCGTTAGACATTGTAATAATAGAGACTTTTGGATACTAGGGCATGAGTATAATAGCAATCGTTTTTTTGTTTATGAACTCACCACTACAGGACTGAATACAACGCCTAATATACAGAGTATAGGGATGTCACACAATGGAGGTACTGCTAATAAGCTTGGTTATATGAAGCCATCGCCAGATGGTACAAAATTAGCTTGCGCTATTTTTTTTCTAAACACAGTGAATCTCTTTGATTTTGATAATTTTACGGGGCTTCTATCCAATCCCTTGAATATAACAACGTCTTTGCTTAGAGGAGCTTATGGAATTGAATTTTCTAGAGATGCTCAAATTTTATATGCAACAGCATTAGAGCCTGTTGGCAAATTATTACAGTTTGATTTGAGTTCTAATAATGCGGCTACGATTACAGCTTCTGCTTTTACTTTAGCACAATATACTGCTCGTTATGAATATGGCGCCTTGCAAATGGCTTCAAATGGAATTATTTATGTAGCTCGTAGAAATGTTACTAATAATCCTGTTAGGACACATTTGTCCTCTGTTAATAATCCTTCTGTACTAGGAGTAGGAGCAAATTTTCAGGATGTGACAATCTCGCTTTTGCCAGGAGGCAGTGGATTGAGTTTGCCCACTTTTGTGCAGGGCTATGATTATGCCACTACAGTTAAAATTGATTCAATAACGACTTCAGGGCTGGACACGCTTTGCATTACTACAGGTTTGAGTACTTTTGGGCTCAAAGGAAATTATGAATCTTGTGCTTTAGATACGATCCTTTGGCAGCATAAAGGGGTGAATTTATTTGATTCTAGTACAGATACTTCTATTACACTTAATATTAGTAATGTAGGGCATGATACGATTATTGCAGAAGTGAAAACTTTTTGCAAATCGACCTTTGATACATTGATTGTTCCTACAATTGTATGTCCTGTAATACTTCTTAATACTGAATTACTTTCTTATAAGGTAGAAAAACAGAACGATAAGGCATTTATTTATTGGGAAGCTCCTGTGCCTAATGATTATACTAGGGCAGATATAGAACGAAGCGCTGATGCGTCTAGATTTGAAAAAATCACTTCTTCTTTGGTTCTCAGTTCTAATGCATATCTTGATGGAATGCCGCTAAATGGGGATAATTACTATAGGCTGAAATTGTATAAAATAGATGGCTCTTATGACTATACGCTTGTCAAGCACCTTAAATTTAAAGAAGAAAAAGCTACTTTAACAACAATTCCGAATCCATTTTTAAATAACTTCACTGTCAAAATAAACAGCAATAGAGATGACAAAATAGAGGTCGTTCAACTTAGCAATCTATTGGGGCAAGTGGTGTATTATAAAGAAACAGAAAAAATATCTATGCATCAATTGCCAATAAGCAATTTGCCTAGTGGAGCTTATTGGGTTAGCGTAAAAGTAGGAGAGAAGTGGATAAAGAAAAAAGTAATTAAACAGTAGAATCAGAATAAAACCTTAGTCAAAAAAAACAGCAAATACACGATTTGGTATTTGCTGTTTTTTTTTATTATTGATAATACGGAATTGAAGGCTTATCTAGCGACGATTCAAGATGCTTTTAGAAAAAGTCATGTTGAGTTGTAATTTTCGCCCTGAACCATTCTCTGTAGGATCGTTTAGATTATTCCTTGCGTCTAAAGCCTTGTTTACCCAAGAATTAACTTGAATCGGGCTTTTTTTGATAGCGCGTTGTGTCATGGTGAGGTCAATTTGTACTTCTTTTTTCATTGAGCTTGTTTTATGTTACTACTAGTCTATACCTTAATACATTACTAATAGCATTTGGGGAGTAATGTTTGCCGATCTAAATTACTAAAAAAGATGCAGATTCCAAAAGAATAGTTGTGTGAAGCCTTACTTATTAGTCGATATTCAATTGAACTCCCCCTATTGCAATCCTTTCTTTATTTGTACAGAGCTGAATTATTCCTAAAAGAAAATCTCATTTTATTTTATCTTTGTGCCAAATCAAAAATAATTTAGCATGGAATTGGGCGAAAAAGTATTTATTAGACCATTTAATTCAAAAGAACTTCTTTTATTAAAAATATTAGTTTTTTGTTTGTTTTTAGGAAGAGGATGGCAAGGTTTGTTTTGGGATTTGCCTTTGCGCACCTTTTTTTGGGATCAATCTTTATTAGAAGGACTGGTCACTACTTTGACGGGGGATACTTGGCAAAATTATGTGACCAATAAAAGTTTTAATGTAGATCAGTTTATTGATAATTTGGGAGTAGGAATTGGTCTGTTTTGGATACTTTGTGCCCTTGCTGTACCCTTCTTAAAAAAGACTTGGAAGTTTGGGAAATGGTTGCTTTATTTAGGTTCTTTTTCTTTTGCGCTTCTAGCTTTGTTGTATTTTAAAGACAAATTTTGGGAAGTGGGGCAGTTTTTTGAATATGCAACACAAGTGACAGCGCCTTTAATTTTAGCAGTGGTGCTTTATGGAGGACAAAACACGGCTCGTTTTAGAACAAGTATTAAGCTAATTATTGCGACTACATTTATATGTCATGGTTTGTATGCCTATGCTTATTATCCACAGCCTAGTATCTGGATACAATGGTGTATGGATGTCTTGTATTTTAAAGAAGATCAGACGGCTAGTCAGTTTTTAATTGTAATGGGATTGCTTGATTTTATTGCAGCAGCCTTATTGTTTGCCCCTTTCAAATGGGTCTCCTCTGTTGCGATTTGGTATTGTATTATTTGGGGCATATTGACTTCTTTGGCACGTCTGGTTGGAAATTTTTATATAGAAATGATTTGGGAATCCTTGCATCAGCATACTTATGAGGCCTTGTACCGTTTGGTACATGGAGGTATTCCTTTATTTTTGTGGTGGTGTCTGAAAGAGGATCATTAAGAGCTTGGTCGTAAGAGGTTTCTAAATTAATAACTAATGTTACGCAAGAAATAATTAGATTGATAAAAAAAGCTTATTCGCAGGCTCATGAGAGCGTTCTTGCGTAACAGGAGTTAATAACAAGCGCTTGGAATTATTAAAATCAAAGAAATGGCAAAAGTTTATTTAATACCAGGTCTAGGAAATGATGTTAGAATATTTTCTAGGCTAATTCCTCTCTTGTTGGAACAAGATGTTCATTGTTTAGAATATTTGGAACCACTAAACGTAAAAGAGTCGATAGAATCGTATGCGCAACGATTGGTAGATAGTATTTCTGATGTAGAAGAACCTCCTGTGCTGATTGGAATGTCTTTAGGAGGGACGATTGCCACAGAAATGGCTAAACGGATGCCACACAAAAAATTGATTTTAATTTCTACTTTTAAGCACTACAGTGAAATTCCCTTTTTGTTCAAAATAGCTCGGGTACTTCCTGTGTATCGTTTAGTGCCTACTTGGTATATTCGTTTGATGTTGCCTCTTTTTGCCTGGATATTGCGGATTTGTACCAAGGAAGAAAGTCAATTATTAAAGTTAATGCTTAATGCTCGATCAAAGACTCATTTTTCATGGGGGAGAGAAGCGATTATACATTGGGAAAACATGGATTATCCTGCTCAATTTATTCATATTAATGGCACAAAAGATCACATTTTTAAAGGATCAGTTAAGCAAGTCACACACTTAATAAAAGGAGGAACACACAATATGGTCTTGGATAGAGCGGCAGAAATTGCTAAAATCATCAACGAAGAAGTTTTTGAGGTTTGATTTTATTTCTAAGTCATGTTACAAAAAACTTAAAGCGCAGCGCTCATCTTTACGTTCGTTAAGAGAGTAGAGCAAAGCGACCACGAACTCTAAGCAAAGCGCTCATGAGCATAGCGAATAAGTAGCAGCGGAGCGAACTAAAGATTAAGCATTCAACATTCAGAACAGGTTTATGCAGGAATATTAACCTTTATCTCCTTAATCATTTTTTTTGCGTAACATGAGTTAAATAAGCAAAGAGAGGTTTTAATTATAATTGAAAAAAGCCTTTTCCGTAACATCAGGTACTAAAATAACGTGACGACAATCTTTGCTATAACTAGCATTTGAAATATAAAATTCGTACCTTTGCAGCGTAATAAGGATTAATCCTTGTTTTTGTGTTACAGAATGATCTGCCGAATTTTAGTTTAAAAGATTGATTGCTAGGTGTATGTATTAGTGAAATAGATGCCGTTCATTCTGCGAAACACAAGTTGCCATACAATTAATCATCAATCAAATCATAAAAAAATATGTTAAATCTAATTCTTTTTGGCCCTCCAGGAAGTGGTAAAGGCACTCAGGCAGCTAAATTGGTAGAAAAATACAACTTGGTGCATATCTCAACTGGAGATTTGTTTCGAAGAGAAAAAAAAAGTAACAGCCCTATCTGGCAAGAAGTACAACGTTATATTGACAAGGGAGAATTAGCACCTGATTCTATTACATTTCGCCTGTTGAAAGCTGAAATGGACAAAACTCCAGATGCTGTAGGATATATCTTAGATGGTTTTCCTCGTAATGTCAATCAAGCAGAATCTTTGGATGTGTTCTTCAAAGAAGAAGGCACAGAAGTAAGCTTGTTGATCGAGTTAATCGTTGCAGATAAAGAGGTTGTTAAGCGGATTACTAGCCGTGGAAAAATAGAAGGAAGAAAAGACGACCAAAATCCTGATATTGTACAAAACCGAATTGATATTTATAAAAGCCAAACTTCTCCTGTTGCAGGTCACTATGATAAAGTGGACAAAACAAAGCGAATTGATGGTATTGGTACTATTGAAGAAATATTTGAACGCATTTGCGGTGTTTTGGATGCCGTTACTGTTTAATTTTTGGTTCTTTGACAAGTCGTGTGAAATTTTTAATTCTTATCACATAATTTGTTAGAGAATGTAATTTTTTAATAAGGCGTTTGAATTTATTTATTTCAAACGCCTTATTTTTTAAGCCATATCAATCTATATGTTAATAGGTGCCCTCATTTTCTGGCTTTGTGTGTATTGTTTATTTCATTCTTATGTGTTGTATCCAATCATACTAAAAGTTGTCGCTTCCTCAAAAGCTAACAATCAAGAAATCTATGCGCCTAGTGAATCCCTTCCTTACGTTTCCTTTGTGATGTCTTTGTATAATGAAGAGGCTGTTATCGAAGAAAAATTACAAACCTTACTAAATACGGACTATCCAGCAGAAAAGCTGCATATCTTCATAGGTTCTGACTGCTCTTCCGACAAAACGAATGAGATCGTAGAGCAGTTTGTAAAAGACAAAGCATCCTTTCATTTTTTCCCTTTTACCGAGCGCAGAGGCAAACCAAGTGTTATTAATGATATTATCAAGCAAGCACAAATTACCTGCCCCAAGTCAGAAGAACATATTTTAATTATCTCTGATGCCAATGTCATGTTAGAGCCATTTACCATATACGAATTGGTAAAGCACTTTAAGAATAAAACAATTGGACTGGTAGATTCAAATATTCAGAACCCTAAGACTAAAGTCTTGGGGGAAGAAGGTATTGCGGCTTCTGAAAAGAACTATATTTCAAGAGAAGTTTACATCAAAAACCTAGAAGGTCGTGCATGGGGGCGTACAATGGGACCTTTAGGAGGTTGTTATGCCATTCGAGCGAATTTATTCGAGCCTGTTCCGCCTAATTTTTTGGTAGATGATTTTTATATTGCCATGAAAGTTTTTGAAAAAGGAGGACTTGCCATTAATGATTTGGGAGCAATCTGTTACGAAGCCGTTCCCAATGACATGAGCGAAGAGTTTCGACGCAAAACACGTATATCAGCAGGGAATTTTGCTAATTTAGCGGTCTTCAAACACCTGCTTTGGCCTCCTGGCTCTATGAGTTTTGCTTTTCTGTCGCACAAAGTATTGAGGTGGTATGGTCCCTTCTTTATTTTAGCTTCTTATCTTTGTTTGGCAATATTAGGATTTGTATACGACAACCAATTTTACTTTTGGTTGTTCATTATAGAAACGTTTGGTTTATTTGGAATACCCTTATTAGATTGGGTGTTCAGAAAGATGAATTTTAATGTAGTTATTATACGATATATAACCTATTTTAATGCGATGAATTTGGCATTATTTAATGGATTTTTTAAATATTTAAAAGGAGTTCAAAATGGTATCTGGCAACCCACAAAACGAGACGCCTAAGCGTAAACTTGACAGCATAGAAGACGCTTTGGAAGAAATCAAGGCAGGAAAAGTCATCATTGTTGTAGATGACGAAGATCGAGAGAATGAAGGCGATTTTATTTGCGCAGCGGAGCTGATAACTCCACCAATTGTTAACTTTATGGCAACGCATGGCCGTGGTTTGATTTGTACTCCGCTTACAGCAAAGCGTTGTGATGAACTGGAACTTCGCCCAATGCAGCAGCAAAACACAGCAGTACACGAAACGGCATTTACAATTTCTATTGATTTGCTCAACTTTGGTTGTTCTACTGGAATTTCTGCTTATGATAGAGCAACAGGAATTCAGAAACTAACAAATTCTAAGACTGTTTCTAGCGATTATGCTCGTCCAGGACACATTTTTCCATTGATTGCAAAAGATGGTGGTGTTTTGCGTAGAGCTGGGCATACAGAAGCAGCCGTTGATTTGTCTCGACTAGCTGGTCTACAACCTGCTGGAGTATTGGTTGAAATCTTGAATGAAGATGGAACGATGGCTCGTTTACCAGATTTGTTTAAAATTGCAGACAAGCACGATTTGAAAATTATTTCTATAGAAGACTTAATTAAATATCGTTTAGAAAAAGAAACTCTAATTGAAGAAATCGTACATCTAACGGCTCCAACTGAATATGGAGAATTTGATGTAATTGGTTTTGAAGATAAAACAACAGAGAAAAATTTATTTGCCTTAACCAAAGGTTCTTGGGAAAAGGATGAACCAATTTTGGTAAGAGTGCATTCTTCTTTTACTACAACGGATGTTTTTGGTGCTTTAATGGGAGATTCTGGCTCTCAATTACATGCTGCTATGAAGCAAGTCAATGAAGCAGGAAAAGGAGTTGTTCTATACATAGAGCAAGATGGTGGCGGTGCAGCTGATCTAATGAATAAGCTAAAAGCCTACAAGAAATACCAAGAAGAAGGACTAAGTACAGAAGAGTCTAATAGTAGACTAAGAGCCCCAATGGATCAAAGAGATTATGGAATTGGTGCGCAAGTTTTAAGAAAATTGGGTGTTAGTAAATTGCGTTTGTTAACAAACAATCCTAAAAAACGTATTGGTTTAATTGGTTATGGTTTAGAAATCGTAGAAAATGTTCCTTTAGAAGTAGAGGGAACCTTAAATGCGGTATCTCAAGACTAGTAAATTGTTTAGTAAAAAGAACAAGAACTGAAATATATTTGTCATAATAAATAAAAAAGGTTGTCTTGTACAACCTTTTTTGTTTTGTTGAAAAACATCTTGTGCTCTATAATGTTAGGTGTATGATACAAAATAAAAACATCTAAATAATAGAAAAATAGACATCCAAGATGGATCAAAGTCAAGATATAGAAATGGTTGTAGAAGAAGTCGTTCGAATTAATATGCCAACAGAATACGGAATGTTTGAGTTGGTTGCATTTGATGATAAAATTTCGAAAAAAACATTGTTTGCCTTAACAAAAGGTAGTTGGGAAGCAGAAGAACCCATTTTAGTAAGGGTGCACTCTTCGTGCATTACTGGAGATATTATTGGTTCTTTGCGTTGTGATTGTGGTCCACAATTGCAAGCAGCAATGAAAAAAGTAGAAGAAGTTGGAAAAGGGGTCGTTATTTATGTAGAACAAGAGGGCAGAGGTATTGGCTTTTTGAATAAAATGAAAGCCTACAAACTTCAACAAGAAGGATTTGATACTGTAGAAGCCAATCTAAGCCTAGGTTTTGAAGCAGATCAAAGAGAATACAAAGCAGTATCAGAAGCACTACAGTTACTAGGTGTTCAGAAAATTCGCTTAATGTCTAACAATCCCTTGAAAAAACAAGAATTAGAAAAGCATGGTTTAGAAGTTGTTGAAGAGGTGACTTTGGAGATCGAAGCGAATGAGTTTAATAACTTTTACCTCAAGACAAAACGAGATAAAATGGGGCATATTTTATTTCAACATGGTTTGAAATAAAGGCTTATAGTTAGTTAAGCCTATCTACTTATAAAGCAGCATGAATTTGAAATTGATTTCAAATGCATGCTTTTTTTTGTTTTATACATTCCTTATCACAAAAGGAAGTGCATATAATAATTAATTCTAAGGAATAAACTCAACATAATTCTAATGCGATTGTTTTACTTATAAATACTTATAGAAGTAGAATATCATCATCAAATTATAAAGAACAATGGCAACCTATACCTTACACAAAACACAAAAGTTACCCATTTCATTAGAAAAAGCATGGGATTTCTTTTCTAGCCCAAAGAACCTGAAGGCAATTACGCCAGAATACATGGGCTTTAATATTTTATCGGGAACAGATAAACGCACTTATCCTGGGCAAATTATAGAATATACAGTCAAACCTGTTTTAGGAATTCCTATGTATTGGATGACGGAAATTACGCAAGTGCGTGATATGGAGTTTTTTATTGACGAGCAACGAGTTGGACCTTATGCGATGTGGCATCACCAACATTTTTTCAAAGCAATAGAAGGCGGTGTTGAAATGGAAGATATTATTCATTATAGACTTCCTTTGGGACCTTTGGGAAGCATTGCTCATGCTTTGTTTGTAAAGCGTCAATTGGAAGGTATTTTTGCTTATCGTTTCAAAACACTAGAGGATAAATGGGGGAGCATAGGTAATCCTAAGTAGTTTATTTGATGGTTTGGCAATTTGATAATGAATTTTTATTGGGCTTAATGCACAAAAAAAAGAAGATTTGAAAGTGAGTTTAGTATAAACCTCATTTTCAAATCTTCAAATTATCAAATCCAATAATTGCTAAGCCTAACCTTCCATTTCGTCTAATTCCATTTCAGCAGCTTCCCATTTTTCCATCGTTTCAGATAGTTTAGCTTTCGTGGTTTCATATTTAGTAACAGCAGTATCATATTCTGGCGTTCCAAAAATAGACATATCTGCCATCGTCGCTTCAAACTTTTTTAGATCTTCTTCTAGACGATTAATTTTGCGTTCTGCATTCTGAACATCTTTTTTCAATTGCTTCAAACGCTGATGATAATCTTTCCCTTCCAGTTTTGGTTTTTTAGGAGCAACCTCTGCTTTTAGAGCATCCTGAGGAGCCGTGTTTTTACCCTCTTTACCTAAACTTACATCTCTAAAGTTATCTAAAGCACGTTTGTCCAAGAAGTATTTTACATCTCCCAAATAAGGTTTTAATTTCTTGTTGTTAAACTCAATAACTTTATCTGTTAGACCTTCCAAGAAATCCCGATCATGCGATACAATGATTAAGGTGCCATCATAACGCAAAATAGCGTCTTTCAAGACATCCTTAGAACGAATGTCCAAGTGATTCGTCGGCTCATCCAGTACCAGTAGGTTAATTGGACGTAACATCATACAAGCTAGTGCCAATCGAGCACGTTCTCCTCCCGATAATACAGAAACTTTCTTGTCAACATCTTCTCCAGAAAACAGAAAAGAACCTAAAATTCCACGCAATTTAGTACGCATTTCAAAAGGCGCTACTTGATCAATGGTTTCTAGTACAGTTAATTTAGGATTCAGTGTTTCAGCTTGATTTTGAGCATAATAACCAACAGCAACATTGTAACCCAACTCTGCGGTTCCTTCAGCTTGAACCTGTCCTAATATAATTTTAGAAAGGGTTGATTTTCCTTCCCCATTTTTACCAACAAAAGCAATGCGTTCTCCACGAATAACTTCTAGATTAACATTGTCTAGAATATTGCGCTCGCCATAGGTTTTAGTAAGGTTTTTGACCTTGACGACCACTTCACCAGCACGAGGAGAAGGAGGGAAGTTGAGTTTCATTTTGCCGCTATTCACGCCATCTAACTCAATTCTATCCATTTTATCCAACTTCTTGATGAGCGATTGTGCCATTTTTGCTTTACTTGCTTTGGCACGGAAACGGTCGATTAGTTGTTCTTGTCTAGCAATTTCTTTTTGCTGGTTCTCAAAGGCATTTTGTTGCATTTCTCGACGTTCCTCCTGTAGGATAAGGTACTTCGAATAATTGGCTTTGTAGTCATAAGTTCTTCCTAAATCAATTTCTATGGTACGATTTGTAACATTATCAAGAAAGGTCTTATCATGCGAAATAACAATAACTACGCCTTCATAAGTTTCTAAAAACTGCTCCAACCAAATAATAGATTCAATATCCAAATGATTGGTCGGCTCATCCAGTAGTAAATAATCTGGACGTTGCAACAACATTTTAGTTAACTCAATTCTCATTTGCCAACCACCACTAAATTCATCGGTCAGGCGATCAAAATCAGCAGGCATAAAGCCTAAACCCATCAAAATCTTCTCTGCATCGACTTGAATGGTCTTTCCTCCCATCACACGATACAACTCATTCAGTTCATCCAACTGATTGAACATATCCAAGTACGATTCACTTTCGTAATCGGTACGAGTTTCAATTTGATGATTAATGTTATCAATGTCTGCTTCCAATTTTTTTACTTCTGCTAAAATACTTAGCGTCTCTTCCAAAACAGTTTTTCCTTTTGGAAGGCTCATGTCTTGGTGCAAAAATCCAATAGTAGTACCATTTGGGCGAACGATATTTCCAGCGTGAGGAGAAATATCACCAGCCATAATCTTTAACAGGGTAGATTTTCCAGCACCATTAAGACCTACCAAACCTACTCGATCTCCTTCGTTAATAGACAAAGAAATTTTATCGAGAACGGTTCGATCACCGTATTTTATAAAAACATTATTTATACCAAGCATATTGTAACATCAATTGAATAGAAAAAATAAGCCCCAAAAAAGTAGATTTTGATGACTGAAGGAGGATAGGTCTGTTGATAAATTTGACCATAAACTCAAAACTTGGGGCAAAGATAACAGATTCTTATTAAAATAGGTGCTTAAATCTATTTTAATAAGAATATGAATATCTGAATGCCATTTGAGTCTATTATTAATAAAATCTTTGTTAGATTGTTTTTCGAAAGGACTATACTTCGTGTAGAACCCGAAGACTCAGTGGAGATAAATCGTATTATATTGATTATCAGTGATATAGCCCACATGTATTCAAAATGCTAATAATTTGATAATCAACCTAATGCAAGTCTATGACTCCCTCCACGAAGTAGCAGCGAAGCTAATTTACTTGGGATGATGTGTTTTTATGTTTTTTGTAAAAAAACTAAACCACGGAGTAGCAGCGTAGCTAAACTCCACGAAGTATTAAAAGGAGGTGCCTTTCTTTAAACAATTTTAATCTAAAAAATGATGAGCAGTTCCAACAAACAAACACAATATTATCCCGCAGTAATTCCCTTTCGAGATGGTGAAAAATGGGGTTATTGCACCAGAGATAAAGACTTGATTATTAAACCTAAATACGATCAGGCGGCTCCTTTTGTTGGGAAAATAGCTAGAGTGATGTTGGGTGAAAAGCATGGTTTGATTGATAAAACGGGCACCGAAATTATTCCTGTTGTTTGCGATTATATAGGCAATTACGATGATAATACGCTTTTGAATGTTGATAATTCTTGTACCATCCAAAAAGATGGAAAGTATGGTCTGGTCTCGACGCAAGGAGTGATTTTGGCAGAAATGATTTACGATTCAGAAGCGGAAGCTGCTGATGCTGCTTTAGAGCAGGGCTGGAAGGGCGCTGTGCTTGCAGATGAATTTGAAGACATTGATGCAGCTATTTTGGAGCAAATTCATGCTCTTAAAAAAGTAGAGAAAGGAATTCATCGTTTCCGAAAAGGAGCGCAATGGGGATTGATAACAGAAAAAGGAAGTTACTTGTTAGAAGCAACTTATGATGAAATTGATGCTTTAGAAAATGAACACTTTCCTTTTAAGCAAGATGGGAAATGGGGCTTGTTAGATCTACAAGGTAAGCTTGTGTTACCTGCGATTTATGACACAGCAAGAGGGTTTTCAAACGGTCAAGCGGCTTGTGAAATAGAGGGTTTGTGGGGAGCGGTTAACTTTTCTGGGCAGTGGATTTTTGAACCTCAGTTTACAGAATTAGGAGAATTTAAAGAAGGCTTGTCTGCCGCACAAAAAGATGGTTTGTATGGCTTTGTAGATGAGTATGGCGAAACGTCTATTGATTTTCAATATCCTTATGTCTTGGACTTTAGTCATGGCGTTTGTGCTGTTTTGGATGTCCCACAAGAGGAAGTTTACTTTATTGATGACAGAGGGGGGATCGTAAGTGAACGATACCGTAGGTTGTTTGGACCCAATGAAGATTTGTGGATGCATGTTGTCAAAGACGATAAATGGGGTATTTTGCAAGTCAATCATACCTTTATATTACCCGTGAAATACGATTTGCCAAAAGCAATGGGGCAGGTCTTGCAGACCATCGAAAATGATCGAATTCCAATTAAAAAAGGTCCTTTGCTGGGCTTTGCGAATAAAAGTGGGCTAGAAGTCGTCGCCCCTAAATATATGATGGTAGATCCTTTTTGTGAGGGGCTTTCTTTAGTGGCAACCTTAAATCCTACGATGAATCGAGATGCAACACCAAGCTCTATAGAAGCAACCGGTTCTTTGTCTGGTGTGTTTGATTATGGATTTATTGATGCAGAAGGAAATGAAGTTGTGCCTAGAAAGTACATTTTGGCCCATCGATTTAAGCATGGACTTGCCTTTGTAAAGAACAAGAATTTTCAAGTGGGCTATATTACTTATGATGGAACGGAATATTTTAAAGATTAATGCTTGTTTGCTTCGTCCCTCGTAGAGACAACCTTAGTTTAAAAACCGGTTGTCTCTACGAGTCTACGAAGTGGACTTACACTATAAGAAAATCTCTTTTGGTTAACACCTTTCTCTACGAAATATTATTAACAGAAGTAAGTCTATTTTTTGCTGTGGAACAACATCTATTCAAATATAAGCTTCCCAGTATAAGTCTTTGACTTGGTTTTATTTTCTATTTGGTAAAAGTAAATGCCGCTAGATAAAGCTTCTTTTCCTACTGAAAATGAATTGTTGTGCACTTTCTTAGAACGTAGTGCCTTTCCTGTTACATCGTATAATGTAAAAGACCAATCCTCGTTAGAAAGGAATTTTTGAATAGTAATCGTCGTGTAATTAGAAGCAGGATTTGGATGTACAGAGATATTGTTTTCCTCATTTTCGACTTTTGAAATCGAAGTATTGGTGTTACAATCTATATTGAGTGGCGTGCCCCAAGTAGTGCCACCTTTGTTATAATAAACCAGTTCATAATAATCTGATCCAACAGCAGTATAGGGATTATTATAATAACCACCACCTAAACCTTCGATATAATCATGGTAAGGTGGAAAAAAGCCGACATATATAGACCAGCAATCCATTCCTGTGCGATAGTATTCGATATTCATTCTCTTTGTTCTTTTATTTAATTGGGGGTGCATTGAAAAAATAGAATAGCTAAGAGAATCGGAACATATTTCGTTAGAAAGTTGATTGAAACGGGTTTGCTCAGAAAGTACAATCACTTCTGTAATCGTGTCTAATGTGATGGTTGTATCAGGATTAGGCGTCGCACTCATGTTAATATAACGATTTTGACAACGCTCAATCGTATAGCTAAGGGTATCTTGGTTGCTAGAAACAACTTTGTCTAGAATAATTCTACGAATGTGTGTGATATCGTACTCCCAAGGATTGAAAGAGCTGCGAAAATAGTCGTCGATGTGCAACTCATCTCCAATGTCATAATCAAAAATTTCCGCAGCAGTTAAATTAACGATTCCCATATTAGGGTTAGAGGCACCAACAAGGTTGTAGACATTGGTATCCAAAGGGAAATTAGTCATGTTGTAAAAACCAACCAGTCCCTGATTTTTAGAAAATCGAATTTCCTTATTATTAAAAGGATGACTAATGTTGTTATTTGAATTATCTTTCGCTTGTAATACAATGGTTTTAAGGCTATCCATTGTACCTAAAATAAGCGCATTATCAATAGAAACCACGCTGGCTTCAATATAGTCATTGTTAGGAAAAGTATAAAGAACCCAACTATTATTGAGGTTTGCCGCTGTTTTGATTACAATAGAATCTTCACTTCGATTAAAAAATAAATAATCTCCATTGGGTTTAGTGATGATCTGATAACCAATCCAAGAGGAGTCGTTGATGGTGATTTGGCAATTGCCTGTATAGGCGGTTTGTGAAAGTATTTGATGATTGTGATAATACGTGTTATTGCCAGAAGTGGCGATAGAGTCTATTCGAATAGACTCTATGGTCGGAAGATTAGACACCAGAGAGTTGTCAATATGATCAAAGTGTTTTTCTTGAGTAGGGTAAATTAGTTGATAATTTTGCGCCCAAGAAGTGTTGAATGTTCCTATGACTAGTAGGATTGCAAGTACTGTTTTCATTTGTTTTGTGTTATTGGGGAATGTGTTTAATTTGAATCTGAAGGGCATTTGAATTCAAGTTGGAGGAAGCAATTGTATGATAATAAATCATTTTTGTTTAAAAGTCAAGGCTATCTTGAAATAAAAAAAGCCCTACCCAATAAGTATTGGATAGGACTTTCTGAAAATATATTATATTAAGCTTATTTTGCTCTTTTAACTTTCGCTTGGAGTTTCTTCGTCTTTCAATAAAGCAAGACCCAATTCGTCCAACTGAACACTACTTACACCAGAAGGAGCGTCAATCATCACATCACGTCCCTGATTATTTTTAGGGAAAGCAATAAAGTCACGGATAGAACCCGCTCCTTTCATGATCGAACAAAGACGGTCAAAACCGAAGGCAATACCACCGTGAGGAGGCGCGCCATATTCAAAGGCACCCATTAAGAAACCAAATTGCTCTTCTGCTTCTTCGTCTGTAAATCCAAGTAATTTAAAGTTTTTAGCTTGCAATTCACGGTCAAAAATACGAATAGAACCACCGCCAATTTCCCAGCCATTGATCACCAAATCGTAGGCATCCGCACGCAAAGACTTCATGGTGTCGTGATCTCCATTCAACATACGCTCCATATGTTCCTTCTTAGGAGAAGTAAAGGGATGATGCATCGCATGAAAACGTTCCGAATCTTCGTCCCATTCCAATAGCGGGAAATCAATAACCCAAAGTGGATTGAACCCACCAGAGCGTAATCCCATACGGTCGCCCATTTCTAGACGCAAGTCGTTGAGTTGGTTGCGAACCTTATCTGTTTCACCAGAAAGAATAAGCAATAAATCACCTTTTTTTGCTCCAAATTTTTCAACCCAAGCCATCAATTGTTCGTCTGTGTAGAACTTGCCAACAGAAGATTTGATTGAACCATCTAGGTTGTATTTTACGTAAACTAAACCTTTGGCGCCAATTTGTGGGCGTTGCATCCATGAGGTTAGTTTCTTGATGTCTTTGTTAGAATAGCTATCTGCTTGACCTTCTGCACAAATTCCTACTACTAGTTCTGCAGCATCAAATACAGGGAAGTCGAATCCTTTGGCAAGGTCGTTCAATTCTACGAACTCCATTCCAAAACGAGTATCTGGTTTGTCAGAACCATAACGTTTTAGTGCTTCGTCATAAGTCATGCGAGGGAAGGTTGGCAATTCAACCCCCAAACATTCTTTGAACAAGTATTTTGTCAAGCCTTCAAAGGTCTGTAAAATTTCCTCTTGTGTAACAAAAGACATTTCGCAATCAATCTGAGTAAACTCTGGTTGACGATCGGCACGCAAATCTTCATCACGGAAACACTTCACCAATTGGAAGTATTTATCAAAACCAGAAACCATCAACAATTGTTTGAAGGTTTGTGGAGATTGTGGCAAAGCATAAAACTGTCCTTTGTTCATGCGGCTAGGCACGACAAAATCTCTAGCACCTTCAGGGGTGCTTTTGATTAAAACAGGTGTTTCTACTTCAATAAACTCATTATCAGAAAGGTATTTACGGGTTTCAATCGCAACTTTTGATCTAAAAAACAGTTTTTCTTGTACTGGACGACGACGCAAGTCCATGTAACGGTATTTCATACGAATTTCCTCTCCACCATCTGTTTCATCATCAATGGTAAATGGAGGGGTTAAGGATTCGTTCAATACTTCTAATTTTTCTACTAGAATTTCAATATCTCCAGTAGGAATTTTAGGGTTTTTGTTAGAACGTTCTGCAACGATACCTTCGATACGCAAGACATATTCACGACCTAATTTTTTAGCATCGTTGTACAAAGCTTCATCTGCTTCAGTGTTAAAAACCAACTGTGTAATGCCGTAACGATCTCGTAAGTCGATAAATGTCATTACTCCAAAATCACGATTCTTGTTTAACCAACCTGATAGCGTCACTTTCTGCCCAACATGTTCGATGCGGAGTGCGCCACAATTGTGCGTTCTATACATTTTTTATTATTTGTAGTATTAATTTTTTCGTTTTAAGTTCTTAATATCACTAAAGTCTAAATTTGGAATTAAGACCTGCGAAAGTAATACTTTGTTGGGAGCAAACCAAAATTCTAATTGGGAATTAGGAGGAATGCCGCAAAATTAAGCATTAAAGGTGTTGAGTGATTTATTGAATCACAATGTCCTTTAATAAAAATAGGAGCTTTAGCTTCGTCCCCATACCTACGTGATTAAGGTAAGAATAGAAGAGATACCTCATTTTGTATTTCGATGATTTTGTTTCTCGGATAAATGGTGTCGGAGCGATGCTCCTTTTTCCTTTTTTTAGGGGTGGTGTCAGGGCTATGCCCTTAGAGGTGGTGTTAGGGCTATGCCCTTAGAGGTGGTGCCAGGGCTATGCCCTTATAGGTGGTGTCAGGGCTATGCCCTTTTTAAGAATGTTAGAGTTCATTCTAAATGAAAACATATTATTAAAAGTTGTTAATTATAAACTAAAAATCCCACGACCACGGTAGCAGCGCATCTAAGGATTAATATTATAAAAAAGCACAAAAAATCTACGCTACTTTGTATGAATTTATTTAAAAATTAATACTTTCGCCAACAAACTAAAGCATTCCAACAAAAAAAGTAATTTCTAAAATAGAATCAAGACAAGATTTTAAAAGGGTATGGAGAAAGTAGAGTTATATTACGAAAAAGCAATGAAGGCAAGAGCTGCCAAAGATACAGCAGAATCTGTTAAGCAGTTACAGAAGGCGCTCAAGAGATTAGGACAATTTATAAAAAAAGAACCTAAGAATCCAGCGTATCCATTTCGAAGAGCTCAAATTTATATATCGATTAAGGCACATAAATATGCTATAAGTGATTTATTATTAACGATAAGAAACGACCAAAATAATACCATTCCTCTTTTTCTTTTAGGAAATGCTTATTTGGAATCCAAAGAGTTTTCGATGGCTGTGGAGGCGTATAACAAATTCTTTCTGTTGGATGAACAACATCCTTCTGGACAGAATCATGCAGAGGTTTATTTTAATCGTGCGATTGCTCGAAATGGGCTAGAATGGTATGAGGAAGCCTTGATGGATTTGGATACCGTGTTAGAATTGAATCCTGAATATCCAAAGCTCAGTTATTGTAGAGAAGTGATTGAAAAGAATCAGTCGCCCAATAAATAGTGCCTTGAAATAGAAAGTGGTGTGTAAAATGAAGTGAACACCTATAGAAATGACTGGGGAAGAAAAGTTTACTGGTCTATCTTTTAGTTAGCGCATTTGGTTATTGCTCTATTTGGAGTTACATTGCGCGATAAGCTAATTATTAAAAAAATTAACCTTGTTTAATGGAAGTTTTTTTAAATCATTTCAACATTATAAAACAGGAGATATGAAACGATTCGTAATCCTGTTTATAGAACACACACATAAATTTTATGGATATACTAACATCGCTTAACGAAAAGACAAGCTATACCTCGACTCAACTTCAATTCATTTTTGCTGCGTGGGTATTGACTAGTCCATTTGACAAAAAAAAGAAAGTTTCCCTTGAAACTGGTGATGTTAAAGAGGAGGATTACAGTAAACAGTCCATTTATTCACTCTTATATTCTATTTATAGAACGATGGGTAAGGTGAAAAATGAACATGGTCAATCGTATGAATTTACCTTTAATACTTGGGGATATTCTTGGCCAAAAGAATGGGGACCAGCTCCGGTTAAAGATTCAGAACCTCAACGATTTGGTCAAAATGCCTATACAGGACTTTTTCATTTTGAAGCAATCAAAAAGTATATTGCTGAGAAAGAAGGAAAAGTACATGTTGTTGAAATGGGTTGTGGAACAGGCGCAGGAGCCAATCACATTTGTCACCACGTGTTGCCAAACTGTACGTACCAACCTTGTGATATGCAATCAACGGCAATCAGTAGTTGTAATCGTATGTTTGCTCCAGCTCTAAATGGTCGTTTAAGACCTTTGCATGCAGATTGTACGAAATTACCAGTAGACAACGAAAGTGTAGATGTTGTTGTGGTAAATGAAACACATGTAACGGAAATGCCAGGGGAGTGTTTAGACGAGGACAAAAGATTCTTTGATTCTATGTATCGTATCTTAAAACCTGGTGGTTATTTTACTTGGGGAAATGCGATTCCTGATAGTACTTGGAAACCTTGTTTTGAATACTTGGAATCAATCGGTATGAAAATGGTTGAACAATGTGATGTAACTGCTGAGGCGATCAAAGCTAGAGAAGATGATGTCGCTAGGGTTAATATTTATGCGGAACATGTTCTAAATAAATTTTGGGGTTTCAAGATTCCATTTTGGGGTAAAAAAAGAAGAAGAGAAGCTGAATTGGCACTTTTGAATTTTTACCGCCATCCAGGAACCAACTTATTTAATGAAATGGTGATTGGTGTTGATACTTATAAAGTGGTTCTTTTTCAAAAAGTTTAGGAAAGGAATAAATAGGAATAAAAGTGCAGTTGTTTTTTTTTGAATCTGTACGAAAAATCGTAAATGTTGCTAGTTTTAAATCGAAAGATACTAGTAGTGTTTACGATTTTTTTGTTTAATGATCCTATGAATTAACGAATTTGAATTAAGTTTTTTAAAAGCGTCTAAATCTTTGAAAAATAGCGGTAATCAAGTATTTTTATAGAGATCTAAAATTTCAAACAAAAACAGCATCAATCAATGGATATCGTAAAACACAATAAATCAGCTTGGGACAATTACGTTGACAAAAAAGACCGTTGGACGATTCCTGTTGCAGATCAAGTCATAGAAAAGGCTAAAAAAGGAGATTGGGGAATTGTTTTGACACCTAATAAATTGGTGCCTAAAAACTGGTTTCCACCTTTGCATGGTTTGAAAATATTGGGGCTTGCCTCTGGTGGTGGACAACAAGGTCCTGTTCTTGCTGCTTTGGGCGCTGATGTTACTATTTTTGATAATTCTGAAAAGCAGTTAGCGCAAGACAAACGATTAAGTGATCAATTTGACCTGGACATAAAAACCGTTCAAGGAGATATGAGAGACCTTTCTGTGTTTGCAGACCATTCATTTGATCTGATTTTTAACCCTTGTTCCATTGTCTTTGTGGATACTATTTTGCCCGTTTGGAAGGAATGTTTCCGAGTTTTAAAATCAAATGGAATTTTAATGACGGGCTTGATTAATCCAATTTCATTTCAATTAGACGAAGAAAGCTTACAACTAATTTATACACAGCCTTATTCAGATCTACATTCCTTGCCAAAAGAGCAGTTAGAAGAACTCAAAAATAAGCAAGAAGCTTTGGTGTTTGGGCATAGTTTGACCGACCAAATTGGCGGACAGTTAGACGCTGGTTTTACAATAACAGGAATGTTTGAAGATACTTGGGACGTAGACAATAAAATGGATGACTATTTACCTTCATTTATAGCAACCAGAGCGGTTAAAGGATAAGCCTGCTTAACTTAATTCGTGATAATCATGGATACAGGAATATTATACCTCCTGTTATGCAAAAAAAATATGCCGATAAAAGACTAAAGTTCCTATATCAATTCGTTCTGAATGTTGAATGCTGAATTTTTAATGAGGAATGCTTTGTAGCACAACAAACATTAAAAATTCAGCATTAAATATTACAATCGTATAATTGTACTTACTGTATGATAACTTTTTGAGCAGCAAGAACGCCTGTTTTATCTGATAAGACAACTTGATACATTCCTTTTGGAAGTTTTTCTAACAAGATAGAACGCTTTTGTTCTCCTGTAGGAAATTCGGATCTTGAAATAATTTGTCCTTGAAGATTATACAAAGTGATAAAGACTTCCTTTTGATTCGTTTTTGAATCAAATTCAGCTGTTATACTTGCTCTACTTGGATTTGGATACACCTTGAAATGGCTGTCCTCAATAGGATTGACTTTTTCTATTGGTACTAAAATACATCCTTGAGGAGAAAGTGAAATATGTGGTTGATTAAAAAAGTGCGTATAAATATCTGACGCTTCGGTATCACTTATGGCTCTATCATAAACCATAAACTCATCAAAATAACCATTTAAAGGAATGGTACCATCAACTCCTATACAAGGGCTTCCCGCTAGTGTTACTCGGTTACTCGAAGTAGTTGGAGATATTTGAATTACTTGAGAATAAGTTTCCACATTTGATAATGAGCCATTCAAATAAACTTTAACAACACAACCGCCACCAGAAAGTGCTTCTCTAGAAGCTACAAGATGTACCCAACAATCAGACGTATATTCATTGTTACCTAAACCAGAATTGCTATTTAGGGCTGATCCATTTCTTATTTCGAATGCCAATCTAGAAATACTACTTGAAACACTAGCTGATCGAATGTCTAAAAAGGGAGGGCTTGTAGAGCAAAATTCTCTTTTTCCAATTAAGCTAGTTACCATACTACTGTTACCTTTGAACCAAAAACTGATTGTAAAATCATTATTTGCATCAATAATACTATTGAGGTTGTTTAAGCCTCCTAGTGCAAAATCGACGGCAGGATTCGTTGAGTTAAAGGGACTTGATCCCGTTGTCGTTGTGTCCAATTTTAAGGCTTGACCTGAAATACCTGCATTGTGATAACTTACTTGACTTGTAGCAAGCGTTGCATTGGGATTATTTCCTGTTGCATCCTGCGTATTTGAATCAAATTGAAAATGGGCTTTTAATCCATTTTGAGGAATCTGGGCAGCCGAAAAAGAAATGTTAAAGAGGCTATAGAAACATAGACCTAAGACTAAATTTTTCATGTTTAAATGGATTAAGGTTTTGTAAAAAAAAACAGAGCCTGAGTTTGAAGCTATGCGTCAAATAAGTTTTTTAGAATAAGCGTTCTTCAAAAAGTGAAGGTAATAAATCGAAGGTGAAAAAGAATATTTGAATTCTGCTATTTTGTTATTAAAACACGCTGTACAAAATCATCTAATTCAATGGTCAAAAAGTAGACGCCCTCAGGGATTGTTTCCCAATTTGGAACCGTCTGGTACCACAGCAATTTATCCGATTTTGTTTTAAATAAAGTCTCTTCTTGATATAATAACTTTCCAGTGGTATTGCGTAAACTTACAAGTGCTTTATAAGCCTTTACCCTTGACATGAAAATATCTAAGTGCTTTTTTTCATTGGTCAAATGATAATAATAAGCTTGATTGGGTTGCAATTCAACCACCGATTTTCTTAAACTTTTGTAGGCAGCCAAAAAATCAGGAACACCATAACCATAGACATTATCTGGTTTATCTTTATAATGCCCGTTGTTTTCTAAGGTGCGAATAATTTCCATATTACTATACTCAGGAAAAGCTTGCCATAAAGTACTCACCATACCCGCCATAATTGGAGCAGAAAAAGAAGTTCCATTACTATAACTAGTATCATAACGTTTTTTAGCCGCAACGACTGCAATAGCGCCCCTTGCCATTACATTAGGCTTAATCATTGCTCTTTCCTCAAAACCATAAGAGCTAAATCGGGCATGATAGCCATCTCTATCGACTGCCCCAACCGTTAAAACATTTTCTGCATCACCAGGAACGGTAATGTGTTTCCATTTGTCATTGCCCTCATTTCCTGCACTGGTAACGACAAGCATTCCTTTTTTTGCCGCTAAACTTGCCGCTCGGGTCATCGCAGAAGTTTTGCCATCAATGTCTACATAAGCATAATCCATGTCGTTATCATCAAAGTCATAATAACCTAAGGATGAGTTAACAAGGTCAACGCCCAATTGGTCGGCACGCTCTATGGCAGCGACCCAATTGTACTCCTCAATCCAATATTCCCCTTTGACATCTTCTGTTTTAAATAGGTAATATTTTGCTTTTGGAGCTGTTCCAACAAAAAGAAAGGGCATGTTGGCGACCATACATGACGCCACATTTCTACCATGACTAGAGGACTCAAAAACGTAATCGTCCCCTTCCACAAAATCATGTGTTCCTAATATTTGACCATTAACAAACAGACTATCAAAACCAGGTGTTTCAGGCATTCCTTCAAATCCACCATCCATAATCGCAATGTGCATTTCTTGCCCTTCATAACCCATTTTGTGCAAGTATTCCCCTTTAAGCATGTTGATTTGGTTTTTGCCCATGCCATAATAATTATCTTTGGTTTTATAGACTTGCTTGTAATCTCTTTGACCAAGACCTGGCGAAGTTTGCACTTCTCTTTTAAAACCAATCGGAAAAACATCTTTGATAAATTCAAAGCTTTTTAAATCCTCTGGATTGGTGCTGGCTGATTCTGTAATAATAGCCACCCCGTTTAACCACTTGGAAGTTGCATGTATTTTGAAACCCTTGATTAAAATAGGTTCTAAGTAGGCAGGAGTGATGGGTAGGTCAGATTCATCAATAGAAATGCCAAAACGATTTCGTCGTTCTATCGCTCTAGCTGATAAGTATTCTTGAGGATGAAAAATACTATATGGATTGTTTTTTTTATCTTTAAAACTAACCCAATAAACGTCGTACTTACGCTGCGCTTCTGTTTCTGATTGAAATAAGAAGGTGAATGAAATTAGAAATAAAACCTTTATGCAAATGTTCATATCTTTGTGTTAATAGTATGTTGTACTGTAATTTGTTAAGGAGGTGTATTAGCTTTTTAATCAATCTTAATTATTTAATCATTAAGGTTTTAACAAAAAAAATAGCAAAGCTTGTCTTTTATTAAAAAGCTAAAAAAACAAATGGCGATCTGTAATTACTAGTGTTTGCTTATTCTAAATTACTAAACTCAAAGTAACTATTCAAATAGGATGCCTCAAAAAAAATAAAAGACAGATGAACGCCTACTTTTTTTAGACTAGTAAGGGCTGTTTAATTATCGCCATGAAATTAATGAGTTTCAATAAGCTCTGAAACACTTTCAAGGTACCTCAGAGCTTCTATTTGAAAGGAGAATTTTAGAAATAAGCACCTTTCTTCAGTCACAAATTCTTCTAACGTTTGTCTCGTAGATTCTATTTTAAATTATTTAAACGATTTGGCAAGGTATGATTTTTGAGGCATAGAAATTACTAAATAACTCAGGAATCAAAGTAAAACTGGTTGATTGACAATTTTTGCCAAAATGAGACTAGGTGGTTTAAGTTTACTAATTTAGTTTTAAGTCGTAAGTTTTAAGTAGAAAGTCGTAACGTGTTGCTAACTAATAAGCTTACGACTTTCTACTTACGACTTATAACT
>CALDEP010000033.1 GCA_937942475.1 uncultured Aureispira sp.
GATAATAACTAGAATCAAACCAAGTTGCAAACCAAGTACTCATGATAATTTTTTTATCTTCTAAAAATCGCTAATGTCTTAATAAACTGTGTACAGGACAAAAAGATAATTAAAAATATCTTAAAGCTTAAATCTATCAAAACTAAGTTTTAGATCGCTTTGCTGTTAGATCTTAGACCCGATTAAGCTTTAATAGGGTCTAAGATCTAACATCTAAAAGTGTAACGATCTAATATCTAATAAAATGCTAAACAAATTCTATCCTTTTATTAGATAAAAAAACTTTTAGTTCGCTTCGCTCATCAGCGCTTTGCTTTTGAGTTATCCTGTACATAGTAGACGTTATCACAAATTAATTTGTAAAAAAATAAAATCTACTATACTCCAATCACCTTTCATCCTTCTTTTTAAGCACCTCAAAATAAACTTTTAATGGAATACAGTCGCAGTCTTCGCATTTTCATTGTTGAAGATGACCCAATGCAACAACGTCTAATTAAATATGTTATGGAAAGTAATCCAGAACATGAAGTGCATACCTTTGATACAGGGCAGGCATGTTTAGAACACCTTCATTTACAACCACAACTAATTTCCTTAGACTATAATTTACCCGATTTAGGCGGGGAGGAAGTCCTTCGAAAAATCAAACAATTTAATCCTGAAATTCGAGTAATTGTTCTTTCTGGACAAAAAAATATAAGTACAGCCGTTGATTTACTCAAAAAAGGCGCTAACGAATACATTACCAAAGATACAGGCATGAAGGAACGTCTCCGAAGCTCTGTTGAATTGATTAAACAAAATATTCACCTCAAAGAAGAAGTTGGGGTGCTAAGAGAACAGCTTGCCAAACAGTTTAATTCTAGTGATATTATAGGTCAAAGTGCTGCTATAAAAGCAGTTTGTAAACTGACTGAAAAAGCGGCTCAAAGTAATATTGTCATTTCTATCACAGGAGATACTGGAACGGGCAAGGAAATTATTGCAAAAAGTATTCATTATAACTCTACTCGTAGAAAAAAACGTTTTGTTGCCGTTAATATGGCTGCCATCCCCAAAGAACTAATTGAAAGTGAACTTTTTGGGCATGAAAAAGGGGCTTTTACAGGGGCTATTATTACCAAACAAGGCAAATTTGAACTTGCTGATGGCGGCACCTTATTTTTAGATGAAATTGGCGATTTGGATTTGTCTGTACAATCCAAATTATTACGAGCATTACAAGAACAAGAAATTACTAGAATTGGTGGAAACAAATCCATTAAATTCAATGCAAGAATTATTACCGCTACACACAAAAATCTTTTTGAGGAAATCCATAAAGGAAATTTCCGAGAAGATTTGTACTATCGACTCTTAGGCTTGTCTATAAAACTCCCTCCTCTAAAAGAACGAGGAAATGATATTCTTATCCTAAGCAAACACTTTCTAAGAAATTATGCAAAGGCTAATCAAATAGAAGTCAAAACATTATCACAAGAAGCTAAAGATGCCTTGTTGAACTATAATTTCCCTGGCAATGTCCGTGAATTAAAATCTATTATTGAGCTGGCAATGGTACTTTCTGATGAAAAGCAAATTAAAAAAGAACATTTGCAACTTAGAAGCAAGCAGAAAAGCTTTAGTTTATTGGATGGTGAAATGTCCATGCGAGATTATACGAAGAAAATTATTCGCCATTATTTAGAGAAATATCGTAATGATGTGACTTTGGTGTCTAAAAAATTAGAAATCGGTCGTTCGACCATCTATAAATTATTAAAAGAAGACGCATAGCTTCTTATTTGAACTTAAAAGGTACTATTTCTTTTAAAATGTCTCTACTAGAAACACATCAGTCTACCAAATAGACTAAATAACCTTTGCATTAATGTATAAATACTTGTTATTCAAGGTTTTATTTTTTGGCTCAATTTTACAATATAGCCTATATAACTATCCTTTCATAGTGATAGTTAGTTTAATGGAACTTTTAGACTAAGTGCAACTGGTAGATTGATGTTTTACCAAATAGAATGGGGATTCTTTTTGAGGTGCTAAATCGTAGGACAGTTTAGTATTATGGTAAATATAACTCATATATCAGTTGCATTCTTTTTAGTCATAATTTGCTCAAAAAATAGCCCCTAATTTCAAAGAAATTACTAACAATAATATTTATTCCCCCAATACATATCTAGTGTAGCAGACCATTTTTTTTTGCTATGAAAGTTAAGGACTTGAAAAAGTCAATCAATTACCCCTCCAATATTACTCGGGCGATGATTCCCCCCGAATCATTCGCCCATTTCTTTAATGAAGGTGATTTTAATAAAATTACTTCATTTTTTCATTTGGATTTACTGAGTATGGATTACATCAACGGACAACAAAATATCTCTAAGAAAAAAATTATAATACATTCTAATTCTGAGACCTTTAATGCCATTATAGGTCTTGAGCAATTTGCAAAAATGTATGAAATCCCTGTTTTTGCTATTCAAAAAATTAATGGCGCCATCCAAGAACTCCTATCTAGTATCATAGGATACACCACTTTTCAACAACAAATAACTCCAATTGAATTAGTTTTTTCTTTGTCTAACAATGGAAAATTGATTATTGAATTACGTTATGGCGGTACCGCTTTTAATCCTTTTTTTCCATCTAATCAAGCGACTAAAAAGCAATCTATTTTAGAAGATATTGGAAGTTTAGGACTTCATTTAGTCCGTAAATGCATGGACAGCTATTATTACCAACGAGAGAATCAACTGAACGTTATTTCTATGTGCAAAAACCGTGTGTAAGCTAAGAAACACTGGCTTCTATTTTTTCCGCCACACTTCTATTTGAACATCATCAACATAAATTGGGTCCCAATTGTTATTCCAAGGATAAATTTTCAAGACATCACTTCCTTGTGCATCCTCTGGAATTTTCTGCCACATTTCTAAATTCACCCATTTTCCATACACTTGCCCCTCTTCCTTTCTCAATCTAGGATCAATTTCCAAGCCTTCCCAAAATAACTGTTCTCCATTTCGTTCCAAAGAAATGACCATATTAGCAGCTTTAGCAACCTGCCTTACATGATGTTTCTTTAAGCCAGCAAAGGCAACTTTCACATAATCACCAGCTTGAATTTTAGCCTCTGTTAACGTCCCTGTATATCCTTTTCCATATTGAGCCTTCCCTTCTTGGCTAGAAAGTACGCAAGAAAATAAACCTCTAGCAGCGGTTTCTTTTGTCGTTTGCCCTGCTAGATCACTAGTTTCATAATTTTGTTCTGTAACCGTATGACTCAACACAATACCTTCTGGAGCAAGTGGTTCTGTCGTCCATGTTTCCACTTTAAAATCATCTAAATACAAATCTCCACCAGCAGGGTTCCAAGGATATATCTTTAATTTATCACCCATTTGTAAGCCTTCAGGCACTTGACACCAAATGGACACGGTTTCCCATTTGTCTATATATTGCTTGTTTTCTTTTTTTAATAATTCTGCAATAGAAAAGGTATTATAATCTAGCATAGAATCTCCTCGTTCAAAACTTACCACAAGAATGCCTTTATCTACAGGCTTGTTCATGCCTTTGGATAGCTTCATACAAGCCAATGAAATGTAGTACCACTCTCCCTTTTTTTCACTTTGCACAACCGCATTGATTCCTGGACCAAAGGCTCTTTTGTTACTTAATTTAAAATAAAGTCCAGAAGATTCCGAGCGTTTTTGCTCATTTCCATATTCGGTAGGATCTCCATCTGTAGGAATTCCATTATAATCATTCTCATACATCAAATAGTCAAAACGAATACCATCTGGTTGAGCAATAGCTTTAGGAAAAGTAACATTATTGTTAATCGCAGAATAATCTGAATCACAACTCCATAAAAGAGCGATACTTGTAAGAACTAAAAGATTTACGATGCTTGCTTTCATTTTGATAATATTAAGATTTGAGTAAAACTACTTTACGAAGATAATTATTATATTTTAAGTAATAAGACACTTGCCCTATTTTGTCTTGGCATCTATTTTGAATTAAGCATACAAACGTTCCACCATTTCACGCATTCTTATACAAAAAGAACGAACAAAGTACCTCAACGCCCAACAATGAATCGCAAAATACTCAATAGAATTGGATTTGGAGCCAATGCTCAAAGTTTAGAGCGCCTAACAACATTAGGTTTCAAAGCTTATGTAGAAGAGCAATTAAACCCTACCGACAAAGAGTCTCCTAAATTGATAGCGCAGCGAAAAAAATTCAAATTCATACAAGACAAAGCTAATATAAAAGGACAGCCCTTTCATTACATTCATGCAGAATTGTCGGAACTTTGGGAATTAACAAAAAGCGAAAAAAAACAAGCGCTCCCTGCGGCAGAAGTTCTGATGCATACTTGGCTAAATGCCATTTATAGTCCTTGGCAACTTCGGGAAGTCATGGTTAATTTCTGGCACAACCACTTCAACATTAGTATCCACGCAGACGAACGAATTGCGGCAACACTTCCTCTTTATGACAAAGAGGTGATTCGAAAGAATTGTTTTGGAAACTTTAGAACTTTTTTAGAGGACGTTGCCAAAAGTCAAGCCATGCTACTCTACCTAGACAATGCGTCTAGCCGTGCGAGTCCTGCCAATGAGAACTTTGCTAGAGAGCTTTTTGAGTTACACACCTTGGGCAAAGACAATTATTTCAACCATTTATACAACAAGTGGCGAGAAGTACCAGGTGCCCTAGAAGGGACAGCAGCAGGTTATATTGACGAAGATATTTACGAAGCTGCCCGTGCATTTACGGGCTGGACCATTGCCGATGGTGCTTGGACAGAAAACGGGAACAAAGCCAATACAGGGGCATTCTTGTATTTAGAGAAATGGCACGACAATTATCAAAAAAGAATTTTAGGCGTAGAATTTGACTCGAATCAAGCGCCCCTTTTCGATGGGCAAAAAGTCTTAGATTTATTGGCTACTCACAAAGGAACTGCTCGTTTTTTGTGTACCAAATTATGCATTCGCTTAATTGCCGACGAGCCACCTAAATCTATTGTGGATAAAGCCGTCGAAACATGGATAAAACACCAAGAATCGCCACAGCAAATTCAAGCCGTTCTCCAAACTATTTTGCTATCAAAAGAATTTACGGCTTCTTTGGGAAGTAAGGTCAAAAATCCATTTGAACTTTTATGCTCGATGATTCGAACTTTAGAATTAGACTTTATGCCTAATTTACATCTAAAATGGATGTTGCAACAAATGGGCTATCATTTATTTTCATGGGCAACTCCTACAGGACATCCAGATCAAGCCACGTATTGGCTCAACAGCAGTATGATGCTCAAACGTTGGAACAGTATGCCTTCAATTTTATTTGATGATTGGCATAAAATGACCGCCTTTGATGTCAATGCCTTAATTCCTGAATCGGTTAAAAGTAGCCGAGAAATTGTACAGTTTTTTATTGCTAAAATATTGGGCAATGCTAATGCCTTTTCCTTGGACCATCAACAGAAACTCATCGATATTTTATTAGTAGAAAATAAGACCGCAGATGAGCCGCCACTTACCTACAGCAAAGAAGATCGTGCTTATCGTTTTGCACATGTTGTTGCCCTTATTTTAATGTCTCCTCAATTTCAATACCGCTAGATTATGATGATGAATAGAAGAAATTTTCTAAAAGGTTTGGGTGCTACAGTTGCCTTGTCTAGCATACCTAGTGTTCAGAGTTTTGCTTATAATCCCTTGCATCTTAAAAATCCTAATGACGAGATTTTTGTCTTTGTCTTTCTAAAAGGCGGCTGTGATGCCTTGAATTTCATTGCTCCTATGGGCAATCGCCATTATGCAGATGCTCGATTAACCAAACTTCAGGTGCCAGAAGATCCTAAATTTACACTCAAGAATGGCTTGAATGATCTAGATTTCAACATACATCCCAAAGCAAGTGCCTTAAAAGAACTTTACGATAGTGGTGACATGGCAATTGTCCATGCACTTGGTTTGTCGAATGGGACTCGCAGTCATTTTGAGGCGACAAAACTAATTGAACAAGGATTGGCTCAGAATAAAGGCAGTGCCCAAGGTTGGATGACGCGCTATTTTGAAACGATTTCAAGCACAGGTACCTTACCTGCTGTTTCTATTGGTAATAATGGTTTGTCAGCTGCTTTTCATGCTTGTACGCAAGCCGTTTCTATTGATAAAATCAGTAATTTCAAAGTAAAAGGAAAGCCCATTGTACAAGAGATTTTAGCCGACTTTTATCAAGGAGAAAGTCCTTTACATCAAGCAGGACAAAAAGCATTGTCCACCATAAACGTTCTTCAAAATCAAAAGGAGGAGGACAAGCATTATCACCCTGAACATGGCGCAGACTATCCTAGTGAATGGGGTATTAAAAGTTTTTCAGAATCGCTCCAAAACTTAGCCCAACTAATCAAAATGGATACAGGCGTACATATTGCTACCGTAGAATATGGGGGTTGGGATCACCACGAAAGTCAAGCTTACCACTTTCCGCAACGTCTAGAAGGCTTGTCTGATGCCTTGGCGGCTTTTTATAATGATATGTCAAGCTATCATAATAAAATGACAATGGTGGTCATGAGTGAATTTGGGCGTCGATTAAAATCCAATCGAAGTGGCGGTACCGATCATGGGCATGGTGGTTTGGCTTTGGTCTTGGGCGGTCAAGTGAAGGGGGGCAAAATGTATGGAAAATGGCCTGGCTTGGCAACGCATGAACTGAACAACAATGTTGATTTAGAAGTAACAACAGACTATAGAACCGTTTTGAGTGAAGTGCTGCAGAAGCAATTAGCGAATCAGCATTTGGATACTATTTTCCCTGATTTTGACACTTCTCAAATGCTTGGCTTTTTGTAGGGTTAAGAATAAAAATTAAGAACTAGACCCTTGAAAGAGTTTATTTTTAATCTTATACAAGCCTTTCCAAAAGTAAATATTGGCTTTCACTAAGATATAAAAGGCAAAAGCAACTGGACGCAAAACATTAAAAAAGATACTTTTACGCAAAGATATTTCAGGAACAGAGTGATTAAACAAACCATAATAAAGATAGGTTTCGTATTCTAAATGCACTTCTCCTTCTTGCTCAAATTGCTCAAACAACGCCTTCAATTCTGTTAAAACACTAGGTCTTGTTGATAAGTTTTCTTTTTCTAGGGCAGTTTGGTAATATTGCTCCAACATCGACCAATTTAGCCACTGTTGGTTTTTAAATTTTTGTTGCGTAAAACCATTGTTATAAAACGAGTCTAAACGGTCTTGCTTTGGAAGGTCAACGACCAATTCTCCTTCGTTATGATTCTTTTTAATAAAGGTCAAATAAGCGTTTGTAAAAGTTTTTGGAATATCTAGCAGCTTATTTTGTAACAAAAGCACATAACTATTTAATCTTAAAACACGCTCAAATTCAATTCCCATACGCAAGACGTCGTATTGGCTAAACGTCTCGTCAATGCACAAACAATCAATAGAATCTTCTTCGACACTCGTTAGAATGGGTACGGCATTTAGGCTTAAAAAGTTAGACGTTTCTTTGAATTTATCCTTTAAATAAACATGATATTGAGGATCAGAAGAAACAGAACAAACCAAATGGACGTGTTTGTGTAATAATTTGCTCAATTGCCCATTCTGTGTATGAACGTCCATGACAACATATTTTTTGCCCAATTGCAGTTCGGTTTTTAGAAATTCCAAAACGGTTAGAGGGTACTGTGGAGACAGCTCAAAAATGTTTTCATAGAAAGTTACTTCATTCATACAGGCATCTATTTTTTCTACTACCTAAGGTAAATAGGCACTTCTTGACGACCTAAATCCCGCCAAGCTTGAATCATTATACTAAAATCGGCACTACTGGTATAGTCTTTTGCATAGAACAAATTAATTCGATGAAGTGTTTGCTCTTTTGTAGGTTTTATTTTAAGGGTATCAATGGGTGTTAACACCGCATTTAGTAATTTGGGTAAATCTGAATTTTTAACATTTGGCACATAACCTACCCAAGTTTTTTTTCTTGCCAAAACTAAAGCTATATTTTTAAAAAAGCCTGATTTGTTTTTCATAAAAAGCAAAAACAAAGGTGACAAGATTAATAACAACAAACTATATACGACATCTAGAAGTTGTTTGTTTCGTTGTTGAATCGAGTTCGCAATATTAAAATTAATATCAACTGCATATAAATCTCCTGCGCTATTCTTTGAATTAGATCCTATAATATAGGTACTGTTTTGGGGAACAATTTTATAATTCATCCCTGGTCCTAAATGGGTCATCCAATGAATAATTTGTTCAAAGCTAATATTTTTACCACAAAAAATCAGCTCGTTGACCTTATAAAAATGCGCTAAGGTATCTAAGTTATTTATGCCTCCTAAAAATTCGTCCAGGTTAACAGCTTCAGACGTTCCTACATTTCCAATAAAATTAAAATCAACATGGGCTTGATACAACAAGTTCAACACCCGCTTACTCTCCTGCTCATCTCCTACAATCACCACATTTCGTTGCTGTGACGTACTCCAGAAAATCGTATTATGCTGTAATAAAGAAACCAAGCTCCGATTAAAATAAGCCCCTATAATTGTCCACAAGGTTCCCAACAAAATCAACATTCTAGAAGATCGTAATTCTTGAGGAAATAGGGCATAAATAGACGTAATACAAACGGTTCCAAGCAAGACTCCTGTCAAAATATGCGTTGCTCTCGCATGTCGATCGTATCCCCCTCTCAAATAAATCGCCCCAATCCACATCAAGATGTAAAAAGGGAAATTAAAATACATCAAGGTTGGATTGCTATCGTAATAACTCGCATCTTGAAATCGAATGTGCGCCCAAATATCTTTGATCACAATTAAACCACCATAAGCCACCAGCCCATCTAAGACAAACAAAGAACCTCGCTTGATAAAGTTCGACAATAAGGTCAAAAAGGCTCTAAAATAAATCGCAAATTGAAGCATCAAGACAAATAATCCTGCCTTAGAACCTTGAAAATGCTTTTGTGTAAAGATAATCATCGCCTCATAGAAAGTTTTCACATAGTTCAAACTTCCCTTTTTGGTACTTTCTCCTTTATAATGAATGATGGTGGTATCAGCGTAATAATAATTTTTATACCCTCCTTTTATAATTCGATAAGACAAATCAATGTCCTCGCCATACATAAAAAAAGCTTCGTCCCAATAGCCTATTTCGTCCAATACCTTTCTAGGAATCAGCATAAAAGCACCTGACAAAACATCGACCTCATGATTTTTATTTTTGTCCAAATAGCCTAAATGATAGCGATTGAAACGCTTTGACTTTGGAAATAATTTCGAGAGTCCAAACGTCTTGTAAAAAGCTACTTCTGGAGAAGGAAAACCTCGCTTAGACTCGGGTAGAAAAATGCCCGTTCCATCAATCATTTTCACCCCCAATCCTCCCACTTTAGGATGTTGCTCCATAAAGTGGATAATCTGCTCAAAGGTATCTTCCCGAACAACGGTGTCTGGATTAAGAAATAAAATGTATGCTCCTTTGGCAATTTCAATTCCTTGATTATTGGCAGTTGCAAAACCAGTATTATCTGTATTTGCAATGAGCTTAACCCATGAAAACTTTTCCCGAACCATATCCACAGAGTTATCCTTAGAGTTATTATCAACAACGATAACCTCTGTTTCGATATGCTCAGCAGCCTTTTGAACAGATAATAAAGTCTGTTCTAAAAAATAAGGTACTTTGTAACTAACAATGATAACTGATAGTTTCATGCTAAATGGAGTCGCCAAGTATTGATCTTGGACATTTTATAATAAATTAAAAATCCCCGTAAGATACCAAAGAAATTCTCTTTTGTCGCATGGTACTAGACTTTTGACAAAAGAATAACTGGCTAAATTATCAATTAAGAAACAGCTAAAATACCATTCAAAAGCTCCAAATATTGATTCTCCTTTTCTGTCATTAGAGTTTTATCTGCTGGCTCTTTATCCTTGTATCCCATCAAATGCAACAATCCATGCACCATCACACGATGTAGTTCATGACTCGATGTCACCCCAAACGTTTTGGCGTTTTCAGCAGTTCGTTCTACACTAATAAAAATATCTCCCTCTACAAATTCTTCGTTGTATTGAAAGGTAATTACATCTGTATACGTATCGTGTTGAAGATGTTCCACATTCATTTGATACAAATAAACATCACTACAGAAAATATAAGTGACCTCTGCTAGTATCCATTTTTCATTTTTGATTACTTTTTTGAGCCAGGCATCAATTTTTGCAGCATTATCCAGCTCAAAATCAATCTCTTCAGAATGAAATGTCAGTTCCATGGTATGTTTTTTATAAAAAAATAAGGCTTTACCCAAACCAAAACAATCCCGACTAAGTTAATGACTTAGTCGGGATTCAGTATAAGACAAACTTGTTAAGTTTGTCACACATATATTTCTATTGTAAAGAAAATTCTAAAGTTACCAAACGTCCATCATCACTAAAGGTGACAGCGTCTGAAAGTTGTCTCATCAAAAATACGCCTCGTCCTCCTGGAGTTAATATATTTTCAGGAGCAGTTGGGTCGGGTAATGTATCGGGGTTAAATCCAGATCCCTCGTCTTGAATCGTGAAGCAAATTCTTTGATTGGAACAGTTCGTAGAAACAACAACTTTTTTTGCTGCTTTGGCACTGTTTCCATGTATGATAGCATTACTCACGGCTTCTGTTAGAGTGATTAGCATATTACCATATAACTCCTGATTTATCTCGAATTTTTGAACGACCTGAGTCACATAAGGTTCTACCTCTGCGATATTTTTAGGATGAGAATCAAGAGTTAAGTTAAGTGCAAGTTCAGTCATTAGAAAATGTTGGTTTTTAGTTTTTTAATAATCAACACTTGAATAGTCGTCCTTTATTTTCCATTTAAGCGAAACCGCTATAAATTTCAATTTGGACCAATAACATTGAAGCTCCCTAATTCTTCTATGTTAAATCTATTACAAAGTAATTGATTTTAATTTAATGCTCTAAAATACTTTTCTACGAGATTTTTGTAATAAGGTTTCAAAGAAGGTGAAACAGTTTTAAACATTTCTACTTGACCTTGACGTTTTTTTAAATATTCTTCCAATGCTGGAGGCATTTTAGGAACATATTTATCTGGACGTTCTGCTTCTCTTTTTTCGTCCAATTCACGTTCACGCTCTGCATTTTCTGCTTGCAACAAACGAGTTAAAATATCTTGCTGACGTTTTTGCATATCATTTGGTAGGCGTTTGTTGACTAAGTCAGTTTCCACCTTGTCCATTGCATCAATCATTTCTTGCAATTCTTTTCCACCGCCTTTACCTTTTTTCTGACCTTTCTTCTTAGCATCTTGCAAAGCTTTACGAATGGCGGATTGCTTAGCAGCCATTTGAGCAAATTGTTTTCCACCAGGCATTTTACCTTGTTTCATCATTTCCTTCATTTGCTCCATTTGCTTATTCAACTGCTCTTGCATTTGGCGCATACCACCCATTCCAGGTTTCTTGCCATCCTTACCTTTGCCTTCTCCTTGACCACCAGGTTTCCCCTGCCCAGGTTTTTCACAAACTTGAGTACCAGGCATTTGTTGAGCCATTTGCTGCTGCATTTGATCCATGGCCTCATTCAACATCAAGGCTAAATCATTGACACCAGTCATCGTATATTGTTGTTGCACGACAGCTGTACGTTTTTGACGCTCGACCAATGTTTCTACACTTTTCTTTAATGTTTTCTTCACTGCTGTTACTTTCTCTGTAACAAAAGCTTCAATTTGATAAACACGCTTACTCAATGCCTGCAAACTATCTTCAATATGACGGAAGTCATCTTTCAATTTATCTTGCTTCTGTACTAATTTTACATAAGTTGGCGTATTTGCAATCGTGATGTTTACCTCATCAATCAAATCTTCTTGTTCAAAAGACATATCGACCAAATTCTCTAACAACTGACGCATACTTTTAACATCCTGCTTCATTTGCTCCATCTCATTCATCTTCATCATCTCCTTCATCTCCTTAGACATCTCTTTCATCTTCTGAGCAGCATTCTTTTGAGATTTAGACGCTTTTTTATTTTTCTTCTTTTGAAGCTGTTCGCTACTATTTTGAAGATTTTCTTGCACATCTTTTTGTTGCTCATCCATCTCCTCACTGTCCATATCCATCGGGCTTTCCAAGTCCTCATTCTTCTTCTTAGCCTCCTCTACCTTCTCCATGATTTTATCAAACTTCTCGTTGATTTCCTCTTGCTTCTTCTCCATCTCCTCTTGGCTCATTTTCTTCTTATCTTCGCCATCCTTTTTATCCCCGTCTTTCTTATCGCCCGCTTTATCGTCTTCTTTTTTATCTCCATCCTCTTTATCCCCGTCTTTATTGTCCTTATCGGCATCCGATTTTTCGTCTTTCTCCGCATTTTCTTCTGCCTGCTTACTCAAATCCTCTTGTTCTTTTGCCAAGGAATCCAATTCACTTACAGCATCTTCCATTGCTTTCTCAACTTCCATCTTCTTAAAGAGTTCCAACATACGATCCAACTCTTTTTCCATTTCCTCCTCACTCATCTTGATTTCATCCAACTGCTCTTTGAGTTGTTCCTGATCCATTTCATTCAACATTTCTTCCATTTCTTGGAACAAATCTTTCATTTCATCATTCATCACCTCATCAAACAACTTTTGCAGCATCTCTTGTTTTTCTGCAATTTCTTTGCTTACTTTTTGATACTCTTCTTGCTTTTTGATGTTTTCATCAAAATTCTCTTTCGCATCTTCAATTTCTTCTGCAATTTCCTCACGCTCCTTGATTAATTTTTCCAATTCACGACGATCTTGCCAATTCATGTCTTTCTTTTGCAAAATTCTATTCTGCACTTTTTTGACATTATCACCCAACTTCTTCATTTTCTTAATCGCATCCTCCAACTCACTCTTAATCTCTGTATTGTTGGTCGTTTCATTTTCTTTTAACTCTTCAACCGTAGGCATTTCGTAATACATAACAGGCGTCTTTACAGACTTGCTACCCTTTACGCCATCGTTATCAAATACTTGAAAATAATAGCTCAATTTATCACCAGGTTTCAAATTCAAATCCTTTACGTTCATAATATGATCGTAAGTCGTTTGTTTGCCTTTGCTAATAGTCATCGCTATTTTATCCTCTTTGATAACCTGCTCTCCACGCTCTATTTTATACTTAAAGTCCAAGCCTCTCAATCCATAATCATCTGAAGCTTCTCCTACAAAATAAACTACTTTGTCATTTAAACTATCTCTATTCGATTTTACATCAATAGAAGGATACATATCAGGAATCAAAGTCAAGGAATAAGAGATAGAATCTCCTGTTGGCAATTCTTTATTACCAATAAAGATCTTGTACGTTCCTTCTTTTAAAACACGTTTTTTGATAGAAAAAGCAGATTCTCCTACTTGAGTAGTTTCTGTTTTCCCTGCTTCCCCTGGAAATTTAACACTTAGTGCATTGGTATTGATCGACTTAAAGAACCAATCAATATTTGTCCCTACAGGAACCACCAAATCACCAATCCCAGTAATAGATTCGTTTTTGCGTCCTGTGTAAGAAGGATACGTTAAATTAATATCAAAATCCGCAATTTGAGGCTTCTCTAAAACATCAATATCATAATTCTTAGAAATCACTCCATTTGCTGTTAAATTAAACTTCGTATCTTTTCTCAATTCAACAAACGTATACTTAAAGGTATTCGGACTTTTCTTTTCTAATTTATATTTATAATTATCAACTTCTATAAACACTTCGTTTGGCAGTGCTTCGCCATCTACATGAACTTCAAGTTCATAATTAGTATACTGAACGACTTTTCGTTCTTTATCATCAATGATAAAACTGAACAAAGCAGCTTTTTCAAATTCTTTGTTATTATTAATAATACGACCAGCACTCTCCTCCAATATATTAGAAGAAAATAGTAATAACAACAACAACAATAGTGGTGGCAAGGCGTAACGTAAATAACGCTTATTTTCTTTTAAGTCAATTGCCGCAGCAAAAGGTACAGGTTTTAAATTTTGGATTTTTTGATTGATACTAGCTTCTACCAAAGCAGAATCTGCATAGTTCATTTGTTCCTTTAGTTGCAAGACATTCAATAATTTGTCTTTAACATTACCAAAGTGATGACCAATAATTGAGGCGGCTTGCTCATGAGAAATCACAGCACCTAACTTAAAATATTGCAAGAGCGGGCGGAAAACCAATACCCCCAAAGTGAGCGCACTAATCCCTATGAAAGAGTAAAAAAGTATCTTTCGAAGTTCCATCGAAGAGGTGGTCGCGGAGAAGTAATAAGACTCCAACAACGAAAAGCTGATAAATGCAGCCAATAAAACACCAATGCTGTACAAACTACCTCTAATAAGGTTGTTCATATAATATTTACGAGTAAATTGGTCAATTTTCTCAATTAGAGATTGATAGTTACTATTTTGCATATTTTGTCCTCCTGCTTTGTATGTTTAGGGGTTATAACAAGCTTTCTAAACCTTTGAAAAGATAACAGACAATACTTTCAGTATGTCTAGCACATTAAGATACTTGTTTTCAAGCTAAATAGATGAGCTATTTAGAAAACTTTAACGTTTTTAACACCATATTTGACATTACAATTCTTTATCAAAAGAGTCCATTAAAACCCAAAACAGCCATCTAACAAAAGTAGATGGCTGAAATGATAGACCTTATTGTGTCTTATTTGGTACTACTCTTTTGGAGCAGAATTACTTGCTTCTTTTTCAATGAAATTCTGAACAGCTAAAGAAGTCAAAGACTTAGGTCGCTCCAAAGGCATTCCTAAGGCTCTAGACCATACACCTGATGCCAATACTCCCATTGCACGAGAAACACCAAATAGTACCGTATAGAAACTGAAATCTTTTAAGCCGTAATGCATCAACAAAGCTCCTGAATGTGCATCAACATTTGGCCAAGGATTTTTCACTTTACCCAAGTCTTGCAACAATGGTGGAACGATGTCAAACAATTTCCAAACGATTTTTACAATTGGATCATCATTGATATAATCCTCTGCAAAAACACGTTGTGCCATATAACGTGGATCAGGCTGACGCAAAACAGCGTGCCCATAACCAGGAATTACTTTTCCTTCTGCTAATGTTTTGTGGACATAATCTGAAATTTGATCAGAACTTGGCGTATCTGTTCCCAAATCGTCTACCATTTGTAGAATCCATTTGATCACCTCTTGATTTGCCAAACCATGCAATGGACCAGCCAAAGCATTCATACCACCCGACAAAGAGTAATAAGGATCACTCAAAGTAGATCCAACTAAATGCGTCGTATGTGCAGAAGCATTTCCTCCTTCATGATCGGCATGAATAGTCAAATACAAACGCATCAAGCTCAAGAAATCAGGGTTTTCACTTACCCCTAACATATGTGCAAAGTTTGCCCCCCAGTCCAATTCTGGATTTGGAGCAATGTGGTTGTTATCAAAATAACTACGACGATAAATATAAGCCGCAACACGTGGCAAACAAGCGATTAAGTTCATGGTATCCTCATAATAAGCATCCCAATAATCTTGCTTGCTAATTCCTTCTGCATAACGTTTTGCAAAAATACTCTCTGTTTGCATCGACAAAATCGCAGAACTGAACTGCGTCATTGGATGCGTTGTTGCTGGCAAAGAATCCAACATTTTGAACGTATGTTCTGGTACATTAGAACGTTTTTGCCATTCCTCTGTCAACCATTTTACTTCTTTATCTGTAGGAATATCTCCAACCAACATTAACCAAAATAAACCTTCTGGTAGTGGTTCTTTACAGCCATCGGCTTTAGGCAACGCTTTGCGCAATTGACGAATAGAGTAACCTCTAAAACGAATGCCTTCGTAGGCATCCAATTCTGACGTTTCCCAAATCATACTCTTCATACCACGCATTCCACCAAACATTTGGCGAATAGAAACTTTATCGATTACTAAATCTCCATGTTCTTTAAGCATATCTTTATTTGCTTTGAATAAAGCAAATGCCTTAGCTTGAAACCTTTGTTTTAAAATATCCATTTAATCTTTTTTTGTTGCATATAAATCGACTCCTTACAGAGTTAAATACTGTCTTATCGCAAAATTAACAAATTTTATTAGAATTTCATCGAAGAAAGGCAGACAAATTTTATAGCTTTTATAAATGTATTAAGTCCTTAATATTAGACTTAATGTGCCACTTCCTTTCTGATTATATTGTTAAACAATATTTGACTAAACATTGTTCTTGCAAAGATGCTTTTTTTTTATTAAAAAAGCAAGTTAGTTTTTAGCTTAAATTAAGTATAAAATTCATAGCTATCTTCCCCACTCTAATACTTTGTACAAATACTGTCCATAACCACTTTTTTTGTACTTATCCGCAGCCTGTTCTAGCTGTTCCTCGTTGATAAATCCTTGGCGATATGCGACCTCTTCAATACATCCAATTTTGAGTCCTTGGCGTTCTTCGATCACCTCGATGAACTGTCCTGCTTGCATTAGTGATTTATGCGTTCCCGTATCCAACCAAGCTACTCCACGTCCTAATGGCATAACTTTTAACTTGCCTTCCTCCAAATAATGTTTGTTGACATCTGTAATCTCATACTCTCCTCTAGCACTTGGCTTCAAATTCTTCGCTACCTCAATGACAGAATTATCATAAAAATACAAACCTGGTATGGCATAATTAGATTTTGGTTCGGCTGGTTTTTCTTCGATAGAATAAGCCATGTTATTTTCATCAAAAGCCACAACACCATAACGTTCAGGATCGGCTACTTGATAAGCAAACACAATTCCACCATCTGGCTTACTACTTTTTCCTAGTAATTCATTCAAATTACTACCATAAAAAATATTGTCTCCTAAAATTAAAGAAACACTATCGTTGCCAATAAACTCCTCCCCCAACACAAAGGCTTGTGCCAAACCATTCGGAATGACTTGTTCCTTGTAAGAAATCTTACAGCCTATTTGCGATCCATCTCCTAATAATTTTTGAAAATTAGGCAAATCATACTGCGTAGAAATAATTAAGATTTCTCGAATGCCTGCTGACATTAAGGTAGACAATGGGTAATAAATCATTGGTTTGTCATATACTGGCATCAACTGTTTACTAACTGCTAATGTCAATGGGTAAAGACGTGTTCCCAATCCTCCTGCTAAGATAATTCCTTTCATAAATCTAGTTCGTATATATTATATTAATCGTTCTGATTAGCCTTTTGATATTGTATAATTCCGCTTTACAATATCGTGCATTTTTTTTTGGCATAAACTGTGCATTATAATAAGATTAGGAAATAGATCGTTCTATCTATTCCTAAAAAATGCAAGCAGTTTGATCTACAAATTTAAAAAAAAATTAAACTACTTAACCAAACACAATAAAATATTATTGTAAATCATTTCATTTTCAGGTATTTTGTCCTTTATGTGCAGAATAACAAATCAATCATTTCGCAAATACAATAAATAAGCCGTACTTTTGTCATGAAAAAGAATATTTGGGTTTTTCAAAATACTTTTCCTTAACGATCAGTTTATATATTGTACACTTTTAAAATCTTGTACATCAGATACGAAAGTTTCAAAGCAACTTGCTTCTTTTTGAAAAATTTAGCGCTTGCCTGTACTTTAATATCGTCCCAATATAAATCCTATTCACACACTTTGACTTGCTGATTCCTTTTAAAACTTAAGCGACAGAATGAAAAAAATATATCTTACCCTCCTCTTATCCGCCATGTTTGTCGGCATTACCAATGCCCAAAAAACACTTCCTTGGAAAAAACGCCTTAAAATGGCGCAAGACTTTGAGAAAGTAGGCGATTATTATCAGGCAGCCGTTTATTATGAAGGCATCTATGCTGAGAAAAATGACAAACCAGAATTCACTTACAAAGCTGGAAATTGTTATTATGTTTTGCGAGACTATGACAACACAGTCAAAGCACTAGAGCCTGTCAAAGATCAAAACGATGCTTATGACAAACCTGGCTATAAATATGCTTCGGCATTAAAACAGACTGGTCAAGCAGAAAAAGCAAAAGCGGCTTTTAGTAAGTTCATCAGCACCTACTCTCCTGATAAAGATGACTATAAAGCCTTGAAAGAAGCTTGCGAAAATGAAATCAAAGGCTGTGATTTTGCCTTGAATGAGAAAACGCATACCAATGAAGCCATCAAAATAGAATTGTTGGACGCTAAGATTAATAGTAATAAGACAGAGTTTGCGCCGATTCCTTTTGATAATAATGTCATTTATTTTTCTTCTTTGGTCTCAGGAACAGCGAAAATTTACCGATCTCAACGCAATGGTGATAATTGGACTCGCCCACAAGTGCCACAAATTTTTGAAGGAAAGATGGCAAAACCACATTTTGGAAATGGCTCTTTTACAGAAGATAATCAGCATTTTTATTTTACGCAATGTGACTTGCCAGATAAAAAGCCCTCTTGTGCGATTTATGTTATGAATAAAATTAGTGCAGAAGAATGGTCAGATCCAGTGATGCTTCCTAATTATATCAATGAAGAAGGGGCAAACACGACGCATCCTTATGTTGTAACAACAGATGATAAAGAAATTTTATACTTTGTTTCAGATCGTGAAGGCGGTCGTGGTGGACTAGACATCTGGTTTACAACACGTGCTGTTGGTAGTTCTAGTAATAATTTTACCCTGCCTAAAAACTTAGGAAGAAACATCAATACTTCTGGAGATGAAATTACGCCTCATTATGACAAAGCAGAAGGTATTCTATATTTCAGCTCTGACGGTCGTGTTAGTGCTGGTGGATTGGATGTCTTTAAATCTAAAGGAGAAAAATTACAATGGGAAGTTGCTCAAAACTTAGGTTTCCCATTAAACTCTTCTGCCGATGATCTTTATTATACGGTAAGTGAAGCACATGGCGGTGGCTATTTTGTTTCTAATCGCTTGTTTGCACTCAAAAAATCAGCGACAACAGATGATGATATCTTCTACTTTGGAGAGAACAAAATTGTTGTAACCATTAGTGGCATGATTACCGATGCAAATTATCCTGATAATGGCGCTCTTTCTGAAGTAAACATCAAATTGTTTAATGAAGATGAATTGGTAGAAGAACGCATGTTATCTATTGCTGATTATCGTTTCAAATTGGCTCCAAAAAAGACCTATACGGTTGAAATATCTAAAGAAGGTTATAATGTAGCTAGCTTTGATGTTAATACCAGTGACTTTGTACACTCGGAAGATGTGATCAAAGATATCGCATTAGAAACCCCTACTGTAGCCACTGAAGAGGTTGATTGGGATGCTGTAAAAGCAAGAATTGTTCCTCCAGAATACAACTCTAGAGACAATCCTTATCCTTTTCCTTACGAGCCAATTGATCCAATCACTGGCGAAGCATACGAAGGTCCTTATCTAGAAATTTACAATGAAATCAAAGCTGATGTAGCTAATTTATCCACAGAAAGCAAGGTTTATTACGATGGTCCTGATGGGGAATTATTGCCCTTCATGGGAGAAGTTCTTAGTAATGTAGATCCTCCTGTTGAAGAGAATATAGATCCTCCTGTTGAAGAAATTGAACCTACTATTGATCCTAGAGATGACATTTATCCTACAGATGATGTTGCTCCAGAAGGAACGGTTTATATCATTCAAGTGGCGGCTGTTCGTCGTTATAAGAGTTATAAATATGAAGATTTAGAAGCTATCGGACAACTAGCCTTTGAGGACATCGAAGATGGCATTCGTCGTGTATTGGTTGTTCCTAATGAATTAACAGACGATAATTTAGAAGGATTCAAATCTAAAGGGGATGCCTTAAATACACTTTCTTATATTATGAACAACACTAGATTTGAAAACGCTTTTGTTATCAAAGTAGTGAATGGAGAACGTATTGGCGAGGGATTCCGTGGTTGGGATGAACCAGAAGATGCTTCTGATGTATTTGACGATGAAGAAAGTGTCAATGAAGAGTACGAAGGTTTTTAATTCAAAAAATTAAAAGCATTTAATCTAGAATAACTGTGTACAGGACAACTCAAAAGCAAAGCGCTCATGAGCGAAGCGAACTAAAAGTTTTTACATCTAATAAAATATCGAAACTACTTAACATTTTATTAGATTTTAGATAGGTTTAAGCTGTAAAGTATTTTTAATTATTTTTTGTCCTGTACTCAGATAGAATAATTGTTAGAGTTTCAGATTTTGGAGATAACCTTTTAATTTATAAAGGTTTCCCAAAATCTGAAATTTTCAAATTTAGGGCATGTACAATCACATGGATTGAAAGAACTTATTCACCTCTTCAATCAAGTATTAATCGCATTCGAAGAAACTACTTTCCTTACAAAGAATTTACAGAATGAAAATACCATACCTTACTTTATTTATTGTTTTTATGCTTTTTGTGAACCTTGCTGATGCACAAAATCAGTTACCTTGGAGAAAACGAGCTAAAATGGCAGCTGACTTTGAAAAAAGTGGCGACCTCTACCAAGCAGCCGTTTATTACAGAGGGGTTTATGAGGAGAAGAAAGATAAGCCTGAATACAGCTTTAAAGCTGGACGTTGTTTCTTGAATTTGAGAGATTATGAAAATGCTGTAGCTTCCTTAGAGGTGGTTAAGGATGATAATAACAATTCAAAATACGATAAGCCTGGTTATAAATATGCCTTAGCATTAAAACAAACAGGGGCTGCCAATAAAGCAAAAGAGGCCTTTAATAGTTTTTTGCTGAGTTATCAAGGAGATGATAAAGAATTGTATCGAAATTTTGTCGAAAATGAGCTCAAAGGCTGTAATTATGCTTTAAAAGCACAGCAATACACCAATCCTGCGGTTAATATCGAGCATTTAAGCCCTAAGATAAATAGTGCCAAAACAGAGTTTGCCCCCATTCCTTTTGCCAATGATGTGTTATACTTCTCTTCAACGATCAAAGGAGTCGCAAAAATACATCGAACGGTAAAGCAGGCGAATGGCTGGGTTCAGCCACAGGTGCCTTCTATCTTTTTGGATAAAATGGAGCGCACGCACTTTGGGAACGGCTCTTTTACACAAGATGGCAATCGTTTTTATTTTACACAATGTGACATTATAGAGGGCAAACCTCAATGTGCTATTTATTTAATGGAAAACTTGGGCGACGGACAATGGTCTAAACCTAGTATCTTGCCCGATTATATCAACCCAAATGATGCAAATACTACGCATCCTATTGTTGTCACTTCTGACGATCAAGAAATCCTATATTTTGCCTCTAATCGAAAAGGCGGAAAAGGTGGTTTGGATTTATGGTACACCACTCGACCAATAAACAGTAGCAGCAGTAGTAGTTTTACTTTGCCTAAGAACCTTGGGCGAAATGTGAATAGTATTGGGGATGAAATCAGTCCTTTTTATCACAAACCAACAGGAACACTTTATTTCAGTTCCAATGGTCGTGTTAGTGCGGGTGGTTTAGACATTTTTAAATCTAAAGGAGAAAAACTTCAGTGGGAAGTTGCTCAAAACTTAGGTTTCCCAATCAACTCGGCAGCAGATGATTTATACTATACCATTAGCGAAGCACATGGTGGTGGTTATTTGGTTTCTAATCGTCCTTTTGCCCCTCAACGTTCTACGACAACAGACGATGATATTTTTTACTTTGGTATTGAGAATATAGAACTAGCCATTTCTGGTTCCATTCTAGATTCTGACTATCCTGAACGAGGCTTACTTAAAGATCTTAACATTAAACTCTTCCAAAAAACAAGTTTGGGAGACGAAGAATTGATTGATGAACGTATGTTAGCGGTTGGAGAATATGAGTTCACGAATTTAGAGCCGAATACCTCTTATATTATTTCTATCGAAAAAGAAAATTTCCAAGTGGCTATTGCTGCTTTTACAACAGGCGCTAAGTCTGAAGAACTCACAAATGATATTGAGCTAATTGCTCGAACAGATATTGTTTTGCCGCAAAGAGTTGATCCACAAGATATTCGTTATTACATTATGGCAAAAAGTTACAACTCTAATAATAATGCTTATCAATTACCTGTCGATCCTATTGATCCAAATTTAGGCGTTGAATATACGGGTGATACGCTCAAGATTTTTTATGAATTGGATGCCATTGCTGGTTTAGGGGATTCTCGCAAATTGTATTATAAAGAGGGGAATCCACAACCTTATCACGAGCCTTTGATTGTTAGAAAAGAAAACATTGAAAAGATTCCAGTATTCCCTGGACCTTATCCTACTACCCCAATAGCTCCGCCTTCAGTTGTTTACAAAATTCAGGTATCTGCTGTTCGAAAATTTAGAGCAGACAAGTACGAGGCTTTAAAAGAAATTGGTCGCTTGTCAACAGAACAAACAAGCAGTGGTCTTCAACGAATTTTGGTGGTTAGCAAAGAAACCAACAAAAAGAACATTGATGGTTTCAAACGAAAATCAGATGCCTTAAATGCCCTTTCTTATGTATTAAATAGCTCTAAGTTTCAGTATGCTTTTGTTATTAAATATGTAGATGGAGAGCGTGTTGGAGAAGGATTCCGTGGTTGGAATGAAGAGGAAGGTCTCGATACAGGCACGAAGCCTGATGGACGTATTCCTAAAGATGTTTATGAAGGGTTTTAGGGCTTTGGTTGTATATTTTCATAGCCTTCTACTTAATTGAATCTAATCCAGTTAAATTTATCTACTAATGAAAATATTTAAACGGGTCATAAAAATTTTAGGCGTATTTATTTTCATCGCTATTCTATTCATTGGGATTAAAATAGCTAAGAAATATTATACTTCTTACCAAGATATTGAACGTCTAAATAATACTGTTTTAGGAATTGAAATAACGCCAAGTGAACTCAGAGAATCAAAAACATTAGAACAAGGAAAAATTCAATCCAAAAGGTTAATTAATCTGTCAAAAATAGAGCCTCTTTGGAGAAAAATTTCTGAAAATGAGGTATTAAAAAGTGATTTCAAATATTTGGATGACATTGAATTCTATGCCATCACTTATAAAAGTGATTCTTTATTGGTCAATGGCATAATTGCGGAACCGAAAAGAGAAGGAAAATTCCCTGTCATTATATTTAACCGAGGGGGAAATAAGGAGATTGGAAAGGTCGGAAAACTTAAAACGCTATACTCTTTAGTATATTCTGCGTCCAAATTAGCACAAGAGGGATATGTCGTCATTGCTTCTTGTTATAGAGAAAATGACGAATTTGGAGGTAAGGATATTAATGATGTTTTAAATTTAATCAAAACTGCAAAAGACCTACAAAAAGGAGACGCTGAACGAATAGGAATGTTTGGATGGTCTAGAGGTGGTATGATGACTTATTTAGCCCTTAAATATTCTGACAGGATAAAAACAGCCGTTATTGGAAATGGACCTACTGATTTATCGCAATTAATTATAGAAAGGCCAGAGATGGAAAGTGAAGTTTGTGCTAAATTGATTCCAAATTATGAACAAAACAAAAAAAGAGCCTTAGAAAATCGATCTGCTTTATACTGGGTTGATGAACTAGACAAAAATGCCAGTATCCTTATTCTTTGTGGTACAGATGACAAAAGAGTAAACCCAAATCAAGCAGATAAGATAGCTAAAAAGTTAGCTGATATAAACTACAATTTTAGGTTTGAAAAATTCAAAACAGATCACAAATTTTCTAATAAAACAAAGGAATTAAATGAGTTGCTTGTCAATTGGTTTAATGAAAAACTTTAAACGTTCTCTGACAAACTTCTCGCACAGTAAATCGTGTGGTAATAAGCTAAACCATTTTTCTATTAGACAGTATGAGCCCTAAGTTTTAAGTACAAAGTCGTCTATTTTATTTTGATAATAAACGACTTACGACTTTCTACTTAAAAATTATATCCCAATTCGTAGCTGTTAAAAGATGACCTATTTTTTAAACTCCATACGATTTACTGCGTGAGAAGAGTTGCAAAAAAACCACTTTAAAAACTAAGCACAACTATAGGTATAGT
>CALDEP010000034.1 GCA_937942475.1 uncultured Aureispira sp.
TTCAAAATTAAAGGGCGATTCAACAGCAGGGCTATCGCCATGATTTCGCCACTCCAAAACCCAACAAGTAAATCCTTTTTCAACTAAAAAGGAAGCGATTCCCATGCAAACCTTTCGATTAGAGAAGGTGCCATGCGTTAGAAAAATGTTCTTCGTTGAATCACTCCACTCCCCTGTTATTTTCCACAGAGCAACTTGTTCATGATCTTTTGTTCTTAATAAAAGGTGTGTTTCTTTGAGCATAATTTTCAGTGATTAATACAAAAAAGCCCATTTCTACTAGAGAAACAGGCTTTTCAATCCATATATTTTCGAAAATCTTAAGGCCAAATACCCAATGCGGTATAATCACTTCCGATTTTTTCAATTGCATAAACAAATGCAGCGGTACGCATGTCTTTAATATTCTTTCTTTTCTTTGTATCGCGAATCCCATTGTATGCTGTAATCATGGTTTCTTCTAATCCAGAACGAACCAAATCAACCTCATCAGCACCAAACGTTAACATTTTACGCTCAGAAGCATTCAACTCTTTACCAGTCATCTTAAGAACTAAGTCAACCAATAATTCGTAGCGATTACTTTCAAAACGTTTTTGCATACGACCAAAGCGCATGTGAGAAAGGTTTTTCAACCACTCAAAGTAAGATACAGTTACCCCACCTGCATTTGCATACATGTCAGGAATAATTAAACAGCCTCTTTCTAACAATATCGCTTCTGCTTCTGGAGTAACAGGTCCATTAGCCGCTTCAGCTATAATTTTAGCTTTAACATCCGCTGCGTTCGTTTCGTTAATTTGATTTTCCAATGCAGCAGGAACCAAAATATCACATTCTAATTCTAGTGCAGCAGATCTCTGCTCCAAAGTAGTACTTCCAGGAAAACCTAGAATAGATCCAGTTTTAGCTCTAAAATCCAACAAAGCATGGATATCCAAGCCTTCTGGGCTATGAATAGAACCTTCATATTCAGCAACACCAATGATTTTTACGCCGCCTTCATCCTGAGAAATTTTCCCAGCATAAGAACCTACGTTTCCTAATCCTTGGATAACCATTGTTTTACCTTTCAAGCCTGTTGACAAGCCCAATGGTTTCATGTCTTCTTCGTGGTTACAAGCCTCACGAATCGCATAATAAACACCACGTCCAGTAGCTTCTGTACGACCAGCAATACCGTTTTGAGAAACAGGTTTTCCTGTTACACAACCAGCAGCATCAATTTCACCTGGATTTAATGCCATATAGGTATCCATAATCCAAGCCATTTCACGAGGTCCTGTTCCATAATCAGGAGCAGGAACGTCCATACCTGGACCGATGAAATTCTTTTTGATTAATTCAGAAGCATAACGACGAGTAATTTTTTCTAACTGCTCTTCAGTATAGTCTCTAGAATTAATTTTAACCCCTCCTTTTGCACCGCCAAATGGCACATCTACAACGGCACATTTATAGGTCATCAAAGCAGCCAAAGCCATTACTTCATCTTGATTCACTCCTAAACTGTAGCGAATTCCTCCTTTAGTTGGAGATCTGTGGTTCGAGTGTTGTACACGGTATGCCTCAATCACTTCTACTGAATCTCCTATTTTAACAGGGAAATTCATGCGAAAAACGGCATTACAACCTTTAATTTGTTCAAGTATTCCACTAGGCAAGTCTGTGTGCTTAGCTGCTTTATCAAAATTTTTCTCGACTCCTTCAAAAAAGCTATAATCTGACATAGTTTTTTTTGGTTAAAGTTATTATAAACGGTTAGTTATTCTCAAAAAGTGCGTCCTTCTAAATTGTTAAGTAGTTTCTTAGAATATACAGACGACACTCTCCTATTTTATGACTTATTCTTGTATATCTTGTTCTAGGTTGGCTACTTTTCGTTCTAAATAAACTAAAAAACCAATCATTCCTATGAACAAAATAAGAATAACACCTACAGTTACATAAATTTTCCCAATGTTACTAAAAAAATCATTTCCAGTAGTTGTTTGAGAGAATGCACAAACAGGTATTAAACTAAGTATTAGTATGTTAATAATTTGCTTCATTAATATAGACCTAAAAATGGTGTTTTTTTTAAAAAAAAAGAATTTTTCCAAATTATATTTTGAGTAATTTATCCAATTTTGAAAAAAATAAATATGTAATAGCCTTCCCAAAAAGCTACAAAACTCTAATTATCAATAAAATGCAAGCTAATAATAAAATATTTTATTATTAGCATCAAAAGAATAAAATTATTCTTCTAGCTCTAGTTTTATTCGCATCAAACGCTCGATTCGTCCGCCCAAATTAGACATCCAAATTCCTAGCATCATCCACCCTAACACGGCTGGATAAAATACCATACGCATCGTGTTGTCTAAATCTAATTTACTAAACGCAGGATTCCCTCCCATTCCAGGATGCAAACTGTCTACCATTCTAGGAACAACATAAAGTAAAGGAATTAAAGCGGCAAAAGCAAAAATATTGTAAATCGCTGCCACTCTAGCGCGTTTATCTAGATCGTCAAACGAACTTCTCAAAACAAAATAAGCCAAATAAATCAACAAGGCGACTGCTGATGTATTTTGTTTCACATCAAAGGACCAATAAGCTCCCCAAGTGTGTTTTGCCCACAAAGCGCCTGTTGCAATTCCAACCACGCCAAAAAGAACGCCTACTGTAGCAAAAGAAGTTGCTTGAACATCATAGTGTTCGTTTTCGGGTATTGCAAGGTACAAAATACTATAAATTGCTGATATTAATAACAATAACATCATGGCAAACCACATCGGTACGTGGTAGAACAAATTGCGGATCGTTTCTTCTAGAATATTTAAAAAAGGAAAGGTCATTTTACTTTCGGATACTTCCGTAAAAGGAGCTATTTTACAGAAATTTTGATTTTGGTTCTCATTATCAACCAAACTATCTTTGATATAAATAGCAGATTCTAAGGAACTGTAACCGTTGTTGGTGCCCGATATTTCTAATAATGGAAAACTAGATTTTTTTCCATCTTCTGTCAAGGTTTGAATGGGTAATTTACCCAAAGGCAAATCAAAGTGCAAGGTGAGTTCTTGATCGTTTTCAACAATTACTTTGTTGGCACAAATTGCTTTATTGGGATTCAAACGAATTCTAGCTTCGTAATTCTCTTTATCCTGTAAGAAATTAGCATTGTAGGCTTTTATTTTCAAGGCTAAAGGCTCGCCTCCTTTGGCGACTCTAGGAGAAACATTGATAATACCTGTCCCCAAAGGAATTAACATTCCTGCGACAAGACTATACGCTACGAATACAGCACCCAATATCTTGTATAAATTCTTCATTGTTCTTTCTAACTTCTAGTTATAATATCCTATAGATTTTGATTAAAAATACAAAAAAATCTACCATATATTTCATTAAGAACATCCTTTATGCTCCTTCGTTCGATAAAAAACTAAAGTAGGATTGTCCATATTGGCGAAGTTCTACAAATTTAGGATGATTTGCAAAGTTTTGACGAGAATCATGCTCGATAATTAACAAAGCATTGTCATTTAACAATTCTTGTTCAAGGATGGTGTCAACTAATAGTCGAAATTTTGGAGAATCATAAGGGGGGTCGGCAAAAACAATGTCGTATTTTTTGCGATGATTTTTCAAAAATTGAAAGACATCTTGTCTTCTAACTTCTAAGACATCTTCTATTTTAAATAACTTAGCATGTTCTTCTATGTATCGAGCGCAAGCAGCGAATTTATCGACACTACAGACATAACTAGCTCCTCTAGAAGCAAATTCGTAGGACATATTTCCTGTCCCTGCAAACAAATCCAAGACCTGTATTCCGTCTAATGTAATCCAATTAGATAAGATGTTAAACAAGCTCTCTTTTGCATTGTCTGTTGTCGGGCGTGTTTTCCACTTAGAACTCGGCATATCAAATCGACGCCCTTTTAAAAAGCCACTAACTACTCGCATAATTTAAGACTATACAAATCAAAGAAAAAATTCTGAGCGAAACTCTCTTGAAGTTTTTCCCCGAATACATAAAAATTAGGTCGATTCACAAAATGTATTGTCTTAATATACTTATATAGCAATTTGTGAATTTCTGAATCTGCCACCAACTCCCCAACAATATACAAGGGGTGTTTCTCTGGTGTTAATCCAAGTTGTTTGTACACCAGTAAGATGTAATACAAGCAATCGGGAGAAGCTTTAAACGAAAATATATTATGAAAAAGCAGCTTAGAATCTTCGACCACTGTAATCATGACATAATGATCGTATATATTCAGAAAAATGTTCTTAGAACTACTGCTATCAAAATTATGAATAAAGTTGTTAATTAGTCCTGTAGAAACATGGCAAAAAGTGGTCTCTGGAAAGTGTTCCTGAAAATCTTGAACGTAAGGAATGTCAAAAGCATACACATTAGCGGCATTTAGGCTTTCAATGACATCAAAAAACACCTGGTCCTGTTTCTCTAAATTGATCGTTTCTTGCAGATAAAGTCCTGCTTCTTCCTCGTTAAACAACGATTGAGGAATCAAAGAAAACTTAGGCGAAAATAAACCCGCTCGAACGGTTCTAAATTTTGCTCGAAGAATGCTATCCTCTATCAAAATTTGTTTGAGCGGCGATTCGTTCGGCAAACTCGACAGCTGATACGAACGAAGCGCCATCACCTGATTCTGTTCGTTACTAATTAAATAAGACAACCTATCCGTGCCCATAAGGACGGATAGGTTATAAGTATGTGTCAAAGACTTATTAAAATCGTCTTCAAATATATTGTATATTATGTCTACCAATTACCGTTTGTTGAAGGTTTGTACAAGTCACCCACTTTACGGAGTTTGTTTGGATTGTATTCTGGGTCATAAATTACATGACTTGCAGAATCAAATTCTTCCATGTAAGTGCCTATTGTTGTTCCTACTTCAAAGGTTGAGGTCATCATAGAATCAGTTCCTTCTACAATTGCTTCGCTTCTTTTGACATAGAATTTCTTACCCTTTGAAAAAGGTACCGTACTAACAAAATCAAAAAACTCGTCTACAGACATCTCTGGTTTCGTTTTTTTGATATAAGACAACAAAGAGTCTTTTGCAGGAAATTTAATCTGAACAATTTTAACTTGCGTTGTTGTATCGTATTGATCACCTTCTACTTTATCTACTAGAAACGTATCGTGTGTCAATACATACCTCAAAGAATCATAACTTTCGGCATAATTACCACGCAATGATTTATAAATTTTTTGAAGTTCAGCAGCTTGAGTTAAGCGTTCTCTAACGAATTCTTCTCTCAACTCTCTTGTTTCTTTAAAGTTAATTGGCTTACTAATGGATTCGACTAATAAATAAATCAATCCAATAGCAGCTAATGTCAACAAAATATTCAGTGCAATTTTCATTTGTAGTATGTTGTTAATAGTTTGTTTTTCATTTACCTCTTGAATACAAGGCAAGTATACGCAATTATATTTATTGCAAGGTATTCATATCTGTAATTGTTCGTTGATTTTTTATTTTTTAATAAAAAAATAGCATCCTCAACCAGTTTTATTGTTCGTTTACAAGTTTCAGATAAACTGGAACTTTATAGCCTAAGTCAAGCATTTTAGAGTTGCATTAAACTGACCATCATTCATTTAACATTTTTGATATTTAAAATGCTTTTTACTAATAATGAATCAAAACACTCCTAAAACAATCTAAGACAAATCTACTGAACTTTAGTAAACGCAAAATCGCAACATAAAACAACATGCTGCTCTTGCGCTCCGATTGCAATAATACTTATTTTTTATTAAAAAAAAACAACATTAATATTCAATTTTTGAACAAGTCGCAAAAAATAAGGCTCTTTTACTTAAGAAGATGTACTTCTAGTCTATTTTTGGTGTATCAGAATATTTTTTTTTCGATATTTTTTAATAATACTTAATGCTTTGGAAAAATACCGTCTGTCATCCCCATTGCTTCTGCAAAAATATCCAGCTCTAATTTTAAATTTTCTCCTTTTTTAATAAAGTACGGTAGCATTTTCTCTGTAGGCATATTTCCCGTCAAATCATCTTTTGCCATTGGGCAACCTCCATAGCCTTTGATGGCTCCATCAAATCGACGACAACCATTCTTATACGCTGCACTAATTTTTTCTTCCCATTCGTCAGGGCGAGTATGAAAGTGTGCTCCAAACTCTACATCTGGATAAGGAGGAATTAGATTACTAAACAAATACTCAATAGTCTCTTTATTGGCAACGCCAATTGTATCGGATAAAGACAAAATTTTGATGCCCATTTCTGCCAACAAATCCACCCATTTTTGGACAATTTCTACATTCCAAACATCACCATAAGGATTACCAAAGCCCATAGAAACATAGACCACTAATTTCTTCTTGTGTTTTTGTGATAATTCTTGAATCTTTCCTAAACGCTTCAAAGACTGATCTATTGTTGCGTTGGTATTTCTCAATTGGAAGGTCTCTGAGATAGAAAATGGATAACCCAAATAGTCAATTTCCTCAAACTGGCAAGCATCTTTAGTACCTCGCTCATTGGCTATAATTGCCAACAATTTACTTTTAGTTGTTCCGAGTTCTAATTGATTCAAAACCTTAGCCGTATCTCGCATTTGAGGAATTGCTTTGGGCGAAACAAAGCTACCAAAATCAATGGTATCAAAACCAACTTTTAGTAGTTTGTTAATGTATTTTGCTTTGACATCTGTATCAATAAAAAATTCGTTGATGCCTTGCATAGCATCTCTTGGGCATTCTACAATTTTCACCATAACGTTTGTATTACTAGGTGTTCTGTACAACAAACTGAATTGAATGTTGTATTTTTTCAACTATTTTTGTCTAATTTGTTATTAGTAAGTAGAGACTAGTTCCTACTTAAAAATACAAAGATAAAGGTAAAGTTTAAAATACTAAATAGATGGACAATTGTTTGCAAATAATACACTATCTTTGCAGCAGCAATTCGCTTCTATTTTGTTATAAAAGAATAAAATCACAATTAAATGATTATGCAACTTGTTGGCTTTCTTATTTTAGCCGTTATAATATACTTAACTACCACGACTGTTGAAAAAAATCCAAAACTACGCACTTTTTGGACTTTAGTTGGCTGCATTATGTTTTTCACAGGTGCCATTTGCCTTATTGTTAATGCTGTTGGCTTAAAAATAGGTTTTTTGATGTGGATAGAACTAATGGGAATTTTAGGTTCTTTCTTGTTCAAACTAGGTTTAGTTTTTGGCGGAATTTCAGTTGTTATTTTAGCCAATCATAATCCTGAAGCTTATGATGAATATTTTGATGGTACTAAGTATCAGTAATACTTACTTCGTGAGCGCTATCGCTTTTAGTTCCTGGATTTTTTGTTTTTAGCTTCGCTGATCCTTCAAGTTCTACCGAAAAAGCACCTATGCACCTGTTTGATTATCAGCATTTTAATGTCACGATGACTAAAAGTCCGCTTTGTTGATAATCAAATAGATACGATTTAGCTACGCTGAGTCTTCGAGTTCTACACGAAGTATTGTATCAGTAGTTCTTGGTAGAAAAAGGCTCCTTATATTTCTGTAGGGAGTTTTCCTTTTTTTGTTAAATGATAGGTTATTAATACCACACTGAAGATCGTCATCATTAGCATTCCTATTAATATTGCAAGAGAAGGATTTTTATATAAATCCTCACTAAACAGCCCTATTATAAATGAAAATGCTCTTGTTGGAATAAATGCCAAACTTATAGTGATGGCTAAATATTTGGGTGAAGTATATTGAGTAAGAATAGAATCTATAATTGGTGTCAGGTGTACTTCTGAAATACTCAGAAAAAATAAAGCGACAAAATATAAAATAGTATGTTGTTCTGTTGGAATTTCTGGAATTAGCCATAAAATGCCATATGAAAGTGAAGCAAACATAAAACCAAGCATCAATTTAAATAACTGGCTGCTATAAAAATAAGTCCATAAAACAACTGCCAAAACGCTAATTGGTACTATGGATATAAAATTAAAAGAGGTCCATATATTTTTAGGTATATCCAATGTTGACATTTCACTTAATCCTAAGTGTAAATCATAAACTCGAATGCCTGCAATTTCATAAATAGTCCAAAATAAAGCGACCAACAAAAAGCTAATCGAAACAGTTACCATTCGCCCCTTTGCAGATAACGAGCTACTTGTGATTTGTTCAGGTTTTTTTTCTTTTAAAATTAGAATGGAAATCACAGATAATAACAGTAGTATTCCTGCCATCACGAAACCATTACTCCAACCGTACTCTTCTCCAATGTACCCAATCAATAAGATGCCCAAAAAGGAACCTACATTAATTCCTAGATAAAAGAATGCAAATGCTGCATCTAATAATTTCGTTTTTGTTAGATACCCTTTCCCCAAATTTGAAGTGATATTTGGAGTATACAATCCACCACCCAAAATCACAAAAAACAAGCCTAAATAAAGCCCTATCAGGGAAGGAATAGCAAGGCTAAAAGCTCCAATAGTTTGAAGTATACCTCCCAAAATCATTGCTTTTCTATTCCCAATTACTAAATCACCAAGTACTGCTCCAATCACTTGAGAAATTATGATAAGCAAACTTAACAAGCCCATAATGCTTAATACTTGGGTTTTCTCCATTTTTAGCCCCTCATCAAGCATATAAAAAACAAGCAGAGCACGAATACCATAGAAAGCGGCTCGTTCTAACATTTTAGACAGGCTGTAAAAAAAAGTTTCTTTAGTAGGAGATTGATTGAGTATGCTTTCCATTTGTTTTTTTTAAGGGTTTATGAACTATTACCTACGACCCTATAAGCAACTTTTACGTTTAAACGTTCATTCCCCCTCTAAAAAGAAGCATCAAATTTCCTAGTTGTGGGTTACATTTCACCCCTTCTCCTTTTTAGCATTTATACGAAACAAATCATTCAACATCCAAGAAGCAGCTATTATCACGCTTAAAAATAACTGAATAAGGATATAGCTATCTATTCTATCTCCTATTAATAAACTAACAACAAGTGTCGTTAGCTCTATTAGGAGTAAAGTGCTACACTTTCGTAAGAAATCAAGCTTATCCACTTCTTTTCTATTTACCCAGCCTTTCCAAAAAACCCAAACATCAAAAACAAGTGCTGTACTAGCAAAAGAAATCATTAATAAATATAAATGCTCCTTAATTTCTATAAAAAATTGGTCGCCTAAAAAAAGCAGTATATTTGTTACTAATAAAAGGAATAATATAACTTTCCAATCTCGCTGATGTCCTGCAGAAGGTGTTATAACAAATAAAACACAATACAAAGTCCAGATTTTGAAGACAAGAATCCAACTAAGCAAAATAGAAAACAGAAGAGGAAGCCCTTCTCCCATGTATTCTATACCAACATGAAAGGGATCTAAAACCCCAAAAATGAATACCACTGCCAGTTCCAATAGGATTAATAACAAAAATGCTTTCTTCATTTTTTAGTTTATTTTAATCTCAAATCATCCAAAATATCTTCTGCTAATTCTAATCTATCCTTATTCCCAAAAAAAGCATACATCAAATTTAGCCCTAACAAAACCGCATTAAGGACAGGATAGGTCCAAGCCAAAGCATACCAATATTCAGGTCTAACAAAGCAGGTAAATACCAAAAGAATATGCAAGGCGGAAATTAGCAGGTGTGT
>CALDEP010000035.1 GCA_937942475.1 uncultured Aureispira sp.
TTGTTAACAGCTTCTTTTTTGGCTTTCATTCAAAAGCTAAAAAACGAATGGAAAGGTGATCTTCGATTCTCTTTTGTCAAAGACACCTTACATATTGCCTTGCCTTCTCAACCTAATTTTTTTGAAGGAGACTTGGAGCAAACTGTTTTAGCAAAGCCCCTTGGGGAAGAACTTTTTAAAGAATTATCTACTTGTTTATCCTTGGTAGAGGAGCTGAATAGGAGTGTTAATAAACTAGAACTGCCTTCCAAAGAACGAATCCCTTTGCCTAAGGAGTTAGATTCTGGGAATCAAAATTGGGATGATTCCGCTTACGATCATTTTATTGATAACGAAGAATAGAACCCATGAAAACGAATCAACTAATAGCATCACTTGAACCTACATTGGCAGAAGTCGAAGCGTTTCGGAAGAAACAGCTTCGTTTGAAACAGATAGAATATGGCTTTTATGCTATGGGAACGATTTTATTCTTATTGATTCCCATTTGTTTGGGGATGTTTGGAGCTGTATTAGCAGGCGTATTGGCGGTAGGTTTTGTGGCTTTGCTAATTGCCAGATTATTGGTGGTGGGAACTCCTATCAAGGATTATCAAGAAAAATATAGGAATAAAGTACTCAAAGAATTGGTTCAAAAATTAAGTCCAGCTACAAAATTCGTATCCAACAGTTATAAATATCAAGCCTCCATTCAAGATAGTGGTTTATTAGGTACTTCGGTTTTTTCAGAGAAGGGAGGAGCGCTTTTAAATGGAAAAACAAAAAATGGCTATCCTTTTCAATTGATGGAAGCCAGCCTGATGACGCCAGTCGTTAATGGGACAGGAAGTAGTACGCCTTCTAAAGGAATGATTTGCGTGATCGAAGGGGCGCATTACCTAGGCGAACATACGATTATTAAATCTAAGAAAGGATGGACGGAAAGCTCTATGAGTATTCTGACTAAGGCGGGAAGGGAAGAAAAATTCACCCTGTATTCAACGAAACATAAATCAGCTTTTTTTAACGAAAAGTATGTTATTTATACTAAAAAAAGAAATGAAGTAGAGACCTTGCTAACAAAAGAAGCCCTTCAAAAATTAGACGCTTTGATACAAGCGAAAAATGTTCCTATGAATATAGTGTTGAAGGAAAATAAATTATTTTTACTCCTGTCTGGTGTCAATTACTTTGAAGCGAATATGAATCAAAGCTTGTTTGGAAAAAATGTTGTCACAAAAATTCATGATAAAATTGCAGCTTCTTTAGCTCTAGTAGAAGATTTGAGCGCACTTATTGGCGGAGAAGCTGGGCGAATGAAAATTGTTACTAAAGAAGCCATAAAGCCGCTGGATAATGCCGCTGATTCTGCTTACGATCATTTTATAGGGGATGAAGTTTAGAAAAATAAAAGCTTTATTTCGCTTGATAAGGATTCCGAATTTGATCATTATTGGAATGACTTTATGCCTACTTTATTGGAGGGCAGAAAATCGGATTTTGGATGGACTTAGTTTTGGAATCTTGTGTTTTGGGACTATCCTTATTGCAGCAGCAGGGAATGTGATCAATGATATTCTGGATGTAGAAATTGATTTGATTAACAAGAAAGATCGGCTTGTCATTGGACCTTTTGTTTCCGTTCAAACAGCTTGGAGGCTTTATTTTTGTTTGAATATAGTTGCTCTTGTAGCGGCTATTTGGCTTCAGTCAATGGACTTATTTCTCTTCTTCTTATTGGCTGTTTTTCTACTCTATTTTTATTCTACTTTATGGAAACGGCAAGCCTTAATTGGCAACTTGGTAGTTGCCTTTTTATGTGCTTGGGTGGTCCTCGAATTTTGGTGGTTTTCTGCTACTTCTTTGACGCCTTACTGGCATGGAATCTTGTTGGCTTATGTGCTTTTTGCTTTTTTATCCACTTTAGCACGAGAATTAGTCAAGGATTTGGAAGATTTGGAAGGAGATAAATTGCAAGGTTGCCAGACCTTAGCGATTCAAAAAGGAACAGCTTTTGTAAAAAAAATCATCTTAATCGTACTCTTTTTTTTATTAATTTTATTAAGCTTGGAAGCTAGTTTTTTTTATGTTTATGCTGCTTATCTAGCCTTTGTTTATTTAATTATAGGCTTAATTTTCCCCTTGTTTTATTTGATGAAAATCGTAGCTGTTGCGGAGGTAGTTGCTGATTTTGGGCGTATTAGCCGTTTGATAAAAGTTTATATGTTGTTGGGTTTGCTTTTGTTGTTGTTGGTTTAATAAAGCTCTCAAACCTTTTTAATTGTCTGAGAGCTTCAGGTATTAAGGCATCAATTCTTTGTACAGACTAGGAATTTCAACATTATAAGTAAATGCCCAAAGAATAATAATTCCAATAAGAGCTCCAAATCCCATGATCCAATTGGCTCGACGACTGGCTTTTTGACTGCCAATTTTTCGGATGCTTTTGATTCTAATAATACAAGCAATATGTACGAAAAATGAAAAGGCTCCCAAGAAATAATAAGGAATATAAAAGAATAAATAAGGTTTTAGATTGACAACCATTGCTCCATAATAGAAATTAGTATCTACCAATAAAACAAAGCGACCAACTAAAGTTGCCGAGGTATGTACAAGTAAAAAGAAGCCTAAATAAATGCCTGAATAAACGTGTAATTTATTGTACCACTCCCGTTGTTTCCAACCTCTGTTTCGAACCAATTGAATGCCAGAAATAATCTGTGTTAAGACGGCAAATAACAATAGAGGTTCAATCAAAGGGTGTTGATAAATGCGCCTGAGGACCTGCATGACCTCTATGTGCGTGGCAATGCTTTGGACAGCCGTTAGGTGGTTTAGTAAGTGTGCTGTTACAAAAATACTGAGAATAATACCAGATATAAAATGTGCTTTTTTCATGTGAACTGTTATAAAATTGGTGTTAGAAAAACATTCTTTTATAGAAGACTCACAGCGCTCTATTTTTGTGACAACAAAGGGGCTTTTTTTTGGTTCTTTGACAATTTTTGCCGCAGCCTACTTTTTTTCTTTTTCATAACAGTAGGATTTTGGTCGTAAGTTATAAGTAGAAAGTCGTAAGTTCTTAGCTGTCAATAATTTTGCTTACTACTTATAACTTACGACTTATAACAAAAATAGCAAAATCGAAGCCATTTGGTATAGGCTGGCAAAAATTGTCAGAGAACCTTTTTTTTTTAATAATCGTTCTTTGACAAACTTCTCACGATTTACAAAAGAACCTTAATAATTACTCCAAATGTATTTTGTCAGGGTTTCTTATGAAGTAAATTTTACTGATTTGCTCCCCTTGAATTTCTAATAAACCAACAGAAATTAATTCCGTTCCTACATAAGTCAAAAAGCCAAGTTCATTGTTCACATTTTGTAAGACAAAACGAGGCGTTTGATCAAATTTGCTGTAAATGCCCCACAAAAACTTAGCACAAACTTCCATGCCATGAAGACTATTTTTAGCCGCAGTTACTTTGCCACCACCATCCGAATAAAGCGCAATATCTTCCTTTAAAGTACCAACTAAAGCATCCAGTTGACCCGTTTTGGAAGCTTCTATGAAAGCTCGAATAATTCGTTCTTTTGTTTTGTTCTCTGTCGGAATATCTCGATTGGCAGTTTTTATTTTTTGTTGTAATCGTTGGTATATTTTGCGGCAATTTGCAGGACTTAAATCCAGTGTGCTAGACAAGTCATCATAACTATAATCAAAGCTTTCTTTTAGAATAAAGATAGCCCGCTCTTTTGGGTTCAGTTGAGAGAGCAAAACCGTGATGCCATAATCTAAATCTAATTGATAATCGAGCGTGGTTTCTGTTTGGAGAATGGGTTCAGGAAGCCAGGTTCCAATGTAGGCAGCGCGTTCTTTTTGGCAACGATTAAGGTGGTCAATCGCTGTATTAATCGTTATTCTTATGAGGTAAGCACGATGATTTTTTATGCTAGTAGAATTACTTTTGGCCTGCAAATATTTATGGATTGCTTCTTGACTTATATCTTGGCTTGCGGCAATTTCTCCAGTCATTTTATATGCTGTAGCAAAAAGTAGTTGTTGAACTTGTTGGTCTATTTCAATCATAATGTATAAAATGTCTAGAGAAAGGTAGAATTATTCTTTTAATTGTTGTAATTTAGCTAATTGTGTTACTAAAAACCTAGATAAAAATGCCTATTTATACCAATCCTTTTAAATTATTTGATTTGCCATTAGATGCAGACGAAGCAGCTATAAAAGCACACAAATTAAGTGTTCAAGCAAGAATACAGCACAATAGCGGAACGGAATTGGTTTATATAGGACACCATCAATTGCCCAAAGATACGGTGTTGAAATTACTAAAAGAATTAGATAATTACCAAACACGCCAGTACCATCTTGCTATTTATGAACATAAAAAGCTACTAAACTTTTTAGAATACGGGCACCTTAATTATTTTAGAAACAGCCAGTCATTAACTTCAACAGAAAATGCGGACTTTTTTAAATTTATAGGTCCTTATTTTGGCTTTCAATATGGAGAAACCCTCTTGCAAGCTATCAAAACGCAAGATAAAGAAACCTTATCTCTATTATCAGCCACCAGTTTGCCGATGGTTGGAGATTTTGAAGACCAGTGTTACAAACATGCCAATTATTACGTAGAGAGCACCATCAAGGAGCTGAAAAACTTACAAGATAAGCAGGAATTGAATCACATGTCTGAGCGAGAATTGTTGTCTTATTTGCCAAACAGAACGATTGAGTTGTACAATATGTTACCCGATTATTTCTATGCAGCAAGAAACCTGATAGGAAATGAAGTGTATCAATTGTCTATTGTTTTGACACAAAATTTTGGACGAAGTGACGGCGCTTCAGTCATGCTAAAACAAGGCTTGAAGCTGAAATTAGATTCAACGGTACGAAAAAACTTAGAATCAATGCTAGGGAAGTTCAGTATAAAATCTAAGTTTCCAAACTTTATTTTAATTGCAATTACCTTCATAGCCATTTTGTTTATGATGAAATATATAGAAACCAACTTTTTGGGAGGATAGCCAATGAAATCACTTTTAATTATAAGTTTAGCGGCAGTACTTGTACTCGCTTGTCAGACGAATACCAGTAATTTAGGGCTTGATCCTACTGATCGACTGCAAACCAATAGTAGTGAAGATTGGGACAATTGGCAACTCTCTTTAGAAGGAGAATCTGGTCGATTTAGAACCTATAGTAGCGAGGATTGGGACAATTGGAGTTATGATTTGGATGGAGAAACAGGAAGAATAAGAACCAATAGTGCCGAAGATTGGGATAATTGGGAATTAGACAACGGACTTTTTACCATACGAACGTCTTATTCAAGTGATTGGGATTCTTGGGAGATTAGAGGAAATGGTTTGTTGATTAAAGTGAAAACATCTAGTCCTAACGATTGGGATTCTTGGCGCGTTTCAGGTGACTTTAATGCAACGTTTCGAACGTCCTCAAGCGAAGATTGGGACCATTGGGAATTACAGGGCGATTGGGCTGCTTTAGATGCTTCTACAAAAGCTGCCATTTTGTTTATTCCCGTTTTTACAAGTAGTATTTATATTCAAGGAGTTCATTTGTAATGAGCATTTCTTGTATTTTTTTTATAAAATTTATTATATGTTACGTCTTGGATTAGTATTGTCTATCTCGACTTTATGGATGGCTTGCTCTAAAATTGATACCAACGAAGTTTGTAAAGGAGAGTGGAGTTATATCGTTGGCGATACTGCTTATTGTGAACTATTAATCGAAGGAGGGCGTGTATTTCCGTATCATAACAAGGAGTTGAATAGCTATTCTTATCCTTATAAAATAAAAAATGATACCTTCTATATTTATGGAAATGAGGGCGCTATTGTGGAAGAATCACCGATCAAATATATAGATGAGAACACCATACAAATATTGGGTATTACTCCTGCTCGACTTCAACGAATTTCTTACCCTGAGTCTGCTTTTAATTCCTTGTCCAAGTACAGATATAAAGTTTACAAATTGACATTAGGTAAAACGATGGTAGAATTGTACGAGCAAGGAGTTTTTGAAGAAATGGAAGATGCTAAAAATAACTTTGAACCTACTTTTCAAGAACGTCGTTCTATAGCCTTATACAAGTGGAATAAAGAGAAGCTCGATCAAAATTCAAACTAAAAAATGCGTGTTACTGATATTATAGACCCTGAACATATACTTTCACCAGCCATGAGCATCCTTTTTAGTGAAGCTTTTGTGGAGGAGAAGTATAAAAAAGGGACTTTATTGTTAGAAGTAGGTAAGGTTTGCCAAAAAGTGTACATCGTCAAAGAAGGTTTGTTGCGCAGTTTTTATTATAAGGAAGGGAAAGAGGTTACGCATTGGTTTGCCGTAGAATTAGAACCTTTGTGTGCGCTAGACTCCTTTTTTAAGCGTCGTCCCTGTGACTATAGCATGGATGTTTTGGAAAATTCTGTTGTTTATACCATCACACTGGATCGGCTGAATGCCTTATTTGATGCCCATCATGAAATTGAACGTTTTGCACGTTTGTTTATCACAGAAATGATGATACAGGTCTCCGAAAAAGTGAAAGACCTTCAATTTAGAACAGGTTTGGAACGCTATCATCTACTCCTTGAAAAACGTCCAAACATCATTCAACGAGCTCCATTGGGAAAAGTAGCTTCTTATCTTGGGATTACTCAACAGTCCTTGAGCCGAATTCGAGCGCAGCGATAGTTTTTACCAATTGTTAAAGAAATTTTGGGCATTATCGCTTAACTTTAAGAAACTTATCATAACTAATTTTTAAAACGATAATGATTATGATCTTGAAATTTGTCTTGTTTTTTGGAGGAGTATTGTTTTGGACTTTTTTAGAATATGCGATACATCGAGGTTTAGGACATAATCCTAAACTAAAAAATCTCTTCACCGTAGAACATCTATTACACCACAAAGAAGTAAACTATTTTGCGGCTGCTTACAAAAAAGCAGGTGGCGCAATTGTCGTTGTTGGCTTATTGACCTTGATTTTAGGGCTATTAATGACTTGGGTAAATGGCTTTATCTTTTCTACAGGACTGGTTAGTATGTATTTAGTGTATGAAATAGTACACAGTCGCTTGCATACCCATGCACCCCAAAATGCCTATGGAGGCTTATTACGCAAGCATCATTTTTACCACCATTTTAATAATCCAGATAAAAATCATGGCGTTACAACGATTTTTTGGGATAAAGTCTTTGGCACTTATGTAAAACCAGAAATCAAGATTCCTGTCCCTAAACGTTCAAAATTAAACTGGTTAGTAAATGAAGTAGGCGAAGTTCATCCAGCGTTTTCTGATGAATATTGTTTGGTTTAGTAGACTTTTACTTTTGTTCTAAAGCCACAATATGAAGTTCTTTAGGAGTCATAACGGCAAGTATAACGGTTCCATTTGCCAATACTTTCCAACTTTGGCTAGACGTTAGGAGAGTATTAGGATGGTCTGGGAAATTTGTACTCATTAATGAATTAAAAGTCTTATTTTCTTGCAAAACACCTTCTGGGCTGATGTTGTAAATCGTACCATATACCTGTTCCTCATCACGCAAACCATAAGTGAATAGATCACCTGCTTGATTGATTCCAAAAGGATAAATTAAAGGACCATATAGTTCTTTGGCACAAACTTTTTCTTGAACAGCTTCTGTTTCTAAGTCTAGAGAGATCAATCCTCTACGATTTAACGCTTCAAAAAACTTAACCCCAATAAGCTTGCCCTCTTTTTCAAAAAGTCTGGAATGAATAAAGTTGAACTGTTCAAATTTAACAGGTGCTTTTTTTAGATTATCAACAGAAAACTGCCACAAAATCCCAGTATAATCTTTTTTTTCAGTCCAATAATAAATGCTTTTTTTATCAAAAGAAGGAACGAGCTGAACATCTCGAAAGGAACCTAGCGGTATGGTATAGTTTTCTTTGGTTTGGAAATTCCAATAGATAAGTTGGTAAGTAGCCCCTTTGTCTGAAACTAAGAAAATATATTCCGTCTCATTCAGTACTTTAAAACTTTCGATGGTTTTATTAGTAATAACAGAAGCTAAGTCTATTCGTTGAACAAATTTGTTCTTATCAAAAATATTCAAAAACTGAAAAGAGGCATCTATGATATAAGTTCTATTATCCTCCAACTCGAATAAAATAGGAGCTAACTTTGTCGTAGGAGTGACTTCGAAGGCTAAACCAGAAGAAGCATAAGTAGGAATAATTTCTGCTTGGTTTTCTCCCCAAGAGGCAACTAAAAGCGATTTCATAGAATAAGTATCGTTAAGTTTTGTTTGACTAATTGAATTAACTGTACAGCTTGTTATAAATAAACTTACTAGTAAAAAATACCATCCGTTCATGGATTACCAATTTGGAGTGAAGAATTTGACAGGAGATTTTGCTCCTCCAGCTAATAAGTCTTCTATCGTTGTTTTAAAGGTTGCCTTGTTGTTTTGAGTCCAAAGGCTCATGATTTCAACTTTTCCTCCTACAATATTACCAGTCGCAATGGTTACATGGGTAGGGAAGTCTTTAAAGATAACCAAATCCCCTTTGATTGGTTTAGGAGAATCAGGATCGTCTTTGTCGTAAATATATTCACTTCCACTTCTCAGCACATCAAAATTCTGAACTGCTGTGTCAACATTACCAGTAGCAGCAAAATCTGCATTAAAGCCTTGGTATATAGCTGCAATTCTACTTTTGGCAAGGACACCTCCTTTGAACGCACTATAAAGTACCAATTCCCAACAGTTCAAAACGCTGCTAGTTTGATTCGGTTCAGGACCACCTTCAAGAATCCATTTTCCGAATTCAGTGTTATTTAGCCCAATACTTTGTGCGCTCCATTCTAAATCCCCTTCAAAGTCAGCTGCTTCATCAACAACAACACCTTGTTTTCTAGCTTGTTCAAGGTAAGTTTCCCCTTCTTCACTAACATCTCGACATACTTGGTCTGCGCGCATTTCTCTAATCGCTAAACGACAAGCCAAAAGAACTTCCTCTTCTGTGTACCGATTAATCAAGACATAATTGGCAAATGCTGCTGCCCATTTTCCATACTCACTAGTAGCTTTAATAGCCGCATCGGATATATTTCCAGCAGCATGCTCTGGTTTGTCATTGGAGAAGTCTTGGAGAGAACTTGTTAGGGATTCCTCACTTTCTAGACCAACCATATTTTGTGTCTCGCTCATTTGTGAAGAATCATGCGCTGTTGCACTTTCTTGTAACTGTTGTAATTCAACCGTTTCTTCACTACTATCTGCTGACTCTTGGAGTCTTCTAGCTTCAATAGCTTCTGGGCTATTATCAATAAAATTACTGGACGTGTTTCCTGATTGTTCCTGTTCGTTTACCGAAACATTGTTAACGGATTGTAAGTTTTCTACTTCTTCAGAAGCGTTGACGTTTCCCATTATTTTTGAATTTTACGAGTAATATTATTGAATAATAATAAAGCTAAGCTATAAATATAGTCAATTATAACCAATTATGCAATAGACTATTATTTATATATAAGAGTATATTTACCCAGGACCATAAATAACCTTTCTTTTTTTCATTTTCTTTAATACAAACGCAAAAGAAACGCCAGCCGTTAGATTCGTAAAATTACCATAAGAATCATAATTTGTGTGTACGAAGTCATAATGGCAATAAAAGGAGAGGCGCATCATTTTTCTAATTCTGAAGGCCATTTCTGCACAAGGACCAATATGAAAATGAGGTTTCTTGGAAGCGCTTAATAGTGGAAACAGAAGCATAGGCTCTACCCCAAGACCAAAATGAACAATTTTGCCTGCTTTAAAAATGACCTTGATCGGGAGCGCTAAAGTATGGTAATTATTAAAAGCAAATAAATTAAGTTTAACAATATCCAAATGCCTAAAGTCGTAAAATAGGTTGATTCGAAAGCCTAATTTAGGATTAATTTCTCGTTCTAGGAACAAACCTACTTTAAATCCCACAGTATGTTCAGTGTAATTGGTATAGAATGGTTTTGGAGTACTAATAAGAAAGGTTTCTTGCTGACCAATTTCTAGTCCAATTTCTGTTTGGGCATTGGATTTATAACAACAAGCAAGGAGAAGTAGGCTACTCAAAATAAATTTAAGCATATTTGGCGTTTAGTAATGAAGCGATGTGATAGGTACTATAAGAAAGGCGGGCAAACCTCGATAGGAATTTTTTCTTTCTTACGAAGGGTTTTGAGCACATAAGACATACTAATTCCTGCAAGAATGTTGTTGTAAAAGTCATTCTGACCAGGACGTCGGGTTTTAATTTCTAACAACTTATTGAGACCATGCATATAATAGGCAGCAACACGAAGCTGTTCTGTAATGTGGAAACCACATTCTCCACGTATTCCAACTTGTACACCAGGGATGTTAACGAGTGGTAAGTTACTTCCTAAGATGGTATTCATTTCTACACCAGCAGCGACTTGTATCTGCTGGTTAAGTTTGAAAACAAGCATAAGAGGGATGTTTAAGCCATGTAAATCCCAAAACTTATCTGTATTATAAGCGTTGGGAACATCACCAAAATGAAAGCCTCTTAAAGAATAAAAAACGCCACTTCTTAATGCAAATAGACTGTTTAGTTCTAATTCTGCAAATGCCCCTGCACGGAAACCAATTCGTTGTGCATAATTGGGGATTTTTATATTAGAAGGAACAACCGCAGAAATTGCAGCACCTATTTCAGGACCGATATGTACTTGTGCATTTAGTGGTGTAGGGGAGCTATAAATCCCTAAAAATAATAGCAATGCCTTTGTTATATACAATTTTTTCACAAACATCAATTTTATGGAGTAAAGAGTAGAATGTGTAAAATTGGGGCATAGATTAGATTTGTGTGGTGGTGTAAAGTTAGGTTAGGCTGCAAAGAACTCAGATGTAGTTCAACAGATGGTTCTAATTTTTAATGTTGAATGGTATAAAACATTAAAAATTCAGCATTAAAAATTAAATATTAGAAAATGTGCTTAAATAAGTAATAAGAAGTTTAAACCTTGATGAAACAAGAGTTACTAATTATTATAACTATAAAGAATAGGAATACGCTGCCTTGCTGCATGGAAATTGACCAAGTTTTATAAAAAACTAAGGACGCCAACAAAGAAGATCAATAGCCCTCCATAGACATAAACCGCCATTGGGTTTTTTGTGCTCACCTTTAAACGAATAAATAAATATTGTAAAGCAAAACCAAGCAAGAAGCTAATTAAAGAAAGCCGAATCAAGCCATTTGGAGAAGAAATAGACCAAAAATCAAGTTTTGGCGCAACTTGATGAACAATGCCTGTCAAAAGAACCATCAAAAGTGCGCCAAGGGCACTGAGTATCCAAGGCGATTTTACAGGTAATTTACTCACTAAACAAGCGGTGCTGAGTGCATTGATGAACCAATAAATCGGCATCACTAATGGAACTCCTAATACCGTAAAACCAAGTGTTGTTCCAAAAATGTAAGTACCATAGAGACTAGCTGTTTGTACTGCTAAAACCTCTACCACAAAGCCTACAAGGAGAGCACTCGCTCCAAAATAGAGGGTTGACTTGCTCCATTCTTTTTGATATAATAATAAGAGTATCGCATTGAGCAAAATAAAATAAGGCGTATAGTAGAGATACCAAGCTTGTTGATGTGCCGTTGTGAAACCTACTAAAGAGGTCATGTATATAATCATCAAAAGGATAACCGCAGGTACGTAACTCATTGTTTCTAGTTTTTAATACAGAATTGTATTTGAAGGGGCAAAGATAAGGGATTCGCAAAAAGAGAGGGCGTATTTAGAGGAATAGTTTGTTTATTTTTTAGTTTTATTAAAAAAAGCTTAAAATCGATCTATTATTATTTGAAAAAATCCATTAAAAAAGCTTAAATTCGCATCAAATTTCTTTATAACCAAGACGTATTTAACAGCACTGCTTTTAAGTATTTCTATTCTATATCTACAACAAATCTTATGTTAACAGTTAGTAATCTTTCTTTACAGTTTGGTAAACGAGTTCTTTTTGATGAAGTAAATGTCAAATTTACACGAGGCAATTGTTATGGTGTAATTGGCGCAAATGGCGCTGGAAAATCAACTTTTCTTAAAATTTTATCAGGAGAAATTGAATCAACACTAGGACATGTTGCAAAAGAACCAGATGCTCGTATGACTGTATTGAAGCAAGATCACTTTGCTTTTGATCAATACACGGTATTGGAAACGGTCATGATGGGACATGAAAAATTGTACAGCACAAAAGTGGAATTGGATAATATTTATCTAAAAGAAGACTTTAATGATGCTGATGGATTGAGAGCAGGAGAATTGAACGAGCAATTTGAAGAGATGAATGGCTGGAATGCTGAAAGTGATGCTGCCATGCTGTTGAGTAATTTGGGGGTTGTAGAAGACGATCATTATAAGAAAATGGAAGAGCTGAATACCAACCAGAAGGTTCGTGTATTGTTGGCGCAGGTGCTTTATGGTAATCCTGATATTTTGATCTTGGATGAGCCTACCAATGACTTGGATGCAGAAACGGTTATGTGGTTGGAGGATTTCTTGGCTGATTTTAGAAACACGGTTATTGTCGTATCGCATGATCGTCACTTCTTGGATGCTGTTTGTACTCACATTGTGGATGTCGATCACAAAAAAATTAAGCTTTCTACTGGTAACTATACGTTCTGGTATCAAACTAGTCAGTTGATGAGCCGTCAGATGGCAGATAAGAACAAGAAAAACGATCAAAAACGAAAAGAATTGATGGAGTTTATCCAACGATTCTCTGCGAATGCATCAAAAGCAAAGCAGGCAACCAGTCGTAAAAAGGCTTTAGAGAAGTTAGACTTGAATGAAATTTCTGTCTCTTCTCGTCGCTATCCTGGTATTGTTTTCAAACAAAATAGAGAAATTGGAAATCAAGTATTGGCAGTTAACTCTTTGAAAAAGACCCTAGGAGGCAATACTTTATTTGATAAGTTGAATTTGACGATTGAGAAAGGAAATAAAATAGCAGTTCGTTCTAAAAACTCTTTGGCAGTAACTAAATTGTTCCAAGTATTGGCTGGAGAAGAAGGCGAAACAGCAGATTCAGGTGATTTTGAATGGGGAGTAACGGTGACAAAATCTTACCTTCCTAATGAGAATAACAAATATTTTGAATCGAATTTGGATTTGGTAGATTGGTTGCGTCAATATTCTGAAGAAAAGGACGAAACGTTTATTCGTGGATTTTTGGGACGTATGTTGTTCTCTGGAGAAGAGACACAGAAGAGTTGTAATGTTCTTTCTGGGGGAGAAAAAGTACGTTGTTTGATGTCTAAAATCATGTTGGAAGAAGGAAATGTGCTTATCTTGGACGAGCCTACTTCACATTTAGACTTAGAATCAATTACAAAGCTGAATGAGGCCTTAATTGATTATCCAGGAATTGTGATTTTTACCTCTCATGACCACGAATTTACACAAACAGTAGCGAACAGAATCATCGAAATCGGACCAAATGGAATGGTGGATAAATTAATGACTTACGATGAGTATTTGCAAGATGAAAGAGCAAAAGGACAAAGAGAAGAATTGTATAAAGGAACTATTTATGCTTAATAAATAAGTATTAACATTTAATACTCCGTTGATTTTTTAGTTTTTCTATGAAAAACATAAAAAAGCAGTTTGATTATCAGTTTTTTAGTATTTTAACTAGTGGAAGTGCATCTTGCTGATAGTCAAACTAATACGATTTTTCAACGGAGTAATGAACATTGATAATATAATTAAAAAGTGCTTGATGGAAATTCTGTTGAGCACTTTTTCTATCTAGGAGCGATTAATACAACTATAAATAGGAATACTATAACTTAATACTTCGTGGATTTTTTGTTTTTCTGTCGAAAAATCAAAAAAACATCTATGCATCTATTTGATTATCAGCATTTTAATGAAATGATTGTCAAAAACCTATTTTGCTGATAATCAAATAGATACGATTTCTACACGAAGTATTGATAACTTACGACATCGAGTAATTATGAGTGAAAAAATGGAGGCGTTTAAACGCAAATTGATCGAAAAAAGGAAGGCTAAAAATGAAACTTTTTTGGCAGAGAACCAACTAAGAGAAAACGTAACACTATTAAGTAGTGGCATCCAGTATGAAGTTTTGGAGGAAGGTTTTGGAAACGTTCATCCAAGTGTAAGAGATTGGGTGACGGCACATTATCACGGAACTTTAATTGATGGAAAGGTTTTTGATAGCTCGGTAGATAGAAATAAATCGGCGACCTTTAAGTTAAATAACTTAATTAAAGCTTGGCAAGAAGTCGTTCCATTGATGGTGGCTGGTGATAAATGGCGCGTTGTAGTTCCTCCAAGTATGGGCTATGGAGAACGCCAAGAAGGAAAAATTCCTAGTCACTCCATCTTAATATTTGAATTAGAATTGATTGCCATTGGAAGGTAAGTTGACTTCATGGAACAGTAGGTAATCTGATTAGATTATTAAAAGAATACGTCTAAGAAATTAATACTCCGTTGATTTTTTAGTTTTTAGCTGCGCTGAGCCTTCGGGTTCTATGAAAAACATAAAAAAGCATCTTGCATTAGTTTGATTATCAGCTTTTTAGTGTTTTAATTAACAAAAGTGCATCCTGCTGATAATCAAACTAATACGATTTTTCAACGGAGTAATGAGAAATTCAAGAAGCATTAAAATAGATTGTTATGAAAAAACTCAATTTTGTATTAGGAATAGTACTTGTTTTAGGTTTGTACCAAACAAGTCCTGCGCAGGCGGATCGAGAGGTTAAGGAGGCAATAGAAGATCGTTTTGCTTATAGTTGTGGCGTTTTGGCAGGGGCTAATTTTAAGGATATAGGCTTGTCGACAGATTTGATGGCCTCTGATGAAATGTGGAGTGGGATAGAGGCGTGCATGATGGGGCGTTCTAAGGTGACAGAAGCGGCGGCTCAAAAAGCAGCGAATTCAAGAACTATTGAACTACAAGGAATGGTTGACAAAAGTAACTTGTCTAAAGAATCTTTGAGTACTTTTTATTATAATTATGGGGTTGTCATTGGCGCAAATTGGAAAACGTTTAAAGTTGATTTGAAGACGATTTCCAAAGCCGATTTTAACGAAGGCTTATTCGCTGCCTTGTCTAATACAGCTTTGCTTACTGCTAAAGCAGCACAAGAAGAAGTGCTTCTGAAATTCAAATCCATTAAAAAAATGGAAGCGGAAGATCAAAACGCAATCAATCAAGCTTTTCTAAAAAAGAACCAAACGAAACCTAGTATTATTACACTAGAAAGTGGCGTACAATATGAAGTTTTGAAAGAGGGCAGTGGGAAACAAGTGAGCAGCAACCCAGCGGAATCTATTAGAATACATTATCATGGTACTTTAATAGATGGAAAAGTTTTTGATAGTTCTGTGAATAAGGGGCAATCCATTGTATTTAAGCTGAACGGAGTCATGAAAGGCTGGCAAGAAATTATTCCACTGATGGAAGAAGGAGAAAAAATTAGAGCTTATATTCCTCCTTATTTAGGATATGGAAACCAACGAAGAGGAAATATTCCGCCGAATTCGATTTTGATTTTTGAAATTGAATTGATTAAGGTTGGTGAATAAAAAAAGAGTTGATTTTTGAAGGTGCAAGACTATATTGTCCTTCAAAAATCAACTCTAAAATAAAAATAAGACCTTATTTTATTTTAAAAAAGCGGCTTATCAACCACCAAAACCAATGCTTATACCACCTACAAATCGAATAGGATCTTGTGGCGATGCTCCCAATCCAATAAGGGAGTTATCTGTTGTGTGGTAATATTTATTGTTCAATACATTAGTGACTTTTACAAAGACATCTAATGCTACTTTTTTAGCTTTAATAATTTTGTATTTGGCAAAGGCATTCCAAACGACAAAAGCAGGGTTTCCTGTTTGGAAAAAATTATTATCAATATCAAAAGCCCCCTCGTTATAAGTTGCAGAACGATAGATAATACTATTATTCAAACTAAAGTCATACAAACGGAATAAAAGACCTCCTTTGATCGTATGGGTAGCGGTGTAAGGCAGGTGCTCTATATCATCTATTTGTCCATCTGCATAAGTATAACTGGCCTGTATTTTTAGTTTTATCTGTTCTTTTGAACCTAAAACAATTCTATAATCTGCTCGTAGAGTAGCTCCATAAGTCAAAATCGCATCCTCTCGATTAACAGGCTGTGATGTCGCTCGAACAGGAATACCTTTGAAGGTTTGATTATTAAATTCTGTTTTATATGTAATCGCTCCATCAATAGAATTTAAATAACCATTGGCAGCAATGGAGAAATCACCCTTGGTATATTTTGCAGAAAGCTCAATACTGTTAAGCGTTTCAGATTTTAAATTTTCGTTGGGAATGCGCCAAAAATCTCCCTCAATATGCGTGTAGTCTCCATTGGCATTGGCAACAGGATAAAAACGACCAAAATGGTCATACTTACGTTGTGGTGCTGGTTGCAAAAAACCTCTACCCAAAAATAGTTTGATAATAAAATTATCAACTGGCTTATAAACTAGACCGATTCTTGGGCTTCCAGAGCCATAAGGTCGAATGGTTTTCTTAGGAGTATTTTCATATTCACTAAAATCAAAAATTTGGTCATATCGAACTCCTATGGTAATTAGAAGCTTATCTTTAATATTAATACGATATTCTAGAAAAGCCGCCGCAATAACTCGACGTAAATAATAAAAATCTTGATATACTTTTAGGTTATTCCCATTTACATCTATGTAATCCGTACCTGAATAAAAAATGTTTTCTGCTTCTGTATCTAAACGGTTTAAAGGGGAGAAGTAGCCATCTAGTTTACGTGAAAGATTACTAGTTTTTGGTAATGCTGTAGAGTGCTGAATGGTAATACCAGCAGCAAATTTGTGCGTCTTATTAATCGTGTAATTAAAGGTCTCTGTTAATCTCATGCCCATGTCTGACCCCATTTTGTAAGCATTGACATAGCCAGAAGAAGTATTGACAAATTTACTGTTTCGGGGGAGAATCATCAAACTTCCACTAAATAAAGTAGTCAAAGACCATTTATCGGATTTTTTGGGTTGGTAAACTAGATGGAGATTAAGCCCCGAAAGGGAGGTGCCATATCTAGATTCTTTCCAATAGGGCGAATAGTGTGCTTGTGTACCAGAAGAACTACTATGTTGTTCTTGGTTGTGAAAAAGACCAATAGTTAATTTTTTATATCTAAACTTAGCATCCACAAAGTAACTAAAGCGACTTAAATCGAAGGGTTTGATAGATAGTTGTTGTGTGCTTCCTGTTGGGTCAGACGGACTAGTAAGTATTTGCCCATTGTTTAAGTAGTTATTGTTATACCATTGAAAATCACCAGGGTATTGTTCATTAAGATTTACCCCATCCGTGTAATACATACCTCCAGACATAGAAAAGGATATTTTGTCATTTCCCAGACCAAATTGAAAGGCATTGGAAGTCGTATTGTAGAGACCATAACTTCCTGTTAGATTAAAGCCTTTGGCATCTGTTCCTTTTTTAGTAATAATATTGACAACACCCATATAAGCATCAGCACCATATAGTGCAGAAGCAGGACCAAGTATAACTTCCACTCGGTCAACGTGTCGAATATTAAAATTTTCTAGAATGGCCATTTTTGTACTCGTCATACTGTTGTAACGGATTCCATCTACCAAAATCAAGAGCTTCTCATTCCCTTGAATTCCCCTAGAAGAAACAGTATTGTACTCTTCGGGCGTATATCGTTCTTGGATTTCAAGTTCAGGAATATCTACCAAAAGTTCATTTAAACCCATGTACCCAGCATGTTCAATATCCTCAGAGGTAACGACATAGATGGTTGCAGGAGCATCTTCAATCGATTCGCTAGAAGCAGAACCTGTTGCTGTCATGGCCTGTTGTTTGGCTTCTAAGGCAGCATAGGTGTAAATTTCAACAATTTCTGCTGCTGGACCTCGGGACATTTTAAAGTAAGCTAGTTTCGTTTGGTCTTCTCTCACTTTTACTCCAACAATTCGAGTCGTCTTAAACCCAAAAGCATTGCATTCTAAGTTGTATAAACCAGGGGGGACGTTGGCAAAAATGAACTCTCCAGCATCTTTTGAAAATGCTTTGACAGACATTTTTTTATCTTTGAAGGAGATTAATTTAATCGTTGCTCCACGGACAACTTGTCCAGATTCTGAATTGGTAACCAATCCACGAATATTACCACCCAGCTCTGTCCAAGCAAAAGAATTTTGGGTGAAAAGTAGTATAGCTATAATGTAGATGTATTTCATTATCATAAGATTAAAACAAATAGAATGTCCTAGACCTAAATACTAGAATTCTAAAGTTTAATATTTCGTGAATTTTTTGTTTTTAGCTAACTATCAAGCATCCCTAACAAACTTTGTTGTTGTTTTCCAAACTCCAAACTCCAAACTAGTTGGAGTTTGGAGCAAGTAAATGGAGCGTTTTCAACAGGTTCTTAGCTCCGTCTCTGCCTTAGCATGAGAGATCTTAGGGGATTATCTGAAAAGTAAAAAATATAGATGCATTTATTTGACTATTAGTACTTTGTTTTTTAGTAATAATAGTGTGTTATTTTATAATAATCAAATAAATGCGATTCTTGCACGAAGTATTGAATGTGAGAAATAAAATTAATATAGGACTAAAGGGGACTGTTTTATTGTAATGTGCTTCAAACATTACTCCGTTGAAAACCCGAAGGCTCAGCGTAGCTAAAAACTAAAAACCACGCAGTAGCAGCGTAGCTAATCAACGGAGTATTATCAAAAATAGATGCTAAATACTTAGCTATCCACCAAAACCAATGCTTACTCCACCTACAAATCGAATAGGATCTTGGGGAGATGCTCCTAGTCCGATAGCTGAGTTATCTGTTGTGTGATAATATTTGCTGTTTAATACATTGTTGACTTTTACAAAGACATCTAATTTTATTTTTTTATCTTTGATGATTTTGTATTTGGCAAAGGCATTCCAGACAACAAAAGCAGGGTTTCCTGTTTGGAAAAAGTTATCATCAATATCAAAAGATCCATTGTTGTAACTTGCCGAACGA
>CALDEP010000036.1 GCA_937942475.1 uncultured Aureispira sp.
CCTTTGAGATTAAAGAAAGATTATAGAGAGAATATTTTTCTAAATGTGGACTCCACTTCTTATACTTATAAAGATAGAAAACGCTACAATTACATTGCAGGAACATTGAATTTTTGTTCTACAGTATTGGTCCAATTTGGAGATGGTGATCCAGCAGATCAGCGTGCTTTTTTACTCGAAGCACTGGAAGTAGAAGGCTACGAACACCTCTCTGTTATTCGAGCTCAAAAAATACGCCACACCAATGCCTTTTTAGTTACTGTAGGAGTAACTGATCGTACGCCACTAAACATGATTTTATATAATAAAATGACCAAACAACCTGAGGTTGAACGAGGTTATTTTATAGGAGGAGATATAACGAAGGCGATAGAATTGTTTCAAGAAAACAGTAATGTTCTTTTTGCTAATCCAAGCTTCCTAAATGACCGCAATGTAGTGTTTAAGAATTCTGCCCAATACACAAAGAGCGAACAGTTGGAACGCAAATTGTTAAGCTTAATGGAGGAGGATAGTAAAACGTTAGATAAGATTAATTATATTTTAGATAAAACGACCCCAAAAGAAAAGATGGACTAATTACGCTATTGCTGTCTAAGAACTTCTTTTTCAGTAATAAAATCCCCATAATTCAATTTTGACTACAGTCCTATAGTTTTAACTCTAAACAGTCGAAATACAACCACAATCTTATGAGATTAGGCGCATTATTTTGCATTATATATTTATCATTTTATTCAATCGTCCTAGCACAAACAGATGTAAAGCTTGAAGTAGAATACTTTACAGATGATATGGTTACCGTTGCTACCCTAGATACTAATTATTTGTATACTTGGAACAAGCGGGTATTTGCTTCTGTCAAAGCGTTTTTAGCTTTAGAAAAAGGGAATCACGATGTACTGATCTTGGTAACGATGCCAAAAGGAAAACCTGCATTTGTAGAAGTGAGTTCTAGACCTCAATTAAAAAAAGAAACAACAGATCACTTAATTCGACGTATAGAAGCCTTGTCTCGTCCACCTCGTTCCAGCTTAACAGAATATGCCTATTTGATTACAGCAACTATTGGAAAAGGTTGTGAAGATCCTCAATTGAAATTTTTGCCAAAGGTGGCACTTCCAGAAGAAAAAGCAAGGGCAAAATTTGAGGCAGCAGATTTATCAGAAAAAATTACTTTGTTCCAAAGTTGGGTGCTAGAAGATGTGATTCCTATTTTGGCTTATTATGAAGATACTTTAAGAACAGAGTTAAAAGGGGTGAACTCTATTGGTCAAATGTTAAGTACTAAAGAATTTGATAGAAAGAGTTCTAATGAATTGACGATCAAAAACTCTGAATATTGGCGGGCAACGATGGAAATTGGCTCTGGCAATGGTTTGGTTATTTTATCCAAAATATCTATTCATGTTGCTAAAGGAGAGTTTGATTTGGCAAAACGTTATTTGAATGTAGCAGAAGCCTTTCCAGAACAAAATTCAATGGCTTTGAATTTTTACAAGCAGTTTGGTTTTAGAATGGAATGGTTGTACGATGATGTGCGAGCGCAAATTCGAATTGGTAAGAAATTTCAGCTTGAAGGTGATTTTGAAAGTGCAGCTTTGCATTTTGAGGCAGAACTCAAGAAGTTTCCAAAATCTGCTGATTTTAATTTTGAAAGGTACTATTCTCGTTCGCTCTTGATTAGCGAACACGATCCAGAATATATCATCAAACTTTGGAAAGATTGCAAGGAAGCGGTTTATTCTTGCGATCCTTTGTACAACATGAATGTGCCTGCCAAAAATAGTAAAGACTTATATTTGATGTCTAAGCGACATGAGATTAATTTATTATTTGATAATCAGGTTAGAATTAGTGAAAACATATTGGAATATGCAGATATTGCTTTAGACTTGGAAGTCTATGGTTTTGCAGCACATATGTATTGGCTCATCATAGGGAATAAACCAGATGCTTTTCCTGATCGAGATATTTTAGCAAACTATCTGTATTGTTTAGAAAAATTAGGGGATACTGAAAATATTCGGACCTTTGAGGAAGAATATACCCGCCAAAAGTTCAAAAAAATAGAACGAGAACGCAAGCAGGCAATGGAAAATAGTCCAGTTTACAATCGTTCAAAAGGAATTCAAAACGATAAGAAAAAGAAGAAACGGGAAAGAAAAGAGAAACAATAAATACTATTTGTACAAGAGAATTGTATTTTAAAATTAACTTTCTTTCTGGTGTCGAGGATGAAAAAGCTGAATGGTTTCCTTTAAATAACCAATATCTAGATGGGTATAAATTTCGGTGGTAACAATTGATTTGTGTCCCAATAAATCCTGAACAATTCTTAAATTAGCGCCCCCTTCAATTAGATGGGTTGCAAAAGTATGTCGAAAGGTATGAGGAGATACTTTTTTCTCAATTCCTGCTTTTTTAGCGAGTTCTTTTATGATAATAAAGATCATATTTCGAGTCAATTGTCCACCTCGTCGATTCAAGAACACAATATCTTCACTCTCTGTTTTGATATTAGTCATGTTATTTCGATCCAATAAATAGAACTCCAAGTGCTTAATCGCTTGTCCTCCAATAGGAATCATGCGTTCTTTATTCCCTTTTCCAATGACTTTGATAAAACCAATATGTAGGTACATGTTGGATAGCTTTAGGTTGGTTAATTCGCTAACACGCAAGCCACAAGCATACAAAACCTCTAGAATTGCTCGATTTCTAGTGCCTTCTTTTTTAGAATGATCAAGATGTTCAATCAACAACTCAATTTCATGATGCGTCAAAACAGAAGGCAGCGAACGGGCTAATTTTGGCGCACTCAACAACAGGGCAGGATCTTCCGTCAAGACGTCTTCAATAATCAAATATCGAAAAAATGCCTTTAAGCTAGAAATAATCCTTGCCTGAGAATTAACACTCAAACCCAATTCATTTAGATAAGTAATAAATTGTTGTAAATCGTTTAATTCTAACTGAGATAAGCCTTTATTCAAGTCCTGTAACTCTATAAATTCTATTAACTTCCTTAAATCTTGCAAATAAGCAGTTATAGAGGCAGGAGAAAGTCCCTTTTCTAATTGTAAAAATGCTTTAAACGAGTTGATATAAGGTGTTTTCATGTCTAATCTCCCAAAGTAGCTTGCACGCCAAAATCAATGATAATACGAGTTTCTGTGATTGGAATAGATCTAAAAATCATCTTCAACTCCATTTCAAACTCATCTTTTGTAACATGATCTTTCATATCTAAAATAGAGGGATAGAGCTGAACCGTTCCAGCATTAGTAATCGGTAAATCTGTTTGATAAGCCATTTCTTGGCGAGACGTTCCATCTATTGCATAAAAATAAGCTTGTTGAATAAAGTCCAAATTATTTTCACCATAATCTACCGTCATCGTGACGTAGGAAGGCTGTGCATCTATTAAGTCATTACGATCAATTCCTGGTATATCTCCCAAGACAAAGTGATGTGAAAAACCCGTATTCAAGCCAGCAGGAATGGTTACATAAGCTCTAAAAGGAATGTCTATAACAGGACCTTTGTCACAAGCACTAAAGGTGTAAGCCATTATTATAAAACAAAAAAGACGAAGCATAAAGAGTTGTTTTTTCGTTCTGTGAACGTTATTTGATAATTTGAAAATACAGGAATTTGAAA
>CALDEP010000037.1 GCA_937942475.1 uncultured Aureispira sp.
AAGCGTTCATTTTTAAGTGTGAAAGAGAAAGTAAGTTCCAGTAACTTATTTTTGAATACGATTTTATCTTTGGGGACTAGTAAATTTATAGGTAAATTAAAACCAATGACTTCAATTGGTTCCAAATTATTATTTTCTTCTATTTGAGTATTTATATCTAACTTATTGTCTAAAACTTCTAAAGAAATAGATGTGGGAGATTTATTTTCTACTAAGGCTAATTGAAACCACAATTGGTTACTATTTCCTAAATCTATATCAAAGGATTCTCCTTTTAAGAATCTAGTATTATCGCTACCTAGTTTAATCTTATAATGGAGTACTTTGTCAAATACATTTGTTCTGATTAATGCTTTGCTTTGCTCCGTCCCAAACTGCATGACTACAAAAAATGCTACATAAGGGTCATAAAAATTTGTTATAACTTTATCCCAACCTTTTTTTAAAATCAAGTTCTCTATAGTAACTTTATACATCATCAACTATAATTAAAAAATTCAATTTGAAATAATCCATTTGTTCTTTAATTGTTTATAATTCAAAGATCAACAAAAAAAAAACTGGAATCAAACCATCTTTTTAAAAATTGTAGAAAGCCATTTATTGTATTCATAATTTTCACTCCCCTATATAAACCATCTAATTAACTGATGTTACGCAGATTTTTTTTTATTCCTATTGAGAACCCGAAATTTGCTTCTTGAACCTTTGTTTTAATTTTTAATGTTGAATGCTGAATTTTTAATGCTAATTCTACTATAAAGCATTCAACATTAAAAATTAAGCCTTCAACATTCAGAACAAGTTTATACAGGAACATTAATTTTTATCTCCGTAATCATTTTTTTTGCGTAACATGAGTAATTAAATCCTCTAGCTATGGCGTCCTCTAATACTTTATTTGATCTAATCCATTCTCTAAGTAGTAATGAAAAGCGACATTTTCGATTGCATTCTTCGATCCAGAAAAATGAAAAAATTTATTTAAAATTATTTGACTTATTAGAGGGAGCATCTATCTATGACAAACAGGATATTGTACAAGAACTCAAAGGGCTTATTACACTCAAAAATTTACATGTAACAGAAAACTATTTATATCAAAAACTGATGGAAAGTTTACGAGCATTTCATGTAGACAGTTCGATTGACATCAAGATTAATAACTTGTTATTAGAAGCAAGTATTTTGAGAAACAAAGGCTTTTATAAGTTAGAAACAGATGTTTTACGAAAGGCAGAAAAGTTAGCGATCAAGCATCACAAACATGCTATTTTACTTAGTATTTTGCCTCAAAGAGTGACAACCATTCTTACTTCAAATCAGAAGCACCTCATCAAAGAAATTGAACAAGTTTACCAAGAAGCCTATCTATTAGTTGACAATGTAAAACAGGAAATTGAGTACCGACATCGAAATAGTCAGCTATTTGCTTCCTTCCGAAAATGGCGAACGTTAAAAAATGAGCCTACAATACAAAACATAAAAGAAGGCTATTCTGAAACGATAAAAAAAGGATTCCCAACAGAAGGCTCTTTTTATTCACAATATTATTATCATAGCATACAGGCTATTTATGCCCATCTTCATCAAGAATACTCACAAGCCAAAAAATTTCAGCAAGCAGTTGTTAGTATATGGGATCAATTTCCTATTATAAAGAAAGCAAATTTACAATTGTATATCACTCAATTAGCAAATTTAATTAATTATGCTGCCTTGTCTCAAGCTTATGAGGAGGCTTTGTTGACCATACAGAAATTAGCCTTGTTAAAGACGAGCACATTTGATGAAAAAGGAGAACAATTCCAAAATGTCTACTTTTATCAACAAGGTATTTATCTCAATACAAAAAATTATGCGGCTAGTAAAGCACTCATTCCTCAAATTAAAGATGGACTCCTCAAATTTGAAACAAAAATTAGTACGGGTCGAAAGCTAAATTTTTATTACAACTCAACGGTTACCTTCTTTCTTACAGAAGATTATCAAGAAGCCGCCGATTGGCTCAATCAAATTCTAACGATCACTAGAACCAATGAACATCGTAAGGATATTCAGCGGTTTGCTCGAATATTACAGTTGGCTATTTATTATAAACTTTCGAGTAATGAAGTCTTAGAATACATGTTTCGAGGAGTTTATAGAGACAAAAAATTAAAAGATAATATGATTGATTTTGAAAAAATATTGTTAACCTATTTTAAAAAATTAATTCATACCATTCCCAACTCAAAAGACGAGCTTAATACTTTTAAAGAATTGTACATTGAATTAGGTCAATTGGATAATCAAAATAAAAAGACCTTAGGATACGAGGAATTCTATATTTGGGTACAAATGATGTGTAAAATGGATCTTCAGAATTAAAACTAAGAAAGCCCTCAAACACACATCAAGGCAAAACATCCAATTCAGCCCCAGCACTCCAATCCTTCAATTCATTATAATAATACAAATAAGCACAACTAGAAGGCGCCTGAGAAAAGCCCACAAATTCCGTTTTCAGATCCAAGTGTATGGTATGTACCTCCTTGGGTTCCAAATCTCGATAATGCAAGACAACATACTCTTCCATTAATTCAATGTAATCCACTTTTTCTTGTTCCTGCAAAGCCTTGATTTGCCAAGCTTGCAAACTCAAACCCGTAGGAATGCCAATCAAAGCTACTGTAGAAGCTTGTGCTTGATTGCTTTTGTTTTTGACTTGGGCAGTCAATCGCACCGTCTCTCCAATGGAAGGATTTTTGGAGGCTATTTTAGTTGAAACTTCAACCACACAAGCAGTATCTTTTTGTGGTAATAATTCCATCCAATCTATGTCCAAACTATAGGCTGGCACCGCTCCTTTTTGAGTCTTACAAGAGATTTCAATTGTATTTTCACCCTGTTGAAAATGAGTGGCTAAATCATTTAGATAGATAGAGCGATTGGTCTCTTTGTTATAATAAATCGTCTTTATTAGTTGACCATTAATAGTAAGGGCATATTCACCACCTGCATTTTGTTTTCTAACATGATTCTTCTCGTATTCAATTAGTACTTTCAAAGCCCAAATGGTGCCTTGTGTATTGCCAAAAACACCTCCTTTTCGTTGACTCAAAATATGGTCTCGACACATTTCCAACAAAGGACTTTTAGTCGGCTTTATCTTCAACATTGCCAGAGTAGCAATAGAGATAACTTCGATATTTAAGGACCTTCCATGAGAATTTGTAATGGAAGAGGCTGCTGTAATATCCTTTAGATCCTTGGCATTTAATTCCGTTTGCAAAAGGGCCAACAATTGTCTAGCCGTTCGTTTATTATTATAATTCCAATGACTCAAAGTCAATAAACCCAAACGATATAAATCTTTACTTTCTAAGGCTTCTTGTGTCGCTACTTGCAATTCTTGTTCTACTCCCAAGGCATTGACGGCACTCAAAGCATACAACACATAGGCTCTTGTTATTGCCTTATTTTTACTAGAAAACCCATATTTTCCTCCTACTTGATGAAAACCTCCCATTCCATCTCTAGTATCCAAAATCCATTGTGTCACTCGTTCCATCATAGCAAGGTCTACCCCATCGTAAACGCTTTGCATTTCGTGGAATTGCAACAAGCCATGTGCCGTTAAACCCAAATGTGGTGGCGTGTCTCCATACCATTCAAACCCGCCTAAATCAGTTTCATAAGCAACTAATTTGTCATAACCCACCTTCAAATAGTTTAAGATCTTGGCACGTTCCTCTAGTTTTTTCATGCCCATGGCATCCATGTATTGCAAGGCTAAGACATTAGGATAGTTCTTGGCAGAAACCTGCTCAAAACAACCGCTTGGCACCCGAATAATTCCTGAAATAGATTCAGACAAGGCATCCAAAGGGTTGGGTGCCGCATAAAATCGAGCATTTAAACTCCCATCAATAGGTGCCTCAATTTGAATCGTTTTTTGACTCAGAGCAGCATTACTACTCATCGCATATTCTTTGGGAAAGCCTTTCTTTAAAACCTTTATAGGGTGTTCCGAACGCTCGATATGTCCCTTAGAATTAAAATAAAGAAAAATACGGCTGTTTTTTTGAGTAGTTCCCGTCACCACCAAAGGAATATCTAGCCTAGTATAGGCTTCGGCAGGAATAACTAATTTATAAATACCCAATGAATGCCATTTAGAATTCAACTGTACGTCAAAAACACCCCTCAATTCCTCCTTTGTATTGTTTCTAATAACAACAGGAATCATTAAGGTATCGCCAACGGTTATCAAAGAAGGTATTTTGACTTGAATCTCCAGTTCATCTTTGGTTATATAAACCTCTTCTTGCTTTCCTAAACTCCCTGCACCCTGCCCTTCTACGACAATTCTAAACGCACTAATAGCATCTGAATTATAAAAAGATACCTTTGCTTTGCCTTCTGCGTTCGTTTGAATAGAAGGATTCCAATAAACAGTTTCTTCAAAATTAGTGTCCGAATAATTATTATAAGATTGAATACTTACAAAAGTTCTTGCTTTGTAATAAGTCAAGGCTTTGACCTCCTTTAAGTCAAAACGAATGCTTGTATTTGTTTTCCAATCCATTTGTTCATCCAAAAAATTATATCGATTGTAAGGACCATAACTCCCGTTCACCAAGGAACTGGTATACTTGACAGGCTGGGGCTTTGTAATTCCTCTTCGAAGGACATTATTCGTCTTTTTACTAATGGCTTTTAACTTTGATTTTTGGCTTCGACTCATCGACATCATACTTCGGCTTATGCTATTTACATTTAGATTAGTGAGGGTTCTGCTACCTGCCTCCATATAGGGTCTAGAAGCAGTTACTGTAACAACGCCTCTATTTCCATCTTTATCTACAATTGCATCTAACAGAGTTGCTGTCGCCAAACGAATAGAAATATGATCTCCTTTATCTGCCCCTAATTCCATTTCAGCATGATAGGTTTTATACCCTGGATAGAGAACAGAAATGGAATACATTCCTGAACTGATCCCACTAAAATAGTAATTACCATCTATATCCGTTTCTGTAATTTTAACACCTACCCCATCTTGTCTTAAAACAACGGTAGCAAAAGATAAGCCTTCCTCATCATCGTAAACATTCCCTTTTACAACACCTGCTTCATATACCCCCGCTTGATGAGAATGACTAGCCATTTGCCCCAGAATACCACCATAAGTAACATCTACAGAGGTAGACCTCCTTCGACCAGAATAATTACGCCCAGTACTTCGACGATTGCTACCCCCATTCGTATAAGAACGCCCATTATCATAATAATAATCATCCAGGTTTTCTGTAGAAGCATAAGGACTTCTTTCATCTGATTCTATCGCCTTTGTATCATAAATCCCTGCTTGCCCTTTTCTGAGGAATGCAGAAGACCAAGCGCCTCTATAATTTGCACTCAAATAGCTTGGAAATGGAAGCACTTCTTTTTCTAGCAAAAAGGCACCTTTGTTATCTGTCTTTGCCCAAGCTATCGCTCTAGTCTTAGGCGAAACAGCTGTTCTATCAGGTTTATTTTCTAATAAAACCAGTTGATTTCTTAATGGAATGTCATTGACCGTTGCCAAGCCTTTTATAAAGCATTTCTCTTTTAAAATCTTAACCCTTTTTTGCCAATCTTCAGTTTCTTCTTGTAGTAAATTTTTCCATTCAAATCGACGCCAGCCATGCGTCAATAAGACATAATCTAAAGCAGTATCTGCCTTCGATTCTTTGGGGTCAAAATAGAAACTAGGCTCGTAGATTGTTCCTTTCAAATCGGCACTCAACAGAATTTGAGACAAGATATTGTCTTGCTTATCATCTGCCAAAGTCAAGTTTTTTTCATCGACGACTGCCAAAGAAAAAATGCCTTGAACAGGAATTGAATCTTGATCTCGAACCTCTAAACTTAATTCTACTTT
>CALDEP010000038.1 GCA_937942475.1 uncultured Aureispira sp.
GCTTGTGTTTGAACATCTCTAGCCTTTGTAATAGACCCACTCGCAGAATCTCCCTCTGTGATAAACAACATCGTTTCATTGGCTCCTTCTTTGTTTGTATTATAATGAAGGCGACAATCTCTCAACTTTTTATTGTGTAAATTTGCTTTTTTAGCTCTAGTATTCGCCAGTTTTTTAATCCCCGCAATTTCTTTTCGTTCTCGTTCCGACTGTACAATTCGTTTCTGTAAAGCCGTTGCTATTTCTGGGTTTTTATGTAAATAATTATCTAGTTTTTCTTTGATAAAATCTGCCACAAAAACATTGATACTTGGTCCCTCTGGTCCAATATTAATCGACCCTAATTTGGTTTTGGTTTGCGACTCAAAAATAGGCTCTTGCACCCGCACACTAATCGCTGCAACTACAGCGCTACGAATGTCCGAAGCATCGTAATTCTTACCATAAAAATCACGAATCGTTTTGACCAAAGCAGCACGAAAAGCATTCAAATGCGTTCCTCCTTGTGTGGTATTCTGACCATTTACAAAAGAGCTGTATTGCTCCCCATAATGATTTCCATGCGTCATTGCCAACTCGATATCATCTCCTTTTAGATGGATAATTGGATAGCGAATTTTCTCAAGATCAACTCTCTTCGTCAATAAATCTAATAAACCATTTTTGGAAACAAAAGATTTACTGTTAAACGTCAACCTCAAGCCTGCGTTTAGGTAAGCATAATCCCAAATACGATCTTCTATATACTGACGATTGTATTTATAATTTTTAAAAATGGTATTGTCTGGGCGAAATTCGATGTACGTTCCATTGTTTTCCTCTGTCTTGACCAATTTATTATCTTCTTGCAAAATTCCTTGCCCAAAAATAGCCGTCTTCATCTTACCTTCCCGATAAGAACAAACCTTAAAGTAATTCGACAAAGCATTCACTGCCTTCGTACCGACTCCATTTAATCCTACAGCTTTTTGAAAGGCATTCGAATCATACTTTCCTCCTGTATTAATCTTAGAAACACAATCCACCACTTTTCCCAATGGAATACCACGACCATAATCTCTTAAAGTCATCATCCCATCTTCGGTCAACTTAATTTCAATCTTCTTACCAGCACCCATCATATACTCGTCAATAGAGTTGTCAATCACCTCCTTGAACAAGATATAGATGCCATCGTCTGGAGCAGTACCATTGCCCAGTTTACCAATGTACATCCCAGGACGTAAACGAATATGCTCTTTCCAATCTAAGGAACGAATATTATCTTCGGTATAGGTTACTTTCGCCATTTGTGTCGTTTAATACTATTAACAAAGGTTTTTTGTTTTGGTCAAGACAAAAGCTCGAAATTCAAAAAATTTCGAGCTTCCTTACAAATATAGTAATTCTGACAATAAAAAACAAATTGTTTCAAAAATAAATTATAAACAAGATGTTGAAAGTGAATATTTCTAGTATAAAAATTTTAGCTAAAAATCACTACCCTCTAGCAAAATCTATCAAAGGTTGAATACTCCCCTTATCTCCTTGGCGTATTGCTGTAATATAATTACTCCTTATTTTTCCTGCTTTAACCATGTTAGAATAATTCCATGTAAAAACATCTTTATTAAAAATATTCTCAACTATTATATCAGCCATTAACCTAGAATGTCTACCATTCCCATTTGGAAAACAATGAATATTAACTAACCTATGTTTAAACCTAATTGCTAATTCATCAGGGGCATAAATATCATTTTTTATCCAATACTTAGTGTCATCTAACAATTGTCTAAGCTCCAACCCAATCCGAACCCATGTCACACCAATATTTTTTTCTGACCTTCGAAACTCGCCAGCCCAAGACCATACATTTTTAAACATTTTCTTATGAAGCTTCCTTATGAATTTCTCTATTAGAATTTCATTGGTGCTAAAACTATTTTGAATAGTCCATTTAATAGCTTCCTCTATATTTAACTGCTCATGCTCATCTAACTCACTGTGAGTAGTAATAGATTTTATCAGAAGCCCCTCTTTTTCTTCTTCAGATAATGGTGTTTGCCCATCTTCATATTCTAATTCTAGTCCCATAATGATTTCTGTAGCTCATTTTTTAAATCCTCAGTCAATTCTTCTATTGCTTGTTTTATTCGTTCGTCGCTATTCCCTTGATTTTCTAACTTCATACTTTGACTGGTTCTAAGTACAATTTTAGTAGCCATTTTTTTTGCTTTTTTTTCAACTAATTGATCTACAGAACCATCTATAGGAACAAATCCATAGACAAAGTCCATCTCTAACACCCTTCCAACCTCTCTGAGCAATTGTATAGAGATCACACCTGATTCCTCTCTTTTTTCAAGATCTCTAGCTCCCTGTTTTGTTATATTTAGCTTTTTCCCTAATTGGCTTAATGTCATATTAAGAGCAGTCCTAATATTTTTCACCCACCCTATAGATGGAACTACCACTTTTTCTGTTCCTTTAAATGGTTTTAACCGTTTATCTAACTGTTCTAATAAAAGTTTTTTTTGATTCCTCATAATTTAAGTATAGGTATAAATTATTATAAGTAAAGCTATAGCCTTATATAATAATTCAAAAGTAAAGCTATAGCTTCACATATCAACAAAAAAGTAAAGTTATAGCTTTATATAATAATATAAAAGTAAGCCTAAAAGTTTACTTTTGCCAATTTTTCAATAAAAAAAGAAGCAACATAAAATATGTTGCTTCTTTTTTTTCCCTAAGCTATTTTTAAAAATAGTTCTATTAAAAACTAATTTAATAGCTTATATATTCGCAAGTAAGTAGGTAGGATTAATTAATCACCATACGCTCAGGCATTGTCCAAACTTTATGTTCATTCGTATAGTACAAGAACGCCGAAGAAGCAGGTGCTTCATAAGTTCCAGGAACATCTGCTTTTAGATCCAAGTGTACGGTTTTCGTTTGATTTGGCTCCAACTGCTCGTAATGAAAGACCACATAACCATCAAACAATTCGTAATAATCCACGATCTTTTTCTCTTGCAACTCTTTTAATTGCCAAGGCTGCAAACTCAATCCCGCTGGAATTCCAACCATAGCCATCGTCATAGGCTGTCCCTTAGCACTAGTATTGGTCAAAGTAGTGGTTAAGCGAATGGTCGCTCCCATTTTTACTTTATTTTGTGCTAATGTAGTAGTCAAAGCCAATAGACATTCAGGAGAATTTTGTGGTACACGAGTCGTATACGTCACTTCTAAATCCCAAGGCATTGGCGTTTTGGTGTCTTTGTATTCTACCTTAATGACTTGTTTTCCATTCTTTAAGAATTGTCCCATATTAGGAATCAAAATTTCCGTTTGCTCAGCGGTATAAGCGATAGAAGTCACTTGTTTTCCATCAACCGAAACCAACAACTCACCTGCTTCGCTCGCTCTTTTATTATTTTTAGCATATTGCAACATCGCTTTCAAAGCCAAGACCGTTCCTTGCGTAGAGCCATATCCAGAATAACTTTTTCCTTTTTGAATGGCATCCAAAGCCGTTTGTACTTCCTTATTATATGTTTTAGTTTGTAACATCGCCAACACTGCTAAACTAGACGTTTCTACCATCAAAGATTGTCCCGTAGAATTGGTAACCGAACTTGTTAAGCCAACAAAACTGCCATCTTTTTTCTGTAATTTCACCAACTCCTTGATCAAAACAGTAGCCCGTTGATCCTTTGCATTAAACAAAGCATTCGCCATTAAAGCCATCATATATGGGTCTTCACTTTTGACCGCATCTTGGTACGATTTATCTAGTTCTTTGGTAATATCTTTGGTGTATCCCGCTTCTGTCATTGCCCAAACAATATAAGCATCCGTTACTTCTGCGACCGCCCAACTATGCAAAGCATGTTGATTTTTGGTCCAACTTCCTTTTCCATCTTTTCTGCTCAACAACCATTTTGCCGTTCGGTCAATCAAAGCTTGATCGACATCATACACCCGTTTCATATCCACAAATTCCATCAAGCCATAAGCCGACAAGGCCTCATGTCCAGGATCTCTTCCCCACCAATCAAAACCTCCAGAAGGAGATTCGTAACCGACCAAACGCTGGTATCCAACCTTCAGGTATTCTCTAACCTGTGCTTCTACTGCTGGCATAGAAGTTCCTGTTTCACGCAAATAATCCAAGACCAATAAATTTGGATAGTTAGAACTTGATGTTTGCTCAAAACAACCACCTGGCATTCTCAACATACTCTCCATTCCCTTCATTACTTCGTCCAAGGTGTTTGGATAAACTTGTAATTTAGCCACCAAAGAACCTTCTAAAACTTCTTGAATCGTTAATGAAAATTCTTCTTTCATCGCATCTCCTGTAAAGACTTCGTTGACAGGAAAGCCTCTAGGTCTAGCATTGATGCTTGTCGCCAATTGATCGCTCAAACCTTCTGCTTCAAAGCTTATAATCAAATCCCCTGTTGCAATTTGATTCAATACCTCACATTTTAAGGTAATCGTCTTGCTTGCTCCAGCAGCCAATTCAATCGTTTTGGGAGCTGTTTCTAAGAGTTTGAGGTGGGCAGGAATTTGGAGCTTCAAATTTCCTTTTAATAATTCAGTTGTATTGTTCGTCAAAGCCAAAGGAATCGTAATTTGATCGCCTGTTAAAACTTCTTTAGGTACTTTTGTAATCATTTCAAAAGGCAATTGTGTAAAGTATTTATAAGCTACACGACCAATTCCTCCATCGGCTCCAAAACCTTCTACCGTTACTCTAAATTGCGTAATCGCATCATTATTATAAAACTCCAAATTCGCTTGACCATCTTGTCCAATACGAACCCTTGGATTCCAATATACCGTTGATCTAAAATCGGTACGAATACTTGCCGCTGGTGTATTTTCATATTTCACTTCTGGGAACGCTCGAACACGTTGATAACGAGTTGTTGTAATTTGTGGTTTAATGCGCTCCTTCTCTATATCTTTTTTCATTTTTCGATCCTCAGAAGCCAATTTCCTTAAGGCTTTATTCTGCTCTGCCTCTTTGATATCTGCTACGATGACTTCTTCTGCCACCTTTTCATCATTTTCCATAATTAAAACAGCTTCTTCGACAGCAGGCGGTGGTGCTGGTAAAGGTAAAGGTTCTTCAAATCCACCTGCAAAATCGTCTACTTCTTCAAGAGCCTCATCCTCTACTACAGGAGCGTTAAGCGCTCTCGCATTTCCCTTTGCGCCAAAAAGAGTTCTAGTTGGATAAATTCTTTGTATATCTAAGACAACATCAATCGCATCCTTATTCTCTTTCAGTGCAACATTGATCGTCGCATAGCCACTACTGTATACTTGTAAGCTTTGGATGTTATCAGGAATTGTCAAAGAAAATTCGCCCTTCTCATTCGTGCTAGTAGCCGTCAAACCTTGCGCTCGAACTTGAGCGTTTGCAACTACTTTCTTTTCTTTGTTTTTAACAACACCTGTAATAATTCTTTTTTTGAAAACCCTTAGACTTAGCTTATTATTATAATCGCTTACATTTGTTAGAACAGGGTAATATTTTCCAGATTCAGCTTGAAGATTAACAGACTCATATAATTTATAATCGTCAATCGTAAAGAGGCCATTTTTATCGGTAACCACCTTTTTATCCTTTCCCATCAACTCAATTGCCACGCCAGAAACAGGCTGTCCATCTGCATCCAATACCGTTCCCGCTATTTTTGCCAATTCTCCTGCTTCACTTGGTTTTTGGTAAGTTTCAGCTGTGATTTCTTCCCAAGTAAATTTTCGCCAACCTTGTGTCAACATCAAATGATCCAATGCTTTTTTGCGGCTAATGCTTGGTTTCAAACGTGTTGCATCCTGCTCATTATCAAAATAGAAATTAGGCTCTACCAATTCTCCTTTCAAATCTGATTCCAACAACATATAAGACAATAAATGCCCCTGTTTGTCATCTGCAAAGGTCAATAGTTTATCATCTACAACAGCCAAAGAGAAGTTTCCAGCAACAGGTTGTCCCAATTCATTGCTTACTTTTACCGTCATGTTGACTTTTTCTCTAGGAAGGTATTTTTCTTTATCTGTAATCACCTCAACGTTCAATTGTTTGTTCGGATTCACAAAAACCAAGCGTTCTGCTCTAGCAATTTTATCACTATCAAATAAGGTTATTTGTGTAATTCCTACTGGAAAATCCTTGGTTGGAATAGACAAGGAATTCAATCCAACTTGTGCCTCCATAGCCTTAGAATACTGCACTTCTTGGCGGCTTTGTACCACAACATAAAGGGCTTCTTCTTTAGAACTAACCACCTCTAGATGGATCGTTTTCAAAGGTTCTCCGTTTATTTTCAAGGCATAACCTTCTTTAAGTGCTACTGGTAAGGGGTATTTCTTAGCAATATTTGCAGGGCTCGTAATTTGGGCAAAATACGCTTGTCCTTCTTGTGGGGCAACTTCAAATTTCCCCATTCCTTGATGATAACTGTCAAAGGTAGCTACAATTTTTCCACTGTTATCTACCACATTTCCACGCACATCTGCTGGTTTTCCAAATTCGTTGAGTGCTTTGAAACCAACGCCACAAATCATTCCTTCAATCAAGTCCCCACCTTCTGGGTAAAAAGCTAAATCAATATTGCCAAGTACAATAGGAATACTGCGTGAGATAGATTCCGTTTGTCCTTTGTATTGAATCATAACATTTAACAAACCATCGTTTGTTATTAATTTTTGCGGCAAATTAAATTGAAGATAAGCGGTTCCCAAATCGTTGGTTTTTCCATTTCCTGCTCTAATTTGCTTGCCATCCAAATTCACCACATAATTAAAGGCATGTCCTGCTAAAGCTTCTTTTGTCAAGGTATTCAAATTTAAAGTAGCATCTACGACAGCACCAGCACCATAAGCTTTTCTATCAAAATTAAGCTTCATATTAAGGTTCGGTAAGACTGCTTTTTGGATGGTAATTTCACGCTCAAAAAATGTTGCTGTATTTTTTTGCCACTTTGTATAGGCTTTAACGGTATACAATCCACCTTTCAAGTTTGCTGGTAAACTAAAGGTTCCTGCGGCATGTCCCTCTTGAGCAATCAGCGTTAGTTCTTGTTCAACACTTCCTTTGGGATTCAAAAACTCTACATAAACAACGCCACTCTTCTTACTGGCTTCAAACGTTTGAGCATCTCGAACATAAGCAGCAAACCACATGGATTCGCCTGGCTCGTAAAAAGTTTTATCAAACTGCAAATAAACTTTGTCTTCTGCTGTTTCTTCTTGATACAAGGCTAGTTTTTGTGCCAACTCTTTTAAAAAGGGATGATTAGATAATAAATTAGGTTGGTAATAAACAGCACTAGCTAAGCCAATACCTAAAACCATAAAAACTAAAAGAGATGCTATTAACTTTTGTTGGATCGATTTCATAATGATAAGACTAAAAAAGAAGACTATGTGACCATAAACAAGCCGTCACGCTTCGGGGTTTTCTAATAAAAATCCACCTTTTATCCAATCTAAACGGGGAACGATTCATCTAAAAAAATAAACGACTTGATTGGAGTGGTTTCAATTTAAGAGATGCAGCCTTACTTTATTTTGGTGCTTATCCTTTTATTTTTTTTATAAGTTGGTTCCTTTATAAACACAAAAAAGCCGTTCCAATATGAATTGGAACGGCTTCTTTCACTAAAAAATTTAGCTTATATTATTCTAGTATCTTCTCTTAGTTTGACGCTTAGTAGTTTTAAATTGATTTCCACCTGGTGCACCATTTCCTTTTGGAGAACCTGTACGAGTCATCGCACAACGGAACCCTAAATAAGCAGAAGATTTATCTTCTTCTAAGAAACGTCTAGTACCTGGAGACATCCAGTAAGCTCTATCATTCCAAGCTCCACCTTTGTAAACACGTGTTTTGTCAGAAACTAAACTGTGTTTTCCATATTCGTAAGTAGCTTCAGATTGAGCATCACCATCTAAGTGATTGATTACATTAGAGAATTGGAAATTTCTTCTGTTAGCAATCTCATCTGCATCTAGTTCTTTGTATTTCAAACGACCAGGAGCACTACTATCACTATCTAATTGTGGCTTACCATCTGCATCTAGCTCTATTTCCATAAAGACATTACCACGATAAGGATTCAAATCTTGCGTTTCAACATCTCTTAAAGTAGTACTCGTCATTGGACGATAAACATCTTGTACCCACTCATTTACGTTTCCACCCATATTGTATAGACCGTAATCATTTGGTACATAAGATAGTACAGGCGCTGTAATTGAAGCATTATCATTCAAGGCTCCAGCCATACCCATATAATCACCACGTCCACGCTTAAAGTTCGCAACAATCATACCTTGGTATCTACCATGTTGAGGATAACGAACAGTTGTTCCATCCCAAGGGTAAATTCTACGATCAGAAATACGCTCATCTCTAGCATAAGCTTGGTTACCAATCAAAGCCAAAGCTGCATATTCCCACTCTGCTTCCGAAGGCAAACGGTAATCAGGTAGAATAATACCATCTTCAAACTTCACGGGTCTTTCTTCACCTGTAGAAGGACTTACCATTGGCTTGTCTCCTGGATCAGCCTCATAAAGACCTGCTAAATAAGATTCTGTTACAAAATTGTTAGCTCCTTGTTGACCTTCCATGTCACGAGCGATTTTACCACTTTCGATCAAAATCATTTCGTTTACACGGTCTGTTCTCCACTTACAATATTCTTGCGCTTGCAACCAAGTAACTCCTACTAGAGGATATTCCATGTAGGCTGGGTGACGCAAATAAGTTTCTACATAAGGCTCGTTGTACGACAGCTCTTCTAACCAAACTAATGTATCTGGTAATGCTTTTCTATACAATTGAGGCATGGAAGAATGCACACGTTGCAACCAAAATAAGTATTCTAAATAGGCAATATTAGAAACTTCGGTTTCATCCATGTAAAAAGAAGAAACAGTTACACGACGAGGAATACCACGGTAATCCTTCATTACGTCTTCTTCTGTTTGTCCCATATTAAAGGTACCACCTTCAATAAAAACGAGGTTTGGACCTGTCTCTTGACCTTGGTAGTCCATCGGCTTCTCAAAGCCACCCCAATCAGGGGAGTTATATACCCACCCTGTAGTACTCGAACGTTCTTCCTTTTTACAAGAAGACATTCCGATTAACATACCAAGCAGTCCAAATAAAAATATTTTCTTCATTACGAGCTAAGATTTTTTATGATCTAAATAAAAGGCTAACAAATTTAGTAAATTTTTTAGATTACCTAAATATTTCTAGGCAATCATTGTATCTATTTTGATGTTTTCGTTTTTTATTTTCAAAGTTAAGCGTCAAAGAGATTTCATGTGCGCCTCCTGACTCTGCTCCTAACTTAGATACGGTTAAATCATAACTGTATCCCAATTTAAAAACACCTTTCTGAATACCGACCATAAATATAACGGCATCAGCATTGGTAAAAGTATGTCGAAACCAAATTCCTCCCAAAAATATTCCGTATCGAGCGTAAGTACCGACATTTAGTTGGTGAAAATCTCTTTGTTTTACAAATAAGACATTTGGTGATAGAAACGCTTGTTTTCCTATTTTATTGTTCTTCGTCAAACGAATTTCACTTCCTGCATGTATAGCATAACGTATTGGCAATTCATCAGAGCCATTTTGATACGTGCTTAGAAAACTTTCTCTAGGAGTGGTTAAATGTTTTACAGAAACACCTGCATAAAAATAAGGGGTGTTCACCAATATACCGGTTCCTAAATCAAAGTAATTAATACTAGAACTACCTTGCGCTTCATTGGTGGGGTTCGTGTTTCCATTCACATCCACCGATCCTGTTGCTAAATTTAACTGATCTAAAAAGACCAATTTGTTCCAAGCTAGTCTAGAATTTACAAAACTTCCTTCTAAGCCAGCACGAATATAGAATTTTTTTGAAAATCGAATGTCATAAGCGTAAAATAACCCGACTCGATAGGTCGCATAAATTCCGCCACCCGCTATATCTGCTTCCACCAAAGCTCCAAAACCACTATTTAGTTTAGAAGCATAATGACTCACCGAAACGGCATAAGTAGCATAAGCATCGGGTATATTCGGCCATTGATTTCTATAATTCAACGTAACTACGGGTGCTTCTACCAAGCCTGTTAAAGCTGGATTGAGTTGCATTGGCGCAGCAAAAAACTGACTATAAACAGGATCCTGTGCTTTAATTTCGGCACAAAACAACAATAATCCTAAGAGTATAAGAAGTCTATATTTCATAACATTCTATTTGGAGGGTGGGCAATTGATAACCATGTTGCAGTAGTATCAGACAAAACTTAAATGTCTTTTATTTTGCATCCATGGAATAAATAAATTCTTTCAAACACAAGAATTTATCCTTGACCATCCTTTAACGACGATAAAAGTACACTTATTTTCAAGTTTATCCTAAATTACTTTTTATTACAGTAGTTATTTTCTGCATGATTTATCTTTTTCCTATTACAATTGTAAAAAAATGGATGTACAAAATCCATACAGAGAAGAAAACTAGCGCATTCTTTTGGTGTGAATTGTTGAGAAGGTAGACTATAACATAACGACTAAATTTATAAATTGTTAGGTCAAAAGTTGGGAACTTTACCATAAAGATAGACCATCTAAGGCATAATGTCAATTTAAGAACGTGCAGCGTATTTTTTTGAATAAAGATGGTAGGTTTTTTAACAATTCGTTCACATTTCTCTTTTTTCTACGTTTTAATAATGTTTAATAGACTCATTCTATGTTTTTTTTTAATTCAAATTCATCTATGATATAATTTTTACCCTAATCTAATAGTTCGACAAAATCCTTCCTTGCTTTTATCAGCAATTGCAATTTTGCAACAACATTTTCTAAAACAAATAGACCAACCGTCTAACTATTATTTTTACCAAAGTTGCTTTTGTCCCTGCTTGAGTTTCCTAAGCTTGAGTACTTGTTCTCTCCTAAAATAGCCTCTCCTACACTATTAACAGAACAATTGGGTATCAATAAATGCTTTTTATAAAACAATTATATTTTTGATAGCACTCCCTATCTCTGCTAGATTATTATTCTAAAAAAAGAACTTAATGCTTAAATCTATTTTTAAAGCAGGTCTACTAACCTTTATGTTTAGTACAAGCTCCTATGCGCAAACCACCACAGAAAGTATTGTCATTAATTGGGAAGAACAGCCACGCCAATATCAACTTTCTGAAGAACATACCTTACATTATTTATATTTTGAAGAGGCTAATTACAATGAATCCAAGCCTCAAATTCCAATTTTTTCTAAACAAATTCCATTAACACAATATGGCGATTTAACCGCACGATTAATCAATGAACAATATGCGCCTCTAAATAACACAGAGCTTATTGATTTATCTGCCATTGACGATATTGAAATTGAAACAGCAAGTAGTTTTGCTCGTAGGCAAGCTGTTGGGGTGGTTTCTTTTGTCCCCATACGCAAAAATCCAAACTCTGGTGAATATGAAAAACTAATTCAGGCGGATGTACAAATTAACATTACACCCAAGCCTTCTCCTTATGGTAATGGTTCTACGAGTCGCAATTTCACGACTGTTTCTAAACTATCTAATGGGACAATTTACAAAATTGCCGTCACCAGTACCGGTGTACAAAAGTTAGATTATGACTTTTTGAAGGATCTTGGAGTTGATCTTGATAACCTAGACCCTCGTAACATTCAGCTATTAGGAAATGGCGGCAAACAACTCATCGAACGAATGGATGTCCCTATTGATGACGACCTTCTTGAGAATAGAATCTTTGTCTCAGGAGAAGCGGATGGCAGTTTTGATCAAAATGATTATATTTTGTTTTATGGTGTTGGCACTAGAAACTGGACTTATAATCCAAATATAGCCTGTGGTAAATATCAACACAGCATCAATCCTTATACCGATGAGAGTTATTATTTTATAAAAATTGGCGCTACCAATGGCTTGCGTATTCAGAATCGAGCTTCTATTGGAATAGGCAACTATACGACGACTAGTTATGATGCTTTGGCACATCACGAAGTGGATGAAACAAATTTGATGGAAGAAGAATTTTCTATTCCTCCTTCTGGAAGAACTTGGTATGGGGAGTCTTTTAGAACAACAAGAACCAGAAATTTTAATTTTACGTTTTCTAATAGAATAGAAAGCGAGCCTGTTTTCATTCAATCTGATTTAGCCGCACGTGTTTTTAGTGCAGGTTCTGCAACGCTAAGAGCGAATGGTAATTTGATTGGGAATCCAGTTAATGCATCTGTTACAACCGTTTATATCTATTCTAACTATGCCACTCGATTACAATTCCCTTGTACCCCAAGCCTACTTTCTGGTCAAAACATTGACCTCCAAATTAATTTGAATCATTCTAGTACAGCAGCAGAAATGTGGCTCAACTACTTGTCCTTGCAAGCACGTTGTCAGTTGACTTTTGATAATGGGCAATTCTCTTTTAGAGACAGTCGATCTTTGGGGCAAGGAAGTGCTAGTTATCAACTCAATAATGCCAACAATCTAATGCTTTGGGACGTGACAGATCCTAGTAATGTGTTCAATCAAGAGTATACAGGTTCTGGAACGATTTCTTTTGGAGCAGATGCTAGTATTATTCGTGAGTTTGTGGCTTTTGATAACAATCAATTTTACGTTCCATTGAATAGAGGAAGCGTTAACAATCAAAATTTACACGCGATTACCACGCCGCCTGATGCTATTTTTGTCGTCCATGCTTCTCTAAGAGCAGAAGCAGAGCGTTTGGCAGCACATCGCAGAAGTCATGATAACATGACGATTGATGTGATTGATGTTGCAGACATTTACAATGAATTTGCTTCTGGCAGCCCTGATATTACGGCTATTCGAAATTTCTGTAAGATGCTCTATGAAAGAGAAACGGCTACAGATCAATTCACCCATTTATTATTATTTGGAATCGGTTCTTTTGATTATAAATCTCTTGGAGCAAACCGCACAGAAGCCAATAATCCAAACTTGATTCCACTTTATGAGACCTTGGAATCAATGAATCCTATTGATACCTATACTTCTGATGATTATTTTGCTTTGTTAGATGATCACGAAAGAATGGAATTCTTTAGTTTATTAGATATTGCTGTTGGGCGACTTCCTGCGGCTACCCTTAGCGAAGCCAAAACTCTGGTGGATAAAATTGTCTATTATGAAACATCAAACAACATTCTAAGAGATTGGAAAAACAGGATTTGTTTTGTAGCAGACGATGAAGATGAGAACCTACATTTTGACGATGCAGAACATGTGGTTCAGGTGATGGAGCAACAGAGTAATAATTATAACAGTGACAAAATATACATAGATGCTTTTCAACAAGTTAGTACGTCTGGTGGCGAGCGTTATCCTGACGCTAAAAATGCCTTTTTAGACGTCTTATTCAAAGGTTCCTTTATTGTGAATTATCTAGGACATGGCGGAAGTGATGGCTGGACACAAGAACGTATTTTTACAAGTAATGATATTACTAAGTTATCGAACAAAGATAAACTACCTTTTTTCATTACTGCTACCTGCTCTTTTGGACCTCATGACGACCCTACAGAGGTTTCTGCGGGTGAGTTGTTATTACTAAACCCTAATGGTGGTGCTATTTCTTTGTTTACAACCGTTCGTGTTGTTCTAGCAAACGACAATGCAACATTAGTTCGTCATACCTTTGATGTTCTATTTGACAAAAACTCAAATGGAAAAATGCATACAACAGGGGAAATCCTAAGGCTTGCTAAAAATAATGCTGCCATTCCATCCCCTATAAATTCTAGAAAGTATGCCTTATTAGGCGATCCAACCATGACTTTAGCTTACCCTAAACATCAGGTTAAAACAACTCGAATTAACAATCGCCCCGTCTCCAATCAGGATACTATTCGTGCTTTAGATTTTGTTACTATTTCTGGTGAAATCACAGATGATAATGGCAATAAAATATCCAATTTTAATGGCACGATTTATCCTACTGTCTTTGATAAAGAAGATCGTTTGTCTACGCTTGGACATGACATCAAAAGTCATCCTTCAACTTTCTTTTTGCGTAAAAAAATAATTTTCAAAGGGCAAGCTAGTGTCATCAATGGCGAATTCACCTACTCCTTTGTCGTGCCCAAAGATATTAATTACACGATGGGCTATGGCAAAATATCTTATTACGCTGAAAACAACAACCACCTAGATGCACATGGTTATTATAATGGTCTTGTTATTGGTGGATCAAATCCCAATGCGCCTATTGATAATGAAGGTCCAGAAGTGCTGGTTTATATGAATACGGAAAGCTTTGCTAGGGGTGGAATGACAGATCCAAATCCCATCTTATTAGTAAAATTATATGACGAACATGGCGTAAACACCGTTGGCAATAGCATTGGACATGATTTAACAGCCGTGCTTCGCCCCTTAGATGCGACCAAAGAGTCGACCATTGTTCTGAATGATTTTTACGAATCGACAAAGGATGATTATACGAGAGGAACCGTTAGTTATCCGCTCAAAGATCTAGAGCCTGGTTTGCATCATGTTAGGGTCAAAGCTTGGGATGTGTTTAATAATCCAGGAGAAGGTTCTACAGAATTTGTTGTCGCAGAATCTGCAGATATGGCATTGGCGCATGTCTTAAATTATCCAAATCCATTTACAACAAGTACCAACTTTCAATTTGAACACAATTTACCTTATCAATCCTTAGACGTGCAGGTTCAAATTTATACGGTTTCAGGCAAATTAGTCAAAACCATTGCTCACGACATCAGTGCTGAAGAGAATGAAGGGTATCGGGTGGATAATATTCATTGGGATGGACTGGACGATTATGGCGATCGAATTGGTAAAGGCGTTTATATTTACAAAATATTGGTTCAAGCAGAAGGAGCTACTGATCAGGCAAAACAGAACAGCGAGTTTCAAAAATTAGTTATTCTAAAATAAGTAGCTTTACTACAGGGCAAAAGAGATCGTCTTGATTAACGATCCCTTTTGTCTTGTATCCTTATTTTGCAGTTTGTCATTTTTTTTATCAAAAAACGTATTTATTTTTATTTATACATCAACACTTTTAACTTTGTGCACGTTCTATCAATACAAGCACTCAAAATACTTTTTTTAGAATTTTAAATGATACGCTCAATAATATCTATGGTATAATTTTACATTAAAAAACCTTTACTTTACTATTTTTTTACTTGGTTTCTTAATTAAGAAAAGAATCAGGAATTTGTAATTTTTTCAAGCATCCCAACTTTTTGGCTATTTTGTTTGTCCTAGTTATAGTTCCTCTTACGTAATTCTAAATAGAGTTTGATATATTACATCATCAGCTTTGTATAGAAAGATTCTGTACCCTTGCTCATTATATCTTATATAGTAGTATCCTATAACTACTATATTATCATTCTAAAAAACAGAAAACAATGCTTCAGTCAATTTTTAAGGCATTATTATTAACACTTATTGTTAGTAGCAGTTTATATGCTCAAACCATTACCGAGTCGATCGACTTAAAATGGGAGGAACAACCTCGTCAATACAAGCTTTCCGAAGATCATACACTTCATTATATGCATTTTGAAGATGCTAGTTATGATGAGTCCAAACCTCAATTTCCAATTTTCTCTAAACAAATTCGCCTAAATACTTATGGTGACTTAAATGTTAGATTAGTCAATGAGCAATATACGCCCTTGGCAAATACTAGTGAGTTGGATTTGTCTGAAATTGGAGCGCTTAATATTGAGACAGCGGTAAGTTTTGTTCGTAGACAACCTGTAGGAGTTGTTTATTTTATGCCAATTCGCAAAAATCCAACAACAGGGCAATATGAAAAATTAGTTCGTGCAGATTTGCAAATTAATGTCAGCCCAAAAGTTTCCCCTTACAGCAGTGTTTCTAATAGTCGTAACTTTACAAATACCTCTAAATTATCGGACGGACTTATTTATAAGATTGCTGTTACAAGCACTGGAGTCCAAAAACTAGATTATGACTTTCTAAAAAGTCTTGGTATAGATGTGGATAATATTGATCCTAGAAAAATTCAACTGTTAGGAAATGGAGGAAATAAATTAATCGAACGCATGGATGTTGCCATTACAGATGACCTCCTTGAAAATAGAATCTTTGTATCTGGAGAATCAGATGGTAGTTTTGATCAAAGTGACTATCTCCTATTTTATGGTGTTGGGACTAAAAACTGGTCGTATAATAGTAGTGCTACTTGTAATAATTTCAGCCACAGCACGAATCCATATACAGATGAAAGTTACTACTTCATAAAAATTAGTGGTACCAATGGTTTGCGTATGACAAACAGAACTTCTGTAGCAGGTACAAGTTATACAACGAATAGTTACGATGCCTTGGCACACCATGAAGTAGATGAAACCAACTTAATGGAACAAGAATTTGCCTTGCCTCCTTCTGGAAGAGAGTGGTATGGGGAGTCTTTTAGAACAACAAGAACTAGAAATTTTAACTTCGATTTCCAAAACAGAATAGAAACGGAACCTGTTATCATTAAATCAGATTTAGCAGTTCGTGTATTCAGTCCAGGTACAGCAACACTTAGAGCGAATGGCAATTTGATTGGTAATCCAGTAAATACAGCATCCACTACTGTTTATGTTTATTCTGACTATGCAAAACGATTGACCTTCCCTTGTAGTTCTAATCTATTATCAGGACAAAGTATTGATCTAGAAATTAACTTAAACCATACTAGTACAGCAGCAGAAATGTGGCTTAACTATTTGTCTTTACAAGCACGTTGTCAATTAAGTTTTTCTAATGGTCAATTGACTTTTAGAGACACTCGTTCTTTAGGACAGGGAAATGCCACTTATCAACTTAGCAATGCTAATAATTTAACGGTTTGGGATGTAACAGATCCTAACAATATTTTCATTCAAGATTATACGGGTTCTGGAAATATTTCTTTTGGAGCAGATGCAAGCGTACTTCGTGAGTTTGTTGCTTTTGATAACAATCAATTTTATGTTCCATTAGATAAAGGAACCGTTGCTAATCAAAATTTACACGGAATTACAACGCCACCAGATGCTGTATTTGTTGTCCACTCTTCTTTAAGAGCAGAGGCAGATCGTTTGGCGGCACATCGTAGAAGCCATGATAACATCACGGTAGATGTGGTGAATGTAGAAGACATCTACAACGAATTTTCTTCTGGTAACCCAGATGTAACGGCTATTCGTGATTTTTGTAGAATGTTATATCAAAGAGGAACGGCGACAGATGAATTTACGCATTTATTGTTGTTTGGAATTGGTTCTTTTGATTACAAATCTCTTGGAGATAGTCGGACACCAGCAAACAATCCCAACTTAGTTCCAGTCTATGAGACGCAAGAATCCATGCATCCAATTAACACCTATACTTCAGATGATTATTTTGCCTTATTGGATGATAATGAAAGTATGCCTGTTTTTGGTTTGTTAGATATTGCTGTTGGACGTCTTCCTGCTGCTAATATTGCAGAAGCAAGAACCTTTGTTAATAAAATTGTTCATTATGAAACCAATCCTGTTGTTCTAAATGACTGGAAAAATAGATTGTGTTTTGTAGGTGATGATGGAGATAATAATTTGCACTTTTATGATGCAGAAGGTGTTGCCATCACGGCAGGACAGCAAGACAGTACCTATAATATCGAAAAGGTTTATTTAGATGCCTTTCAGCAAGTAAGTACCTCTGGTGGAGAACGTTATCCTGATGCAAGAAATGCTTTATTAGATATTTTGTTCAAAGGTACCTTTATCGTGAATTATCTAGGACATGGAGGAGATGATGGTTGGACACAAGAGCGTGTATTTACAAGTAGTGATATCAATGCTTTAACGAATATTGATAAATTGCCGCTCTTTATTACAGCAACCTGTTCTTTTGGACCACACGATGATCCATCAACTGTTTCTGCTGGAGAGTTATTATTATTAAATCCAAATGGAGGTGCTATTTCTGTTCTGACAACGGTACGAGTAGTAATTGCTTCGCACAATGAGCGTTTGGTACGAAATACCTTTAATGTTATTTTTGACAGACAGGCAAATGGGCAGATGTTAACAACTGGAGAAGTTTTACAGTTTTCTAAAAACAATGCTGCCATTTCACCACCTGTCAACTCTAGAAAATATGCCTTGTTAGGAGATCCAACGATGAAGTTGGCTTACCCTAGACATAATATTCAAACGACTCAAATCAATAATCAAGCGGTTACGAATCTAGATACCATTCGTGCCTTGGAATTGGTCACTATTTCTGGTGATGTTGTCGATAATAGTGGCGTAAAGGTTTCTAATTTTAATGGAACTATTTACCCAACTGTATTTGATAAACAAGATCGTTTGTATACTTTAGGAAATGATGCTGGAAGTTTTGCAGATGATTTCTTTTTGCGTAAAAAAATCATCTTCAAAGGGCAAGCTAGTGTTGTTAACGGAAGCTTTACCTTCTCTTTTGTGGTTCCCAAAGACATTAATTACTCGCTAGGCTACGGGAAAATATCTTACTATGCCGAAGATCAATCTGTATTTGATGCCCATGGTAATTATGATGGGCTTATTGTTGGAGGTTCTAACCCGAATCCACCAATTGATAATGAAGGACCAGAAGTTTTGGTTTATATGAATACGGAACAGTTTGCAAGAGGAGGAATTACAGACAACAATCCTAAATTGTTGGTTAAATTGTACGATGAGAATGGTATTAATACCGTAGGAAATAGTATTGGGCATGATTTGACGGCAAAACTAACGACTCCAAAGCAAGAGGAAGAATTGGAATATATCTTGAATGATTTTTATGAATCAACAAAAGATGACTACACCAGAGGAACGGTTGTTTATCCTTTAAAAGATTTAGAGCCTGGTTTACATACCGTGAAGGTTAAAGCTTGGGATGTTTTTAATAATCCAGGAGAAGGTTCTACAGAATTTATTGTAGCCGAATCCGCAGATATGGCTTTAGCACACGTTCTAAATTATCCAAATCCATTTACAACAAGTACTAATTTCCAGTTTGAGCATAATTTACCTTATCAGTCTCTTGAAATTCAGGTTCAAATTTATACGGTTTCAGGTAAGCTGGTAAAGACCATTGGTCACGACATTAGTGCTGAAGGAAATAATGGTTATCGTGTAGATGACATTCACTGGGATGGATTGGATGATTATGGCGACCGAATTGGTAAAGGCGTTTATATCTATAAAATACAAGTTCAAGCAGAAGGAGCAAGCGATAATGCCAAGCAAAGTAGTGCGTTCCAAAAATTAGTTATTCTAAAATAATTATAAAAATGGTTCTTTTGCAAATCGTGTGGAGTTTAAAACATAGGCTCTTTTTTTAACAGCTATGAATTGGGATATAAGTTTTAAGTAGAAAGTCGTAAGTTGGTTATTATCAAAAGAAAACTTACGACTTTCTACTTAAAACTTACGACTCATACTGTCTAATAGAAAAGTGGTTTAACTTATTACCACACGATTTGTCAAAGAACGATAAAAATAAAGAACCTATAGAAGAACAAGAAGTAGCCTCATGAGAACTTAATTGACTTTAAGTGTACAAATAAGTTCTCATGCTGCTGCTGTTCTTAAATAATTGTATGATTTTTGCTACAACAAGCTCGTGTTTGTTTTTCAACCATCTACAGTTCTAAAAAATATATAGAATCAAAGCAATAAGTACAGTTTTATTTGTACTTTTGAGCATAAAACCAAAAAATTAGCATACATGTAAAGAACTTTACTTCAAGGAATCATTTTTAAAGTAAAACGTCTAAAAGACACATTTTTTTCTTGTTTACTATTGTCATCAATAGTAGGTAGATCGCACAAATCAACAAGCATTAAATGATCTGAAAGAACGATTACAAACCAAAACAGTAATGACAAATAATAATTCTTATATGAAGATGACGATTCTAAGAAGTTGCCTTATTATTATAGCAACGCTTATTTTTATCCAGACTAAAACAACGGCACAAGGTTCTATTGATTGTCCATTTAATGGTGCATCTGCAGATGGTTCAGATTGCAACAATACCATTATCACAGCAGTTCCCTTTTTAAGAATAGTACCAGATGCTCGCTTTGGAGGTATGGGAGATGTTGGTATTGCAATGCCAGCGGATGCCAACTCGATGCATTTTAATGCTTCTGCTTTGACTTTTGCTCAAAAAGATTTTAGTATCTCAGCTACGTTTACCCCTTGGTTGCGTGCCTTGGGTCTTAACGATGTATTTTTGGCTTACCTATCTGCTTACAAGCACATTGATTATTTCCAAACCATTGGAGTTAGTCTTCGTTTCTTTTCTTTGGGTCAAATCCAATACACAGACGATCAAGGAAATCCATTACAGACGGTACGTCCAAATGAATTTGAACTAGCGGTCGCCTATTCTCGTAAATTAGGAAAAGAGTTTTCTGTTGGGTTTACCCCTAAATATATTTTCTCTAATTTGGGTACAGGTGCTGTATCGGGAGGACAAAGCATGATGCCTGCACACGGTTTTGCAGCAGATTTGTCGTTCTCTTTCCGCAAAGAACTACAAGTTGGTAAAGAAAGAGAAGATTTAGAAGGTAAAAAGAATGCTATATTTACAGCAGGATTAGCTTTCTCTAATATTGGTACAAAAGTATCTTATACACAATCTGCTAATCGTGATTACATACCTGCCAACTTAGGTTTAGGGTTTTCATTTGAATATCAGTTTGACAAGCACAACTCTATTACTTTAGGTTTAGATGTCAATAAATTATTGGTTCCTACGCCTGTTCGTCAATTACAATACGATGACGATGGTGACATTATTGTTGATTCTAATAACGACCCTATTATCAATCCAGATTATGATGCTAATGGAGATGGTGTCCCAGATTATAAGGATCAGGGTGTTCCTGCTTCTATTTTCTCTTCTTTTGGAGATGCTCCAGGTGGTGCAGCAGAAGAGTTGTCTGAGTTAATGTGGTCTGTTGGTATCGAGTACTGGTACAACAAACAATTTGCCGTTCGTTTTGGACATTACAACGAACACAAATTTAAAGGTAATCGTAAATTCTTTACCGTTGGTTTAGGAATTCGTTACAAGATCTTCAACATCAACTTTTCTTACTTAATTCCTTCTCAAGCAGGACAACGTAATCCTTTGGATAATACCTTACGTTTCTCTATTATGTTTGATTTTGGAAAAGCTCCAGATAAGAAAAAAGGAAAATAATTAAGGTGTTCATTAGACAATTTGAAAATTTGAAAATAGTTTATCTACTATTTTCAAATTTTCAAATTGCTTAATATTTAATTAATAATCCGAATCAAGAGCTAAAATGGGGGTCTCTGATAAATCAAAAAAACGAATAAAGGCTTCACAAAAATGTTTAATGTTGAATTTTTAATGCTGAATGCTCTACAGCATAAGAAACATTAAAAATTCAGCATTTAGCATTAAACATTAAAAAATGTAGGCTTGTAAAATGCAATCGCTCTGTTCTAAATGTACCATTTATTGATGTTTTATCCCTTGATTCAAATTAAGAACATTAATACGACCAAAGGTCATGTTCAAAGTTAAAGACCTCTGATTGAATTCGCTCGGATTCCAACAAGGCATTAACACCATTGTTCGTATAATCTTTGATTCTTCTATCGTGTATGTTACTTTCTTTGACAACATAGGAAGAAAATAGTCGAGCTTCAAAGATATCATCCCAACTCAAACGAGCGCCATCATTCATTGGATTAAAGGTCTCTGTTTTGGCAAAAGTTTTTCGCAATTCTGGGTAATAAGCCCAAAACATCGCCCCTGAATTCAATACTTCTCCTTGATCGTCATAACGATTTACAATAGGTGCAATGCCCAAAATACGTACCCCAAGACTAGATGTTTCTTCATCAAAATACCAAACCTCCTTGATGCGATACTTTTGAATATCTTCCCAATTCATTTCATTCTGAACAACAATAATAGTATCCTTAAATGTGATGGGATCATAAATGCGAATGGTATCACTAGAAGACAACATGTCTCGAATTTCGTTTTGTGTCAATGCCTGTGTAAATTGATCGTCCCAAGTGCTGTAAAGCGTAATATCGCCTTCTTGAGCTGCATTTAAAATCGTTGTAATTAATGGTCCATGAGGGCTTATGAATGTATGATTCATTTTTTCACGCGTATCTATTTCTCTCCAAATACGTTTTTCCCAAAACACATCTTTCTCGTGAACATAATCGTAAGGTAAAGGCATTTTTTCTGTGTGCAAATAACGATCATAAAACCCATCTCTAGGCTTTTTACAAGGTTTGGCATCCTTCGAGTCGGATGCGATGCTAGTCCCTGATTCCGTCATATAGGTGTTTTGAGCACTTAGGCTACTAGCCAACACCACCAAACTAGTGATTATAATCCCTGTGACTTTTGTGATTGCGTTCATTTATTTATGATTTTTTAGAAAGTTTTTATTAGTTCTATTACAATTCGAAGGTCTCTAACTTAAATACTGCGCTAGATGTAGAGCGACACGCTCTATTCTTTTGATGGAAACATTCGTATTTTCTAGTGTAAAATTTTACTAATAAGCATCTTTTTAAAAATCAAAAGCAATCGAACAAAACAAACTATTTGTGTCCTACCTATCCTTCAAACGTCTCTATTTTTTAGTTTAGTATGTTTTGTTTGTAATAATAACAATTCATTAAGACCATTACTCCGTTGAAAACCCGAAGGCTCAGCGTAGCTAAATCGTATTAGTTTGATTATCAGCAGGATATACTTTTGCTAATTAAAACACTAAAAAGCTGATAATCAAACTAATGCAAGATGCTTTTTTATGTTTTTCATAGAAAAACTAAAAAATCAACGGAGTATTAAAGACCTGAAGTAATTCTGATCTTATAATACAAGGTGAGCCAATAGTTACAAAAAAAAAGTCGATTGCAAACCTAAGTTCACAATCGACTTTCTAATAAATTGAATTAGAAACGTATTAATAATCTTCGTCTATGCCATAAATATCGGTATTGGTAGCATCGCTTGCCTTGCCATTACTCCCCCCTCCATCTGCAAATTGATTATATTTTAGGCAATCCATTTCTCGCTCAATAATTTCGGGCACGGGAAAACGAGATTTAGAACTATATACTTTATCTGCCCTTAGGCTAGAATCTGCTTCCATATTCAACAAAATATTCTGGAAGATAGGTCGAGCCATTTTTGCACCCTGCCCATACTGTAAGCTTCTAAATCGAATAAATCGATCATCACAACCGACCCAAGTTCCAACTACCAAATCAGGTGTAATTCCCATGAACCAACCATCTGCTTGAAAGTTTGTGGTTCCTGTTTTTCCTCCATAAGAAGACTTTACCCCTCTCAAACGCCCTCTTTGGATTTTTTGTAACATTTCATTCATTACATAAGCTCCCTGCTCCGACAAAATTGCTTCTGAGCGCTGATCTTGCCCTGCCGAATAAATCAAGTTACCATTTTTATCTTCAATTCGATCAATAAAAACAGGCTCTGTATAAGTTCCTTTATTAGCAAAAATAGTATAGCCACCCGCCATCTCAAACGGAGATAAATTAGGCGTTCCCAAACAAATCGCTGCCGAAGCAGTAACCCGTTGATTAGAGGTATCAATTCCCACATCTGCTAAGAAATTCCTAAAAGGCTCTGGACCTTTCAACTCTTTCATCAAATAAGCAGAAACAGAGTTCAAAGAACGATTCAAGGCTTCTGTCAACGTTATTTCATCACCACTATATCCACCAGCATTCTTAGGCGTCCAATCTGACAACAAGCCAAACTGTCCTTCTCCCTTCGAAATTGTTGTTGGCTGATCCCAAACTTTGAAACAAGGGGAATAACCTTTTAAGTCTACCGTCAAGGCATACAAGAAGGGTTTGATGGTAGATCCAACTTGACGTGCAGCCTGTTCTTTATTAACATGGTCAAATTGAAAATATTTGTGGTTAATTCCTCCAACCCAAGCTCGAACAGCTCCAGAAACTGGTTCTACAGCAATCATTCCTGTTTGTAGGTGCATTCTGTGATAACGAATAGAATCAAATGGACTAATCAAGGTATCTATTTCACCTTTTTTATTATAGGCAAAAATCGTTGTTTGCACTGGCTTTTTCATGTAATCCATGATTGCCTTGTGCTGTTTTTGCAAAGAGTCTATAGCTTTCGTAGAAAGTACATCTCTATAAACTTGTGCTTGTTTACTGGTAATAAAGCCTGTTTCTTCCCATTTTTTCAGCAATGCTTTTCCATCTACTTTAGGAGAATAACGATTTTTTTGCTTTGGATTTTTTTCATATTCTACGATCTGAAACAATCGATCTACATCTATGTCTCTTAATTTTCGCTGATGAGCCGTTGGCATCAATTTAGAGCGCACCGCTTGATAACGATCTGTTCTCCAAACTTGTTTCGCCAAACTCAATCGACGAATTTCCATTTCACCATCTGTTGTTTTATAGCCCTTACGAGTCCAAGGATTTTTAATTTTCGAACTAATTTCAGGATTAGGATGATTCCAATCCGACCAAGCTTCAAACAAACGTTTTTGATGTTCTTTTAAGTGATCTCTAGCCGCTTTTTCTGCATGCATTTGTACTCTAGAATCTATCGTGGTATAGATTTTAAGCCCATCTCTGTAAATATCATAAGGCGTTCCATCTGGTTTTTGGAACTGTGGATTGTCCTTTGCTAATTGAACCAATAGTTTTTTCAAATGATCCCTTAGGTACATTCTAAAATAGGTTGCAATTCCATCATTGTGATCTTTGATTCGGAATTTAGACATATCAATAGGCGTTTTACGCAATTCGTGGTAACGTGCCTCTGTGATATGCCCCTTCATTTCCATATTCTTTAATACCTGTTCCCGTCCTTTTTTAGCCCGTTCTGGATGTTTTCTAGGATTGTATAAAGAAGGGTTTTTGAGCATTCTCACCAACATAGCCGCTTGAGTAATGCTTAAATCTCGTGGATGCTTATCGTAATAAATTTCCGAAGCAGATTTAATCCCATTTGCTCCATATAAGAAATCAAATTCATTAAAATAAAGCGCTATAATCTCCTCCTTCGTATAAGAACGCTCCAAACGAACGGCTGTTAACCACTCCTTCAATTTGGTGGACAACAACAACCAAGAACGTTCAGCCATTCCCTTATCTCTAGTGTTTGGACGTCCAACTAATAACTTAGCTAACTGTTGAGAAATCGTACTTCCTCCCCCTGCATTTCGCTGTTGAAGAATTAAAGTCTTAACAAGAACACGTGCTAGTGCTTCTGCATCAATACCCGAATGCTCCAAATAACGAGCATCTTCTGTCGCAATTAAAGCATTTATCAAATGAGGGGACAAACTATCGTACTCTACGGGCGTTCGATTTTCGATGTAATACTTTCCTAAAACCACATCGTCAGAAGAATAGATATTGGATGCGATTCTACTTCTTGGATTTTCCAACTCTTCAAAAGAGGGCAAATCAAAAGAAAGCATTACAAAAACTCCAATAACAATTAGAATTCCTAGCGCATACAAGCGCCACATCCACTTGATAAAGTTGTGATATTTAGCGACTCTCTCTTCTCTACCATCCAAATTAGCTCCATTAGAACTGGATGACTCTTGTGAATCCTCTATATATTTAGGCATAACAGGTTATTTTTTGATTGCTTCAGCAACAGGCTGCTAAAATCGTATTAATTTAATTATCAAATTAATACAAATCCCAAAGCTTCTTTCACAAGAGCTTTGATTTTTATGTTTTTTAATAAAAAAAACATCCACAGACCATCACTTCAAATTAGCGACATTTTAATTGAATTTCAGATTCAAAACTTGATCTATAAATCTGTCTTCCAATATTTACTCTACAAAGATAAAAAAAGAATTGGCATCTCTTTCTAGAAGAAATGCCAATTTTATCAATAGGTTGATTCTATTATTTATCGGTAGTGTGTTTCAAAAAATGTACTGTACAATCGGAATTTTTGAGTAGTCATTGCTATCCCGTAATTTTCGCTTGAAATAGCATAAATCGTATAGCCTGTCGCTCCTGGCAAAAACTCTTTATTTGAACGTGCATCAACCACATATTTCATCGCCTCATCAGCATTTGGATACGCCCCACGCACAATCAAAGTAGGAATGGTACGATCTACTAAAATAGTAGAGACACTTAACTTTTTATTTAAGTGAAACTTGTTGTTGTATTGTGTTAAAGGTGCTCGGTATTGGTTCACCCTTGTTTTTGCATTATCAAAAACAATCAAAATGAAGTGCTTCATTTTTTTGTTAACCTTATAAATATCTTTTTCTTCATCTGAACTACCATTTTTAGCATTGCTTCCTCCACCTCTGTTTCCTTTCTTACCACTCAGAATAGCAATCATTTTTTTGGCTTGCGTTTCTTCTTTGGTATCTGGAAAACTCGTCACAATAATTCGAAGCGCCTTAATATAATCTTGCTCGCCTTTCATTCCGCCCACACACATGGCTTCAAGAATTGCAAATCGAGCTTTCATCTCATAATTATTTCCAAATTCTGTTGGAATTGCTCGGACACGCCCCAAAGCCTTTTCCGCTTCTCCCCCTTGAATCATAGCATAAGTATCATCATAATACTTATTGATTTTCTCATATTTTAGCTTTTCAGAATTTGCAAATTCTGGATCACTCAAGACCTTAGCAATATTAGATTCAGGGTATTTCTTCAAGATTTCATTCTTATAATAAGTAGCCTTGCTGATGTTATTTTTTTCAGAATAAATATTGTACGCCAAGAACATCCCTTCTACAGCATAAGTATTTTCAGGGTATTTTCGAACCAACTCTTCCACCAATTTCAATGCCTTGTCTGTACGTCCCAAATCCTCTCTATAATGCTCGGCTGCTTTGTACATGGCTTCTCCAACCTTAGCTTTGGTAGAAGCTATTTCTTGATCACTTCTTGGTACGCCTCTCTTTTTCAAATAAGCATCAATTTCTGCTTGTGTTTTAGGCTCTACAACTACAATATCAGCCTCAACGGTATTGACATCTTCTTCTCTATCCGAACGTCTCCAATCATCCACCCAAGCACGATTGTTCCAACGTTTTTCAAATTCACGTTCTCCTTTTTTCTTCAGAGAAGCATTGTATAAAGGAAATTTTGATTTTTGAATTTCTGCATCTGAGATGGTTATTTTTCCATTCGCAGTAGTCGTTCTTTTATTTGATCGACTTGGCAAAGCAGCTTCATCTACAGATTTCATTCCTTGACGTTCTCTATCAATCACTCCTCTACCTGATCTTCCTGCTTTCACTGTGGAAACGGCTGCTGTTGCGCCATCATTTTGACCATTTAATTCATCCATTTCCATTCCTCTAATCGCCCAAGCCTCTTGTTTTTTTCGATCAAAAGCGCCTACTATCAACATACTATCTTTATCCACCTTAATAGCAACATGAGTAGCAACGCCTTCCAATCTTCGTTTATACATTTCAGTAGTTGTATAACGCTCATCTTCCTTGTCCATTACTTGAACCGTGCTATCATAATAGGCGTAAGATCTAACAAAATCATCCTTTTCATAAAACAACTCTGCCAATAACAAAGCACCTTCTGCACGTTGTGCATTACTAGCACTATAATTCAAGGATTGTTGCAACGCAAGAATACCTTCGTCCGTTTTACCCGACTTTAATTTAATTTTAGCCAAAGCAAAGTAAATTTGATCTTTATATTCGTCATTCTTAGAATCACGCAACATACGTTTCAAAGCTATTTCTGGGTCGACGGCCTTTTTTCCTGATGCAGAGGCAGCATTAGTTGCCATATTTAAACGGGCGTTAAATTCCATCGCATAACTAGGGCGCAAACGCAAGACATCATGGAAGTTTTCCATCGCCATTTGATTGTTGCTTTGCATCTGATAAATTTGCCCCAATACATAAACATAACGATTCTTAACCGTCTTCTTTTTGGTTCCTTTGATGGCAGCTTCCAAAGGCTCTACTGCTTTTGCATATTCTTTTTGAGTAATCCAATTATAAGCAATGACAGCTTGTACTTCAGAACGTAATTTTTTAGGTACCTTCATATCATTCTCCAACTGACGCAAATAATAACCAGCATCGTCGTATTGACCTAACTCGATATACGTCTTTGCCAACCACAACATAGATTTGTAGCGTACAGGACGATGTTTCAAACCATATTTAATTGGTTTTTCCTCTTCTTCCTCTTCAGGGTCGCCATTAGGCTTTTTCTTTCCTTTCTTTTTTGTACTTTTCTTCTTACGCTTCTTCTTTTTGCGTTTTTTACGTTTTTTTCCTTTACGTTTTTTCTTCTTTTTTTTCTTTTTAAGTTTTTCTAACTCTTTGGCAACGTTCTCAGGATGGTATTTATCCACAATAAATTTGAAGGTATTTGCAGCACGCTCATATTCTTGTTGTAAAAACTCTGCTTTCCCCATTAGATGATAACTATCATCCGTCCAATTACCAATTTCATGCAATTTAATATTTCGAGCAGATTTAGTAATCGCCTCATCTAGTGGTTGCTTGACAGAGTTTACATCAGCAGCGGCAGCATAAGGATACATGTGCAACAATTTATTGTAATTATCCTGATGTTGCTTATTTAAGGTACTAAAGCTCTCTTCAACGCGTAAGTTTGCATTGTAATAAGCATTGTATCGACCTGTTAAATTGTGGTAAGGTTTGGTTGCTAAGGTTTGTTTGCCACATCCTGCTAATAGGAGGATGGTGACACTTATGCTTCCAAAAAATATAAATAGACTTTTCATGCAATCAATCGTTTTGCTTTTGTAATGATGGGTCAACGTATTTTGCGTTTGTTCTAATTTTGAGTCTAAATAAAATTTTACAAATTATCGAATCCTCAAATTAGGCTGTTACAAACATAAAAATAAGCGCACTCTATACGAAAATACGCTCTTTATTTAACTTTTGCTGCTTTGTTCTTATTTTTTAACGAAAGTGTAAGAGTTTATGTGACAATTACGACCATTCTTTTTGTACTTTTGCCCTTTATATTTATAATTTGAAAAGCTTTTGGGAATTTCAAAAAAAACAAAAGCCGCAAACTATATATTTGTAATAACGTAAAACAACTGTCTTTTAGGTAGAAGACACTGTTAAAATAAAAAAAATCTCATGTTCAAGTGGATAGATGGTAAATATCGTTTGGTATTAATGAACGATGAAACGTTTCAAGAAGAGCGTTCTTTTCGCTTGCTTCCATTTAATGTTACAGCAATTATTGGAGCAATTATTATGACGGTTAGCTTAATTACGATTCTGCTCTTGGTTTTGACGCCATTGGGTAAAATTGTTCCTGAACGCAGTAACCTAAACATTCGCTCTCAAATTAGTGAAATTTATGTACACATTGATTCCTTGGAACAAGCTGTTGACGATCGAGATGCTTTTATCTTAAAAGTAAAAGATTTGGTCTACGAAAAATTTGAATACGAAAAAAGTGTGGAAGATCCTGCCAATCAAAAAGCAGGGAAAGATGTTCAGGTTCCAGAAAAATCAGATGAGTTAAGACTCTTGATGGAAAGTGTTGACAATGAAGCCGAATTAGGAAATCTAATTGAAAACACCTTGGAAGAGAATACCGATATTAGCAATATGATTTTTATGGCTCCCATCAAAGGAATGGTTTCAGATACCTTTGCGCCTAGTCGTGGACATTATGGAACGGACATTATCGCTCCTAAAGGAGCTGTGATCAAAGCAACTCAAAAGGGAACTGTAATTGTCGCTACTTGGTCGGTAGAAACAGGGCACATGCTCGCTATTCAGCATGAGAACAATGTCATTTCTTTCTACAAACACAATTCTTCTCTCCTAAAAAAAGCAGGGGATATTATTGATGTAGGAGAAGGCGTTGCCATCATTGGAAACACAGGCGAAATGACAGAAGGTCCACATCTACACTTTGAAATGTGGTTCAATGGGCAACCCATCAATGCAGAGCGTTATATTGATTTTAAGAATTAAAACCTACAAATCTCTAGACATAAATACTTTATATGCTATAAACAAGAACAGGATAGTATATGCAATGGTAACTCCAGTTGCTGTATTGTAAGACAATATTATATTGGCGGTCTCACTGTCCCCCGAAAGCATACTGTCTCCCATATAAATAGGAACAACATCCCATGCAGCACTTCCTGGTAAAAAACTTCCCCAATAGAGTTTTTTTAGAAGGCTTAGAAAAACCAAATAGCGGATAATACGCTCTATTATTAATAAATAAGCAAAAAAGATAATTAAGGCTAAACCGCTTCGTTTGAACAAAATAGCTAACATCAAGGAAAAACTCATGTAAAACATATTCTGAACGAAAAACCGCCAGATGGCACTAATTTCATGTCCAAAAGGATTTCCATAACCGCCAGCAAACCAACCAAAAGCAAGGGTAACAATTACCATATAAATAGTTGCCGCTCCAGCTAATACAGTCATCATTCCGATCTTTCCCAACAAGAAAGAGCGACGCTCCATTCCTGTAATTAAATTTTGACGCATCGTCTTGAACGTATGTTCAGATGTTATCATCCAAATAGATAGATACGTTAACAGAAAAAAGGTCAGCCAACTAGCCCAATATGATACGGTATTCCAAATGTTAGGAAACACATAATAAGCTTCTATCATATCCACACCACTAGCCCCTGATTGATTAATCATGGACTTAATCGTCAAATACAACAAAGGCAGCAAAATGATATACATTCCTACTGCAATTTTGAAGGCACGATTAGGCGCTAATTTTTTCCATTCTAACTGTAATAAATGTATCATTTGCTTCTTATTCTTTGTTTGCTAATTGACCACAAGCTGCATCTATGTCTTTGCCACGAGAGCGACGTAAGGTAATTGCAACACCATTTTTTCTTAAAAACTGAGCAAATCGTTCCATTTTGTCTTCTCCCGACTTCACAAAATCAACCCCACTCACAGGATTATATTCGATGACATTAACTTTTGCGGTTGGCACTTGACGGCACAGTTTCAATAAATTTTTAGCGTCTTCAATACTGTCATTAAAGCCATCAAAAGCAATGTACTCAAAGGTTATTTTGTTGTCTTTTGTATTATCATAAAAATAACGCAAGGCTTCTGTCAAGGTCTTCAAATCATTGCTTTCATTGATTGCCATAATTGAATTCCGCTTCTCGTCATCAGCAGCATGTAAAGACAAGGCTAAATTAATTCTTGTGCCATCGTCCGCTAATTTTTTTATCATCTTGGCAATCCCAGCCGTGCTTACCGTAATCCTTCTAGGCGCCATATTCAAGCCCGCCTCCGAGGTCAACATTTCAACACTACGCATGACTGGTTTGTAAGCCAACAAAGGCTCACCCATTCCCATATAGACTATATTGGTAATCGGATGGTTATAATGTGCTTGACACTGCACATCAACTTTGACCACTTGATCGTAAATCTCCGCTGCTGTCAAATTTCGCAGACGATCCATTTGCCCTGTAGCACAAAACTTACAAGCCAAACTACAGCCCACTTGTGAAGAAATACAAACGGTATATCTATTTTGATTAGAAACAGGAATTAAGACCGACTCCACTAGGTGCCCATCATGTAACTTGAATCGAAACTTAATCGTTCCATCTCCACTTACTTGAGACATATCTTCTATGATTGGTAAAATCACAAAAGCCTCTTTTAAGTTTTCTCGCAACTTTTTAGACAAATTACTCATGTCGTCAAAAGAATAAGCACTCTTTTTCCACAACCATTCGTACACTTGTTTGGCTCTAAATTTCGACTCCCCTATGTTAACAAAAAAACGAACTAAGTCTTCCAAACTTAATTCTCTTATATCTTTCTTTTCCATTTTATTGTATTAATTCTGATGCTATTCGTACAAAGATACAACATTATCATCTTAGTTTTAGAATTAAGTAACTGATTTACTCAAGAACTCTCTCATGAGCCTGCGAATAACCTTTTTTCGTTCAGTATTAAATTCATTGTTGCTTATTTAAGGACTGTTTTAAGGTTGAATTCTTAATGCTAAATTTTTAATGATTGTTGTGCTATAAAGCATTCAACATTAAAAATTTAGCATTAAGAATTAAGAAAATTTGATACGAGAACATAGATTTTTTGCCAGCCTAATCAATTGTTCGCGTAAATGAGTTAAGTAAGCATTACAACTAATTTATCGTCACGTTGAACGTCTCTAGCACCATGCTTTTCTCCCGAAAAAACTCCAAGTCCACCTACATCAAACCTTCATCTGCCAAACTAGTATAGGTATTCCCAGCAATAATCAGGTGATCTAAAACCGAGATGTCCAAATACTGCCCTGCTTCTTTTATCTTTTTGGTAATCGCAATGTCCGATTTACTAGGGTTCAAATTATCAGAAGGGTGATTGTGTCCTAATATAATACTGGCAACCAAAGGATTCCCCAACACCGCACGAAATATCTTTTTAACGTCTACCACCGTTCCTGCCACTCCACCCACACTAATGTAAATGCGATCAATCACACGATTGGCTTGGTTGAGTAATAAGACAACAAATTCTTCGTGGGGCAAATCCATCAAATCAGCAATCAAGACATCATAAGCATCTGAACTTTGTGTAATTTGAGGTTTTTGAGTGAGCGGAGTTGCCTGACGACGAATGCCCAATTCTAAAGCGGCAGAAATAGCAATGGCTTTGGCAGGACCAATTCCCTTAAACTTTTGCAACTCCTTGATACTTCGTTTACCCAGTTCATTCAAATTATTATTCGTAGAACTTAACACCCGTTGCGCTAAACTGACTGCTGATTCGGTCATAGAACCAGAACCCAACAAAATGGCAACCAGTTCGGCATTGGACAAATGTTTTCGACCTCTTTGTAACATTTTTTCTCTTGGTCGGTCTTCTACTGCCCAAGATTTGATAGAGGATAGTTTGGTAGTATCGGGGTATTGCATCTATTTTTGTTTTTTATTAACAAGCAAGCAAGGTCGATTAATCAAGAAAAGAGCCTAATACTCAATTTAATGTTGATAATAGATTAGAACCTGTCATTAGTTTTAATAAATCTTAGTATTTTTATGCCATTCTAGAAAACTCCTTCTACGGGACTTGTCTTCAAAATGTTTGGACAAGCATCCTATATTTTACCCCAAAAAGATGATAGAGTCTAAAGACTCTAAAAAAAATAAACTTTTGAATAGAAAAATGAAAGCAATCTACTTATTGTTATTTAGCTTACTCAGCAACTCCATTCTTTGGGGGCAAGATACCTTATTATTAAAAGCAACACCAGAAGCTGGTTTCTACCAAACGGGCATACCTGTGGAATTGAAAGCAAGTACCGCTTCTGCAACGATTTATTACACCACTAATGGCAATCGCCCAAGCCTACAATCCAAACGTTATCAAGGAGCTATCTTGGTGGACTCAAATGTTGTGATCAAAGCCTTAGCTTTTGCCAATGGCAAGAGTAGTGCTGTGTTGACCAATAGTTATTTTATTGGAGAAGACTCTATTACCTTACCTGTTTTATCGGTTTCGATTCCTCCATACATCTTGTTTGATCCTGTCAAAGGCATTTTTAAACGAGGCCCTAGAGCAGGGGCAAGATTTCCACACAAGGGAGCCAATTTCTACTCTAGAAAAGAATATCCTTGCTATATAGAAATCTTTGAAACAGACAAAGAACGGGTCTTTGATGGTGCCGTTGGTTTTAAAATATTTGGTGGGATGAGTCGTATTTTTCCTCAAAAATCTTTCTCCCTTTATGCTAGTAAATCTAGACATGGCAATAAATATGTTCGCCATCGTATTTTCCCTGAGAAAAAGCAAAAGAAATACAAACGCTTGGTGCTTAGAAATTCTGGTAGTGATTTTGGAGAAACCCACTTTAGAGATGCCTTGATTACTAGTTTTGGCAAAGATATAGGCATGGAGGTGCAAGCCTACCGACCTGCACTTGTGTTTATTAATGGCGAATATTGGGGAATTTATAACTTTAGAGAAAAATTAACCCGTCATTATCTAGTTGAGAATTTTGGTTATCACAAAGATAGCGTCAACTTAGTAGAACACCGCAAAAGCGTGCAAGCCGGTAGCCGAAAGACCTATGATGCTATGCGAACATTTATGCGTAGTAATAGCCTAGCCAGTCAAGAAAATTTTGATTATATTAATACTCAAATGGATGTTAATAATTTCATGGAATATGAAATTCTCCAAATCTATATTGACAACCAAGATGCGGGTGGTAATATTAAATTTTGGCGTCCAATGGAAGAAGGTGGTCGCTGGCGTTGGATTTTGTTTGACACCGACTTTGGTTTAGGACATTATGGACGTTTTGGCTTTCGCAACAATAGTCTGGCATTTCACACCCGCCCAAATGGTCCAGGATGGCCAAATCCACCTTGGAGTACTTTGAATTTGCGTTCTCTGTTGCAAAACAAGAACTTTGAAGTAGCATTTGTTTCTAGGTTTTTAGATCGTTTAAATACAAGCTTTGATTCTACTAGTATTATTCCTAGAATTGACGAGATGGCGGCGGTTATTCTTCCCGAATTGCCAAGACATTGGGAGCGTTGGAACTTAACAGAAAAACGTTGGCAAAAAGAAGTAGATCGCATGAAGGATTTTGTCAAAAAACGCCCTGAGTATATGAGGTCTTTTTTACGAGAGCGTTTTCCTGAATATGGTAAGGATGTCCTTCTTAATATTCAAGTAGATAGTGGTGGTGTTGTGGAGTTAAATGAGGTGATTGATGTTCATAACAAATTCAAAGGTGTCTATTTCCAGAAACTCCCTGTTCGAGTAAAAGCAAAACCTTATTTTGGTTCTCAATTTTCGCATTGGGAAATGGACGATGAACGAATGGATGGTAAGGAGTTAAGCATTCGTTTTTCGGATACTTTGCATACCTTAAAAGCTATTTTTGTTACTGGTGAACACCCTGCCGTTCGACAAATGATTATCAATGAAATCAGCTGTGCAGATAGTGCTTCAGGCGATTGGATTGAGTTTTATAACGATTCTGACAAAGACTTAGACATTAGTAATTGGGTGATTGCTAGTACCAATAAAAAAACCTTTGTTTTTCCATCTGCAACCATTAAAGCGAAAGATTATATCGTTGTTTGCAAAAACGAGGAACGCTTTGCAAAAGCCTTTCCTTCTTGCAAAAACTTTATTGGTGGCTTGCCTTTTGGCTTGAGTTCTCAAAAAGAAATTATCCTGATTTATGATGATAATGACAATCCTGTAGACAGTATTGGCTATCATTTTTCCAAAGACTCTGCTGACTTGATTCAAACGATTGTATTGAGGGATTTTAATTTGGATAATAATACCATCCAAAGTTGGGAAAAATTACAAAGAAGTGGTAGTCCTGCTTCTGTTAATCCTGATTACATCAAGGTGAAGGAACAAAAAGACTGGAATCGCTTTTTAGGCTATGTAAAAAATGGAGGCATAACCGCTGGCATTTTTCTTTTAATTGTAGCCGCATATATTATGGTTCGAAAACAATTAAAACG